>VERN01000259.1 GCA_018882635.1 Beijerinckiaceae bacterium | reverse complement strand
GTGCGGTCATCGGTCTCGACCGCCAAGCCCGATAGGGTTCCCTCGCCCGAAGCGGCCTCAAGCCGGACCCCGGGCGTCTTCTCGAGAAACCGCCGCAGCGGCTCCTCCTTGGCCATGCCGAGCATGGAATCATAATCGCCGCACATCCCCGCATCGCTCATAAAGGCCGTGCCCCCGGGCATGATGCGATGATCAGCCGTCGGCACATGGGTATGGGTGCCGATGACAAGGCTCGCCCGCCCATCACAGAACACGCCCATGCCCTGTTTTTCGCTCGTCGCTTCGGCATGCACATCAATGATGGCGGCATCACACACAGCCCCCAGCGGGCAAGCCTGCAATTCGCGATCGACGGCGGCAAAAGGGTCATCCAGCGGGTCCATGTAAAGCCGACCCATGACATTGATGACGAGCACCCGGCGCCCACTATCCGTCTCAATCAGCGCCGAACCGCGCCCCGGTGTGCCTTGCGGATAATTGATCGGTCGGATCAGGCGCGGCTGACGCTCGATGAAAACAAGCGCTTCGCGCTGATCCCATGAATGATTACCAAGCGTGACTGCATCAGCGCCCGCCGCCAGCAATTCATCGCAAATCGCTTCGGTGATGCCAAAGCCACCGGCCGCGTTCTCACCATTGATGACGACGCAATCGAGCCGCCATTGCGACCTGAGGCCGGGCAATAGCTCCGCCACCACCTGCCGACCCGGTCGGCCAACGACATCGCCAAGAAATAAAAGACGCATGCTGATCTCCTGCCCCTCTTCTAAACGCGCCCCGCTCACCCGCCAAACGGATTGACGGGTTTATTTTTTGTAGTAACATAAATTCAATGAGAGTGACGTATGGCGGTGCCAAGCCTGCGTCCACTCTCGCCGAGAGAGGGCTCGATTTCGAGGACGCACACCACGTTTTCGCGGGTCCACACTGGACGGTGGAAGACCGCCGCTTTGCCTATGGCGAAACCCGGTTCCAGACCGTTGGTTTTCTCGTTGGCCGCATGGTGATGATCGTTTGGACACCCCGCGGCGATGCCTGCCACATCATCAGCATGAGGAAATGCAATGAGCGCGAACAAAAAGCCTATCGGGAGCGATTTGAAAAAGGTCGATTCCCATAAGATCGCGCCTCATGAATATGATGATGCGCCGGAGATCGATTCCACATGGTTCGATGAAGCGGATGCTTATGAAGGGCCAATTCTCAAAAGACGTGGACGCCCGAAAAGCGAACGCCCGAAAGAGCTCACAACACTGCGCCTGTCTCCCGATGTGCTCGATCATTTCCGTGCAGAAGGAGCGGGCTGGCAGACCCGCATCAATGCGGCGCTTGAAGAATGGATCAAGCGAAAGGCCTGACCACGCCCTCTTCCGTGACGACCGCATCAAGCGGTTGATCGTGCGGCTCATCAGGAACCCCCGCGATTGCCTGCGCGGCAAAACCGATCCCAATTTTGAGTGCCGAGGGATGCTGGGCCAAAGCGCGATCATAATGGCCCGCGCCATAGCCGATCCGGTGACCGCGGCGGTCGAACGCCGCCAAGGGCACAATGAACCCGTCCGGTGACACCGCATCCGCCGTCTCAAGAGGCTCAGACAGTCCAAACCGTCGTTTCGCCAGCGGATCGCCAAAAGCCCACACGCGAAACACCAAGCCACCCGACGTCACACACGGCAGCGCGAGGCGAAAACCGCGGCCAGCCAGTGCCTGCATCAAGGGGCGCGGATCGATCTCGCTGCGCATCGGGAAAAACCCGGCAATGACGGCACCGGCCGGCAATTGCGCCAGCAGAGGCTTTGCATGAATGGCCATCCGCGCCGACGCCTCGGCCCGAAAGGCCGGATCAAGCCCATCCCGCCGCGCGAGCATGGTCTCGCGCAAACCAGCCTTCTCAACCCGCGACGACACGTCGTCCTGTTTCATCCAAAGTCTCTCCTGACGGCTTAGCCCGGCAATGCTACGACCGCCTCAGGCGAGCGAGCCTAATCCATGCCGCGCGCCAGGGGGAGGACCATCATGAACGCTGCATCCGGAAGCCGCTATCCCGCCATTTACGCCGCGTGGAAGAGTGATCCGCAAGGGTTTTGGGCCGAAGCCGCCAAGGCTGTTGACTGGATCAAGCCCCCTTCGACAATTTTCGACGCCAGTGAAGGCGTCTATGGCCGCTGGTTCACCGGCGCAGAATGCAACACTTGCTGGAACGCGGTTGATCGTCATGTCGCCACCCGCGGCGACCAGAACGCGATCATCTATGACAGCCCTGTCACAGATTCAAAACGCACCATCACCTATCGCGCTTTACGCGATGACGTGGCCGCGCTCGCCAGCGTGATCAAGGCACAAGGCGTCAAGAAAGGCGATCGCGTGATCGTCTATATGCCGATGATCCCCGAAGCGGTGATGGCGATGCTCGCCTGCGCGCGCATTGGCGCGATTCACTCTGTCGTCTTCGGCGGTTTTGCTGCGAAGGAACTCGCCACCCGCATTGATGACGCAAAGCCGAAAATGATTCTCACCGCGTCGTGCGGCATCGAGCCCGGCCGCGTGGTGCAGTATAAACCTTTGCTCGACGAAGCCATCGCGCTCTCGTCAGAAAAACCGACATCCGTTCTGCTGCTGCAACGCCCGCAAGCGCAAGCGACCATGATCGCCGGGCGCGATCATGATTGGGCGGAAGCGGTCAACGCGGCGAAAGCAAAAGGCGATTTCGCTGAATGCGTGCCTGTAGCCGCCACCGACCCGCTCTACGTGCTCTACACATCAGGCACCACCGGCAAGCCGAAAGGCGTTGTGCGCGACAATGGCGGCCATATGGTTTCGCTTCTGTGGTCGATGAAAAATCTCTACGGCGTTGAACCAGGCGAAGTCTATTGGGCAGCGTCTGACGTCGGCTGGGTTGTCGGCCATTCTTACATCGTCTATGGCCCGCTACTGCATGGCTGCACGACTGTCGTGTATGAAGGTAAGCCGGTCGGCACGCCCGACCCCGGCGCGTTTTGGCGGATGATTTCCGAATACAATATTCGCACGCTCTTCACCGCGCCGACAGCCTTCCGCGCGATCAAGAAAGAAGATCCAAACGCCACCCATCTGAAAAAATACGATGTGAAATGTCTGCGCGCATTGTTCTTGGCTGGCGAGCGCGCCGATCCTGACACTGTGCAATGGGCTGAAAACATTTTGGGCGTTCCGGTGATCGACCATTGGTGGCAGACCGAGACGGGCTGGGCCATTGCGGGCAACCCGCTCGGCCTTGGCGCGCTGCCGATCAAGCATGGCTCACCCACCGTGCCGATGCCCGGCTATGATGTGCAGATCGTCGATGAAGGCGGCAAGCCTGTGAGTGCGGGCAAGATGGGCTCCATCGTCGTGAAATTGCCGCTGCCCCCCGGCTGTTTGCCGACGCTTTGGCAGCAAGATGACCGCTTCAAGGAATCCTATCTCGACGCGTTTCCCGGCTTCTACAACACGTCAGACGCTGGCTTTGTGGATGAAGACGGCTACCTTTTCATCATGGGCCGCACCGACGACATCATCAATGTCGCGGGCCATCGCCTCTCGACCGGCGGCATGGAAGAAGTGCTGGCGTCTCATCCCGATGTCGCCGAATGCGCTGTCATCGGTATCAAGGACGCACTCAAAGGCGAACAGCCTTGCGGCTTCATCGTGCTGAAGGCGGGCGTCAATCGCCTCCCGACCGAGATCGAAAAAGAAATCGTTGCTCTTGTGCGTGAAAAAATCGGCCCAGTCGCCGCGTTCAAGATCGCGATCACCGTAGCGCGCCTGCCCAAAACACGCTCGGGCAAGATCCTGCGCGGTAC
>VERN01000258.1 GCA_018882635.1 Beijerinckiaceae bacterium | reverse complement strand
GTGTTGGCAAGAACAAGGATCACATCTTCCTGCATCTTGATCATCTCGATCCGAAGATTTTGCACGAGCGTCTGCCCGGCATTTCGGAAAGCGCCAAGATCTTCGCGGGTGTCGATGTCACGAAGGAGCCGATCCCGGTTCTGCCAACGGTCCATTACAACATGGGTGGCATCCCGACGAACTTCCACGGTGAAGTGCTCACGAAGAAGAATGGCGATCCGGACACGATCGTGCCCGGCTTGATGGCGATTGGCGAAGCGGCTTGCGTGTCCGTGCATGGCGCGAACCGTCTCGGCTCGAATTCGCTGATCGATCTTGTCGTGTTCGGTCGCGCTGCGGGTCTGCGCGCTGCGGATATCGTCACGCCGGGTGAAAAGCATGCTGACCTGCCGGCCGATTCTGCCGATCTCGCGCTGTCGCGCCTCGATCGCTTCCGTAATGCCAAGGGTGGCACGCCGACGGCGGAACTGCGCCTCGCCATGCAGAAGACGATGCAGAATAATTGCGCCGTGTTCCGCACGGGCGAAGTTCTCGCCGAAGGTCAAAAGCTCATTCACGATGTGTGGAAGGGCGAGGCCGATATTGGCGTCAGCGATCGTTCATTGATCTGGAATTCCGATCTCATCGAAACGCTCGAATTCGACAATCTCATCACGCAGGCCGTGGTGACGATGGATTCGGCGGCGAACCGTCAGGAAAGCCGCGGCGCGCATGCCCGCGAGGATTTCCCGGATCGTAACGACAAGGATTGGATGAAGCACACGCTCGCCTGGATCGACGATCAAGGTAAAAAGACGACGATCGATTATCGTCCGGTGCACACCTATACGATGACGAACGACGTGCAATATATCGAGCCAAAAGCTCGCGTGTATTGAGCCGTTGAGAGGACGCGATGGCTGAGTTTTCACTGCCCAAAAATTCCCGCCCGGTTGATGGCAAGGTTTGGCCAAAGCCGCAGGGATCGAACAATCTCAAAGAATTTCGGATCTATCGCTATGATCCGGACGGCGAGACCAATCCGCGTATCGATACGTATTGGGTCGATCGTGACGATTGCGGTCCGATGGTTCTCGATGCGATCATTTGGATCAAATCGAAGATTGATCCGACGTTGACTTTCCGTCGCTCATGCCGCGAAGGCATTTGCGGTTCATGCGCGATGAATATCGATGGCACGAACACGCTCGCCTGCACGAAGGGCATGGACGATATTGCTGGCACTGTGCGCATCTACCCCCTGCCACATATGCCGGTGATCAAGGATCTCGTGCCGGATCTGACGCGTTTCTACGCCCAGCACGCTTCGATTGAGCCATGGTTGCATACCGACAGTCCCGCTCCGGAAAAGGAATGGCGTCAGTCGCGTGAAGATCGCGAAAAGCTCGATGGTCTTTACGAGTGCATCCTGTGCGCATGCTGCTCGACCTCGTGCCCGTCCTATTGGTGGAATGGTGATCGCTATCTGGGTCCGGCCGCTTTGTTGCAAGCCTATCGTTGGTTGATTGACAGCCGCGATGAAGCAACGGGCGAGCGCCTCGATGATCTTGAGGATCCGTTCCGCCTTTATCGTTGCCATACGATCATGAATTGCGCGAACACGTGCCCGAAGGGTCTCAACCCCGCCAAGGCGATCGCTGAAATCAAGAAGATGATGGTCGCGCGCCAAGTGTGATTGTTGCGGCAAGGCCAATAGACAAAAGCCCCGCTATAAAGCGGGGCTTTTTTGTTGGCTCATTCGTAGTGAAGGCGGCAGGACAGGATTGTGATTGTTGCTTTGTCCACCGCGTAGACAACTCGGTTTGTGTCATCAATCCGGCGAGACCAGAAGCCTGAAAGATTATCGCGCAATGGTTCGGGCTTGCCGATGCCTGCAAAGGGCTCTCGCACAATATCACGGATCAGGTGGTTGATTCGTTTGAGGGTCTTCCGATCCTGCTTCTGCCAATAGACATAATCTTGCCAACCGCGTGGCGTGAACGAAACAAGCTTAGTCATCCGTCAATTCACGTTCGATCCCCTTGCCTTGGCGGTACTCTTCGATCGAACGCGCAAGCCACTCCGCGTTGGCCGGTGACTTCAATAAATGGGACGTCTCCATAATGCTATTGAAGGTGTCGAGTGACATCACAACCGCATCCGGCGCATCGCGCCGAGCGATGACCGTGAAATCGGCGTCGTCGACGACGTCGTCAATCACACGCTTCAGATTGTTGCGAGCATCTGTAAAGTTCACGACGCGCATCGCCGCCTCCGGACATGTTCAATATTCAGCACATGTCCTAACAGAATTTTGTACTTGACGCAAGGGCAGCATCAGCTCCAGGCGGGGCTGGTGAAAATCGCGATGGTGCAGAAGAGCGCCGCGGTCCAAAGGATGGAGCGGGCATTGGCGCGATCCTTGGCGTAGGCGGCGACGTAAAGCACGCGGAGCACAACGAAGGCGACGGCGAGGGCGTCGATGGTCGAGCCGGGCGTCTCGTAAATCTCAGCCATGATGACCCCGGCCGCAAAAAGCGGGAATGCTTCGAAGCAATTATTGTGGGCGTCATAAAGGCGGCGCTGCATGCCTTCGGTTTCAAGCATAGAGCGGCGCGGGTCGGCATTGTCGTAATTGCCGCGTGCCTTCGACAGCCCCGCCACAATGATGGGCATGAGGCCAGCAATCAAAACGCACCAGAGAGCAATGGTCATTGGGTAGGCTCCGTCCAAGGGCGCTCAAAAACGCCTGTTAGCCCAATTAGGGCGAGCGGGGCCGGAGGAAAGCGTAACGCTTCCACCATCTTTGCTGCAGATCGAGAATAGCCGTGGCGAAACTACCGGCATCGGACCATGCTTCCTGCATCAGGGAACCCGGTGTAGCGGCGGGGGCTTCCAGAATCCCCAGCACGTCCTCCGTCTCGAAAACTAGCTCGGCAGAGAACCGGCGGGCGAGCGCTTGCATTGGGCGGTTCCAGCCAAGGCAGCTCATATAGAGCTTGCGCATACCGCGGTTGCGGGCAGCGACAATCAATTGCTCCATCAGCGTGGAGCCAATGCCCCTGTGGCGGCAATCGGGTTCGACGCTGAAGGCGGCTTCCGCCATGCGTGCGGGCTGGCCGGACAGCATGCGCAATTCGGCTGCGCCGCGCATCTCGCCAGCTTCGAAATAGCCAAACAGGATCGTGTCGAGCGCAAAGGCCGTCTCGGCATAGTTCGCAATAAACGCGTCGGTCGCGATCATCGCAAAGCGGGCACGGCGGCTTTCAGGGTCGAGCCGGAGCAGATGCGCCCTGAATTCCGGCAAATCGGCCGGAAAAAGCTTCCGGACATGGCCGGACATAGGCTGTTCTTGTAGTCCCATAGTCCTTCGTCCTCCGCACTTCGCGGGTTGTCCGAAGGCGTTTCTCCCGGGCGATTCGATTCTTGTGCACTGCAATAAACGGTAACGGTGACCAGACTGTGACCGCAAGGAGCAATGTTGGGCAATTGCTCGTGAGACGGGCAGTTGCAGGCAAAAGGGCCGATTGCTCCCGCCCTAAGGGCGCGCTACAGCGTTTGCCGGTCCAAACCCGCCTTAGGTGCCCCGCCCGTGCCCTCTGTCCAAGCCCGTTACCGTGCGCTCGCCGCCAAGGGAGCGCTCGAACGCGATCCGGCACAGGTCGCGCTGGTGGAGCAACTCGACGGCCTCGTTGTCCGGTTGAGCGAGGCCCAATTGGCCCGCAAGGGCTCGGCACTGGGATGGCTCTTCGGCAAGAAGCCGCCTGCTCCGGTGAAAGGCCTTTACATCTGGGGCTCCGTCGGCCGCGGCAAGACCATGCTGATGGAGCTCTTCTACGATGTGGCCAAGGT
>VERN01000257.1 GCA_018882635.1 Beijerinckiaceae bacterium | reverse complement strand
ACACGCCACCGAGGCCGACAACCGCCACGCCGACAAGGGCAGCAGCAAGCTTCAGCCCACCGCGCGACCGCGGCTGCGGTTCCTCGGCCAAAAAGGCCGCATCATGCGGCGGCAATTGGCCCTCGGGTGCATAAATCGGTTCTGCTTCGGCAGCGGCCGCTGGTTCGGCATAGAGCGGCGGATTGGGATAGGCCGGTGCTGCGGCGGGCTCGGGGGGCACGTCGGTATAATCGAGCAGCGTCCGCTCAAGCGGCTCGGATGCCGGTTCGGGAGCGCGCGGCGTCACAGCAGGATAGGACGGCAAAGGCGGCTTTTGCGGCGGATCCATCCGCAGCAAAGCTTCGAGCGCGTCAATGGCAGCGGTTGAGCGTGCCGGTGCAGCCGCAGGCGCATCCGTGCCCCGCGGGGTCGACCAATCGCTGCCGCTCTGCGCAATGCGTGCAAGCTCAGCAAGCGGGTCGTAATCAGCCGGACGCGGCGGAGGCTTCGCCACAGGCGGCAGCACTGGCTCGGTGCGCTCGACCGGGAGTTCAGGCTCAGCCGGTGTGAAGCTTTCATTTTCCGGAAGCGGTGCAGTGAAGACAGGCTTCACCATAAAGGCGGGCGGCGATACGGCAGCTTGCGGCTCAGGCGGCAAGGAGCGCGCGGCCTTAGGCTGCGCGACGGCGCGCAATTGCCGCTCGAGATCATCGAGATCTATGGCTGGACGCTGCCTATTACCGTCACTCATGGACTACCTGACCCCTGGCCGGTTCATCGTGAACACTGCCGCAGACTGTTGTGCCGGAAACCGGCCCCACGCGCCACCGCTTTAAGCGGCATCAACGCATCGCATCGGGCGCGGAAACACCAAGAAGAGCGAGACCGGATGCAATCACCCCGGTCACACCCTGCACCAGCGCAAGCCGCGACAGGGTCAACTCTCGGTCGTTTTCCATAACAAAACGTAAATGCGGCGCTTCTTTGCCCTGATTCCACAAAGCGTGCAGATCACTCGCGAGATCATACAGATAAAAGGCGATGCGATGCGGTTCATGCGCCTGCGCAGCGGCGTCAACAATCCGCGGGAATTGGCTGATACGCTTGAGAATATCCTGTTCCGAAGGATCCGCAAGACGCGCCAGATCGGCCTTGGCTAAAGCCGGTGCCGACAGATCAAGGTCGGGGAATGCGGCTAAGGCCTGCCGTTTCACCGACATGCCGCGCGCATGCGCGTATTGAACGTAGAAGACCGCGTTGTCCTTCGATTGCTCGATCACCTTGGCGAGGTCGAAATCAAGCGTCGCATCATTTTTGCGGAACAGCATCATGAAGCGCACGGCATCCTTGCCGACTTCATCCACCACTTCGCGCAACGTGACGAAATCACCGGAGCGTTTCGACATTTTCACAGGTTCGCCATTGCGCAACAGACGCACGAGTTGGCAGAGCTTACAATCGAGCTCGCCCTTTTCGCCAGTGACCGCCGCCACCGCAGCCTTCATGCGTTTGACATAGCCGCCATGATCAGCCCCGAGCACATCAATCAGGATCGAGGAGCCGCGATTATATTTGTCAGCATGATAGGCGATATCGGACGCAAAATAGGTATAGGACCCGTCTGATTTCAAAAGCGGGCGATCGACGTCGTCGCCATGCGCTGTTGACCGGAACAGGGTCTGCTCGCGGTCTTCCCAATCCTCAATCGGCGCCCCTTTGGGCGGTGGCAGCCGTCCAACATAAACGAGATCGCGCGCTTTCAGATCGGCGATGGTTTTTGCGATGATATCGACCGGCTTTTGCAGTGAGCGTTCCGAGAAAAACACTTCATGCCGGATCCCGAGTTGCGCGAGATCGGTCCGGATCATGTCCATCATCATCGAAATGGCGGTGTCGCGCACAAGCGGCAACCACGCGTCTTCAGGCTTGTCGATGAGTGCCGGACCCACTTCTTTGGCCAGCGCCTCGCCAACCGGTTTCAGATAATCACCGGGATAGAGGCCTTCCGGAATCGTGATCGTTTCACCGAGCGCTTCGCGGTAGCGCAGATAGGCCGAGCGGGCGAGGACATCGACCTGCGCGCCAGCATCATTGATGTAATATTCACGCGTGACGTCATAACCCGCCGCCTCAAGCAGGTTGGCGAGTGCGTCGCCAAAGACGGCGCCGCGGCCATGCCCGACATGCATCGGACCCGTCGGATTAGCCGAGACATATTCGACATTGACCTTCACGCCCGTGCCGCGGGTTGAACGGCCAAACGCCTCGCCCTGCGTGAGAGCTGCGCGAAGCACATCGGCAAAGAGTGTGGGATCAAGACGAATATTGATGAAACCCGGCCCCGCGACCGACACATCGGTCACGCCCGGCTCTTGCGCGAGTGCGGCAACCAGAAGATCGGCCAGCGCGCGCGGGTTCATCTTCGCATCTTTCGACAGAACCATCGCGGCATTCGTGGCCAGATCACCGTGAGATGGATCGCGCGGCGGTTCGACCACGACCTTGCCGGCATCGAGCCCTGCTGGCAGTCGCCCCTCCGCCGTGAGACGGGCAAGAAGGGCCGCAAGGCGGCGCTGGAAATCGTCGAACAGGTTCATTGAACTTTACCGGCCAAAAAGGGCCAAATCGGCCCGGAAGATAGCGGTGCGGCTATCGTAAATCGGGGGTGACGTCAAACAAACGGCGGTGTTCGTCAACCGCGAAGCGGTCGGGCATCCCGGCAATGTAATCGGCGACCCGACGGGCTCTTTTGTCCTCCCCGGCCTCCGCGAGCCCCTGATGCCATTCATCCGGCATCAGCCCGGGTTCAGCAAAAAGCCGACCGAAAAGATCTCGCATAATTGTGTCGGCCTGCTGGCGGATCCGCAGCACCGACGGGGCACGATACATATTGGGAAACAGGAACGCTTTGATGGTCCGATCGGCTTCTTCCATCGCAGGCGAGAACGCGACCAAGGTCCGGCCGCATAGGCGCACATCGTCAGCACGCCGCGGATGCAACGCGGTGATCCGGCGCTCACTTTCGCGAATGGCATCCTCGACAAACCGCGTGATCACCCGCCGCCCCAATTCATGGATCACGCGCGACGTCTCGAGGTTTGGCCACAGGGCATAGATCTCATCGAGCAAGGATGAGAGAAACGGAACCTCCCGCAAATCGCTCAAGGCGAACAAGCCTGCGCGCAGCCCATCATCAAGATCATGCGCGTCATAAGCGATGTCGTCCGCCAAAGCGGCGCATTGCGCTTCCAGCGATGCATGGCTCCACAGCCACAAATCATAATCGGCATTGAAATCGAGGATCGCGCGCGGCACGCGCTTGCCTGCATATTTGCCGACGCCATGGCCCTGCCGATCGGTCATGGGGCCATTATGTTTGACGAGGCCTTCGAGCGTTTCCCAAGTGAGGTTGAGCCCGTCAAAGGCGGCATAACGCCGTTCGAGACCCGTCACGATCCGCAACGCCTGCGCATTGTGATCGAACCCACCCCATGGCCGCATCAACTCATCAAGCGTGTCCTCGCCCGTATGCCCGAAGGGCGTATGGCCGAGATCATGGGAGAGCGCCAAGGCCTCGGCCAGATCATCATCCAGCCGCAACGCCCGCGCTAAGGCGCGCGCGATCTGAGCCACTTCGATCGTATGGGTTAGTCTGGTGCGGTAATGGTCGCCTTCATGGAACACGAAGACCTGTGTCTTGTGCTTCAGGCGCCGAAAGGCCGTGGAATGGATGATCCGGTCGCGGTCGCGCTGAAACGGGCTACGGGTTGGCGAGGCCTCCTCAGGAACGAGCCGGCCGCGGCTCGCCATGGGATCGGCGGCATAGATCGCCCTGCCCTCGCTCATACCGCCTCCGTCGCCCACGGACCCTCCAATGGTT
>VERN01000256.1 GCA_018882635.1 Beijerinckiaceae bacterium | reverse complement strand
CACTGAACATCGCCATTGATGGCGCGGCGCATTTTGAGATAGACCGCGCGTTCATCCGCGCTTGCTTCAACATGCGAGAGAATAGCGAGCGAGATGACGGTGTCATTCTTGCCAAGTGCAATCCCACGCACGCCGGTTGAGTCGCGACCTTTGAAGACGCGCACATCATCAACCGGGAAACGAATGCATTGGCCAACCGCCGTCGTCAGCAACACGTCATCCGCTTCGGTGCAGATTTGCACGTCAACGATCGCATCGCCCTCATCGAGCTTCATCGCGATCTTGCCAGCGCGATTGACCTGCACGAAATCGCTGAGCTTGTTGCGCCGGACATTGCCCGATGATGTCGCAAACATCACGTCGAGCTTATCCCAATCCTGCTCATCCTCAGGCAAGGGCATGATCGTGGTGATACGCTCAGTGCCTTCAAGCGGCAGCATATTGACGAGCGCCTTGCCGCGCGCCTGCGGCGCAGCCAAGGGAAGCCGCCAGACCTTTTCTTTATAAACGCGCCCCTTCGACGAGAAGAACAGGACGGGCGTATGCGTCGTCGCCACAAAGAGCCGCGACACAAAATCCTCGTCGCGCGTCTGCATGCCAGCGCGGCCCTTGCCGCCGCGACGTTGCGCCCGATAGGTCGAAAGCGGCACGCGCTTGATATAACCAGCATGCGAGACGGTCACGACCATGTCCTCGCGCTGAATGAGATCCTCATCCTCGAAATCGGATTCCGATTCCTGCAGCATCGTCTTGCGCGGCGTGGCAAACGCGGTCTTCACCTCGGTCAATTCATCGGTGATGATCTGCATGATGCGCGTGCGCGAACGCAAAATATCGAGATAGTCGGCAATTTCATCAGCGAGCTTGTTGAGCTCGTCGCCGATTTCATCACGCCCCAGCGCCGTCAACCGTTGCAGACGCAGATCAAGGATCGCGCGCGCTTGCGTCTCGGATAGGCGATAGGTGCCCGTTTCCGAAATCCGGTGCAGCGGATCGTCAATCAGCAATAAGAGACTTTCGACATCGCGCGCCGGCCAATCACGACTCATCAACGCTTCGCGCGCCGCATTGGGATCGGGCGCAGTACGGATGAGATGGATCACCTCATCGATATTCGCGACCGCAATCGCAAGACCGACCAACACATGCGCGCGATCACGCGCCTTGTTGAGGAGATATTTCGTCCGGCGGCTAACAACGACTTCGCGGAAATCGACGAAGGCGCGAATAAAGTCCTTGAGGTTCAGCGTCTCAGGCTTGCCACCATTCAAAGCGACCATATTGGCGCCGAACGAGGTCTGCAGCGGCGTGAAACGATAAAGCTGGTTCAACACGACGTCGGCGACGGCATCGCGCTTCAGCTCGATCACGATGCGCATGCCATCGCGATCAGATTCATCGCGCAGATCGGAAATGCCTTCGATCTTCTTCTCACGAACAAGATCGGCAATCTTCTCGATCAACGAGGCCTTGTTCACCTGATACGGAATCTCGGTGACGATAATCGCCTCGCGATCCTTGCGGATCTCTTCGATCGCAGCCTTCGACCGCATGATGATCGAACCGCGGCCGAGGTGATACATCGCGCGAATGCCGCCGCGGCCAAGAATGCTCCCCCCTGTGGGGAAATCAGGACCGGGCACAATCTCAATCAGCTGATCAATCGAGATCGCAGGATCGGCGATATAGGCCACGCACGCATCGACGAGTTCGCCGAGATTGTGCGGCGGAATATTCGTGGCCATACCAACCGCGATACCGCCTGCGCCATTGACGAGCAGGTTCGGGAAACGGGCCGGGAGAACAGTGGGCTCTTTTTCCGAGCCATCATAGTTTGGCTGAAAATCAACCGTGTCCTTGTCGAGATCGTCGAGCAAAGACATTGCCGGCTTGGCGAGGCGGACTTCCGTATAACGCATCGCCGCGGCGTTATCGCCATCGACCGAACCGAAATTCCCCTGCCCGTCTGCCAGCGGCAGACGCATTGAGAATTCCTGCGCCATACGCACAAGCGCGTCATAAATCGATTGGTCACCATGCGGGTGATATTTACCGATCACATCACCGACGATGCGGGCCGATTTGCGATAGGGCTTGTCCGGCGTATAGCCGTTTTCATACATCGAAAATAGAATGCGGCGATGCACGGGCTTGAGCCCATCGCGTGCGTCTGGCAACGCACGGCTCACGATCACGCTCATCGCGTAATCGAGATAAGACCGCTTCATTTCATCCGTAATCGAGACCGGACGGATATCTTGATGACCCGTACCGGATCCCTGATCGTCATGCTCTGACAAGGGCTGGAATCCGCTTCATAAACGACTCGCGTCTTCTATCCGATTCCACTGGGGAAGGCCAGTTTTGCACCCTTCAGAAAAGAGTTTTTTCACATTATTTATCAGTGACTTACGAAGCGCTCCCAAAAAGCCGGGGAAAGTCCGCTGATAAAGCCCTAGGCAGCAGCGCATTGCCTATGTTTATTGGCCCCATGCTGTTCGATGCTGTCCTTTCCGCACTGGTCACTTTGATCGTCACGGTTGATCCGCCGGGACTCGCGCCGATCTTCCTCAGCCTCACCACGGGGATGAGCGACAGCGAGCGCCGCAAGGTCGCTGTGCGTGCGGTGCTGATTGCTTTTGTGATCATGACGGCCACTGCGCTTGGCGGCGCACCGCTGATTAACATGCTGGGCATTTCGCTTCCCGCCTTCCGCATTGCAGGCGGTTTGTTGCTGTTTACGATCGGCTATCAAATGATTTTTGCCGGTGGGCAGGAGAGCAAGGCCGAGACTGCCGAGAAAGCTGTCACCGAAGACCACATCCGTAACATCGCCGCCTTCCCGCTTGGCATTCCGCTGATGGCTGGCCCAGGCGCGATTACTGCTATTTTGCTGCTCGCAGGGCGTGCCCAGGGTGAACCGCTCAAGGTCGCGCTCCTCATCGGTGTCATCGCAACAGCTGTTCTGGCCTGTCTGATCAGTTTTCTGCTCGCCTCGAAGATTGCGCGCCTGCTTGGCGTCACCGGCAATATCGTTTTGACCCGCCTCCTCGGCGTGATCCTGTCCGCCATGGCGGTGCAATTCGTCATTGATGGCGTCAAAGCCGTGATGGCCGGATGACATCAAAAAGGCGGGCACCGCGCCCGCCTTTGAGGAGCATCGTCAAGCGGGCCTTATTTAAAATCGCGCAAAAGCGCATCCATAAGTGCCGCGCGCTCACCCAATGATGAGACGAGCCCATATTCCTGCAGCGTATGGGCTCCATCGCCATCAATGCCGAGGCCATCGAGCGTCGGAATCCCAAAGACCGCCGTGAAATTGCCATCCGAACCGCCGCCCGTTTGCGGCACATCGATAAGGTCGATGCCGAGACCCTTGGCAATCGTCTGCGCACGATTGAAGAGCGCGGCCACTTCCGGCGTTTTCTCGAAAGGTGGCCGGTTCATATCGCCCGTCACGATGACTTTGATATCAGGATCGGATGATGTCAGACCGAGAATCTTCCGGCTCATTTCCTCGCCATCAGCGACGGTCCGCACACGCAAATCAACACAGAACCACGCATGCTGCGGGATCGTGTTCGCGGCCGTGCCGCCCTTTGTCATGCCCACAGTGGTGGTGATGCCGCGGTCGTAATCCGTCATCGCCTGAATGGCGACGATCTGCTTAGCCGCTTCACCAATCGCATTGCGGCCCTTCTGATGGCTTGTGCCTGAATGGGCCGGGCGCCCTTCGACATGCACATCAAACCGGCCGACACCTTTACGGGCGGTGACGATCTTGCCGCCATCACGCGCGGGCTCGGTCACGAGAACCGCTTGCGCCTTGCGGCCTTCCGCCTCAATCGCTGCGCGCGATGTTGGCG
>VERN01000038.1 GCA_018882635.1 Beijerinckiaceae bacterium | reverse complement strand
CCGGCGGGGCTCTTCACGAGTTCCCACTCATAGCCGAACAGAACATCGAAATAGCCATTGTCCCATTGCGTCGGCCGCGGCGTCCAAGCGCCTTCAATGCCCGAGGTGATCGTGTCCGAACCCTTGCCGCTCTTGTAAGAGCTGAGCCATCCAAGGCCCTGCGCTTCAATCGGCGCGGCTTCCGGATCAGGACCAACATCAGAGGCCGGGCCTGCACCATGGCATTTACCGAAGGTGTGGCCACCCGCGACGAGCGCCACCGTTTCCTCATCATTCATCGCCATGCGCGCGAACGTCTCGCGAATGTCGATGGCTGAGGCGAGCGGATCAGGCTTGCCGTTCGGGCCTTCCGGATTGACGTAGATGAGACCCATCTGCACGGCAGCGAGCGGGTTTTCCAACAAACGATCGCCAGAATAGCGGTTATCGCCGAGCCACGAATCTTCCGAACCCCAATAAATATCTTCTTCGGGTTCCCACACATCAGCGCGGCCGCCGCCGAAGCCAAAGGTTTTGAGACCCATTGATTCAAGCGCGCAATTGCCGGCGAGGATGAAGAGATCCGCCCAAGAAATCTTGTTGCCGTATTTCTGCTTCACCGGCCACAAGAGGCGGCGTGCCTTGTCGAGATTGGCGTTATCCGGCCATGAATTCAGCGGCGCAAAACGCTGCGTGCCGGAGCCCGCACCACCGCGGCCATCCGCCGTGCGATAGGTGCCGGCGCTGTGCCAAGCCATACGGATGAAAAGCGGACCGTAATGACCCCAATCAGCCGGCCACCATTCCTTCGAATCCTTCATCAGGGCTTCGATGTCGCTCTTGAGCGCTTTCAGATCGAGCTTTTTGAACTCTTCGGCGTAGTTAAAAGCCGGACCCATCGGGTCACCCGCGGGCGGGTTCTGATGCAGGATTTTGAGGTTGAGCTGGTTCGGCCACCAATCGCTATTGGTCCGCGCGCCAAAGGTCGTGGTGGCGCCTGCTCCGTGCATCACCGGGCATTTCCCGGCGGATTTGGTGTCGGTTCCGTGCATGTCGTGCATCCCTGCTGAAAGCGGAAAGGGGTGGGAAGCGGCAGCGGCCGTTGGGGGAAAGCGCCGCGCCTGTGCTTCCCTGTTACGGCTGTCTATCAGCGATAGATCATCAGACAAAGTTGTATTTTCTGATCATATTGATAAGAAAATCTAATGAAAAATCTGACGTTCAAGCAATTCCGCTATTTTGAGGCTCTCGCCCGCGAGGGGCATTTTGGTCGGGCAGCGGAGGTTTGCAGCATTTCACAGCCAGCGCTCTCGCTTCAGATCAAAGATTTGGAGGATTCGCTTGGGGTTCCCGTTTTCGAACGCGGATCACGCCATGTGCGGCTGACGGCCTTCGGCGAGAACTTCCGGGCGCGGGTCCAGACCATTTTACAGGCGGTTGATGAGCTTGATGATCTTGCCCGGACTGCACGTCGGCAGCCCTTCAGCCGGTTACGGCTCGGCGTGATCCCGACGGTTGCGCCCTATCTCCTGCCAAAGATCATTGGCGATCTGTTGGCGGCCTTTCCCGGGCTTGATCTGAATATAAGGGAGTCAGTCACGCCCAAGCTGACGCAGGAATTAGCGGAAGGCCGACTGGATGCGGCCATCGTGGCGCTTCCGATCCCTGACCCCGCCTTCACGGAATGGCCCTTGCTGACGGAAGATTTCGTGTTGTTGCGACCCCAGAGCGAGGCCAATACGCCCGTTCCAGATATTGATACGCTGAAAACAATGCGCCTTCTGTTGCTTGAGGAGGGCCATTGTTTTCGCGATCAGGCTTTGGCGTTCTGCGGGATCGACACAACACGACCGCGAGAAATGCTGGAGGGCAGCACGCTGGCGACACTGGTTCAAATGGTGGGCGCCGGGATCGGCGTGACCTTGATACCGGCGATGGCGGTGCCCGTTGAAACACGCGCCGCCGCCGTGGCCGTGTCACCTTTTGAAGGCTTAAAGCCAAACCGCCGGATCGGTATGATCTGGCGCAAGAGTAATCCGCTTGGTTCGGGCTTGCAGGATATTGGAGCCATTATCCACCAATCCCTCGCCAGCCAGCCTGAGACAACATCACGTTGAACGCCCATTGTGGTGAGCGCGTGACAGCCCTTGTCAAACCAACGCATATCCCCAAAAACACTGGCACGCTGATCCATCTTAGGTGACCCATGCGCCTTGATTATGAAACGCTCGCTCTCGACCGGCCTGAACCCCATATTCTGCGCGTTACGCTGAACCGCCCTGATGCGGCGAATGCGCTCAACACGCAAATGGGACGCGATCTGCACGATTTCTTCGAGCAGTTTCAGCTTGAGACGCATGATCTACGCGTCATCATTGTGACCGGTGCTGGCGAGAAGGCCTTTTGCGCTGGCGGCGATCTTAAAGAGCGCAAGGGCATGACGGATGTGCAATGGCAAGCGCAGCACGCGGTCTATGAACGCGCGGTGCGCGCGATCCTTGCTTGCCCCATCCCTGTCATCGCTGCCGTGAATGGCGCGGCCTATGGTGGCGGTTGTGAAATCGCATCTTTGTGCGATTTCATCTATGCCTCCGACAATACGAAATTTGCACTCACAGAAGTGACGCTCGGTATTATGCCGGGCGCAGGCGGCACACAGACGCTCCCTCGGGCAATGGGCGAGCGCCGTGCGAAGGAATTGATTTTGACCGGTCTTCCCTTCACCGCCGCGCAGGCGATGGAATGGGGCCTTGTGAACAGCGTTGTGGCACAG
The DNA here is from genome assembly GCA_018882635.1 of Beijerinckiaceae bacterium. Classification (GTDB taxonomy): domain Bacteria; phylum Pseudomonadota; class Alphaproteobacteria; order Rhizobiales; family Beijerinckiaceae; genus TNE-4. Next base: position 13,906 of record VERN01000038.1, on the reverse strand, counting down.
AGCGAATTGCAAGCTGCCGTCTTAAATGTTGCGCGGCGCATTGCGAGTAATGGCCCCATTGCCGTGCGGCAAGCGAAACAGGCGATCCATCGCGGACTGCAAATGTCGGTGTGGGATGGGATGATGTTTGAGATTGAAGCCTATAACCGCATGGTGCCGACCGATGATCGGCGCGAAGGTATTCTCGCTTTCAATGAAAAACGAAAAGCCGTTTTCCGCGGACAATAAAAGGCGAGATTACGAACTGCGGTTGATTAACCTCGCTTTGCCAAGAAGGCGCACCCGCTACGACCACAGCAGCGACAAGGACGCTGGCAGCAGAGTGGTGCAATCAGCGCGGCGGTGTCGCCGGACAAATAGACGCTCATCACCACGCGGTTTTCATCCAGTGGTTTCATGCCATAGGTTAGACGGTCTTTAGTTGGAGCAGGCATCATGCAATTCAATCTCGCCGGTCGCCGAGCGCTTGTGCTCGGTGGCAATAAGGGAATCGGTTACGGCATCGCGCGCGGTTTTGCTGAAGCGGGCGCAGAAGTTTTTCTGACCAGCCGCTCTGTGGCGGATGCACAAAAGGCGGCCGCAACACTCGGCCCGCTCGCTCAAGGCGTTGCGTGCGACACGGGCTCTCTCGATTCCGTTGATGCAGCCTGCGCCGCTGCGGGCGTGGTCGACATCCTCGTGCTCAACAGCGGCGGTCCGCCGCCCGGCAGCGCGATCGGCGTATCGCCTGAGCAATGGCGCACATCGTTTGAGAGCATGTTCGTAGGATTAGTCCGCGCGACAGACAATCTCCTGCCCCGCATGCGTCAGCGCCAACACGGGCGGATTTTGGCGGTGATTTCATCAGGCGTGATTGAACCGATCCCCAATCTCGCCATCTCAAATGCCATTCGCCCCGCGCTCACGGGATGGCTCAAAACATTGTCGAATGAAGTTGCGAAAGATGGTGTCACGGTCAATTCGATTGCGCCCGGACGCATCGAAACTGATCGGTTGAAACAGATCGATACTGCGAATGCGACCAAGCAAAACAAAAGCATGGACGATATCCGCGCTGCCGCTATGGCGCGCATTCCGGCTGGTCGTTATGGTCGGATTGAGGAATTCGCCGCAGCTGCCGTCTTTTTAGCCAGTGATCAAGCGTCTTTCACAACCGGCTCCATCGTCAGGGTCGATGGCGGGCAAATCGCCAGCACGATGTGAGATTAAGGACGGCCGGCTTTCGCCGGCCGACCCCGCGCTGTTCCTCATGCCGCAACTTCCCGTGGCGTGTGCTGCGGTTGCAGAACGCTTCCTGTAATCCCGCACGCGGCACGAATATTGGCTAACGCAGCATCGCTCACTTCGAACAAGCCAGCATAGGTCATGCAGACGCCAATCCGGCGCGGCGTACCAATGAGCTCGGCCGGGTAACCCGCCATACGAAGCACACGCACCATACGCGTATCAAAAACAGAAACGATTTCTGTGATACCCGCATTCAGACCTGTTTCAACCAATCCCGCCAGCAATTCACCTGTCACATAGGAAATGGCGCGACCAGGAAGCGGAACGGCTGCCTCAGGATCCATCGAAAAACGTGAGCTTTCCCAGATCGTGGCGCTTTCAACCACAAGGTCGTCTGGGAGCAATTCCGAAAAAATATCACGCAACATATTGGGACCAGTCGTCGGCAAAAGCCGCAATGATCCACGCAAGCGTCCCGTCTCATCGTCAACAGAAATCAAATAAAGTGGATTTTCATCGTCGAGCCAGTCCACTTCCATGCCATCGCGCACTTCAACGTCCCATCCGAGACGATCTTTGAAAACACGCGCACGTTGGCGATGCATGTCGTTGATGAGACCGCGATAACGATCACGTTCAGACCCATTAATAATGACAATCATTTTCGCCTCCTCAATAGCAGAGAAGGTCACACTGCGCGCAACCGCTTCCTTTGTGTATCCGCCAATTACGCAGGATTGCCGAATCGGCTTTTTTCAAACGATAATTAGAGTTTGACTCCCTCAAATAGAATATTCATCGACACAGCTTTTGCGACCGCCTCGGTAATATTCATAGCGCCAAGCTTGTGGCGAGCTACGTCAAGATAGAATTTTACTGTTCTTTCGGAGATCGTCAGAATGGTTGCAATCTCGCCGAAGGTTTTGCCTTTAGCGGCCCAAAAGAGGCATTCGCGCTCACGACGCGAGAGCTGAATCGGCCGAAAAATCTGACTTTCCGCCCGCAAAATTAGCTCATGAAAGCAAAATGATAAAATTTGAAAATCGCGCATGCAATGCTTGCGCAAATTGATCCATTCGCGATCGGTGCAATCTTGCGTGATGGAAAAAAGAGCCGTTTCGCCATACCGTCCCCGGATCGGAAAGGAGAGACCATGACGGCCGACGCCAAATTCGCGTGCCTCGCCAAAAAAATTCATGACTTTCCGGTTGGCAATTTCGATCGTTGCCCAATCAAGCGGCAGCAGGCTGCGTAGCGCCGAAGGAAGAACAGGATCGATATCAAAATAGTTTTCACTGCAATAATGATGAACCCATTCATCAGAATAGGTCACCGCAATATAGGGACGATTATGATCGGTGAGTCCCGGAACATTGATGCCAAGATAGGCCGCATTTTTGAGGCCATAGCGCTCGACAAACGCCTTCAACAGCATATGGCCATCGGCCACCGATGAAACGGCGTCGATTTCATCAACCATGTCAAAGAACACGCTTTCAAATGCCTCAATTGGCGAAAGTTCATTCATGCTCGGGGCCTCTTCAAAAATACAAATTGACGCAACAGCCGTCGTAAAACTGTAAAATACACCGCTTTTTAACATAAAACCGGACTTCCAACAACTGGCGTCACCAGCTTCTGCAACATCCGGTTGTTTCTTAACTTATTGCAACCAATTGATCTTGCGCCGACCGGCTGGCATGGTCAGAAAAACTTGCCGAGGTAACGCGTGTGATCCTGACCTGCGGGGAAGCCTTGATCGACGTCTTTGTTGAGCCGGGCAAAGGGCTGCGGCGCGAAGCCGTATTTGCTATGGGAGGCTCACCCTGCAACGTCGCCGTCGCCTTAGCACGGCAAGGTGTGACAGCTGGATTTTTTGGCGGCCTTTCCAGCGATCCTTTTGGCGCGATGCTGCGCTCTATTTTCGACGCCGAAGGTGTGAGCTATAGCCTTTCACCGCCCCTCGCTTTCAAGACAACGTTGTCGATTGTCTCGCGCAATGCGGACGGGCACCCTTCCTATGATTTTCGCGGCACCCAAGGCGCAGACATCATGTTTGATGTCTCGCATGTTCCTGCGGCACTCCCCCCAATGGTAAAGGCCGTCGCACTTTCATCCTACCCGCTTGTCGCCGACCCGGTGCGCCATACGATGCTTGCCATGGCGGAGCTCGCGGCACGCGACCACCTTGTCAGCATCGATGTGAATTACCGCGCCGCGCTTGTCGGCGATCCAGCCCAATGGGCCGCGCGTTTCGCACCTTATGAAATGCTTGCCACCATTATGAAGGCGAGTGAGGAAGACATCGCACTGGCCTATCGCGGGACGCTTTCGCCGCAAGCGGCGGCAGCACATTGGCTCGCTCGCGGCGCGGCACTGGTGCTTATCACGCGGGGCGAACAGGGGGCCACCGCTTACACCGCCCAGAATGTCGTCGAGGTCGCAGCACCGCGCGTCGCGGTGGTTGACACGGTCGGGGCTGGCGATTGCTTTCATGCTGGGTTTCTGGCGGCGCTCGCGCGGCAGAATGCATTGACCCGTTCAGCGATTCAGTCTCTTTCTGTGCAGGCATTGCGTGATTGCCTGCTCTGGGCGGTCACGGCCGCATCTCTCAACGTTGCCCGGCAAGGAACCGATCCCCCGTCCGGCGCGGCCATCGAAGCCGCTCTTTCTCGGTCTGCGACAAGGCTCTCCCCATGACTTCATCTGCTAGCGATACGCTTTTCGATGCTCTGGCCACCCATCGTGCCCGCTTTGCCGGCCGTTCTTTGGCAGAGCTTTTCGCAGATAGGGATCGTTTTTCTCAATTCAGCGTACGGGATGACGGGTTGCTTCTCGATTATTCGAAATGCGCTCTTGATTCTGATGGGATGCGTTTGCTGTTGCAACTTGCTGATGCTGCCGACATCGTCGCACAACGTGATGCCATGTTCGCAGGCGCTATCTTTAACGCGACGGAACGGCGTGCCGTGCTGCATAGCGCGCTGCGTGGTGGCGCGGCACCACAAGCGGCCGCACAGATGCAGGATGCCGAAACAACACGCACCGCGTTTTGCGCTTTTGCCGAAGGCGTGCGCAGCGGACGCATCGTGGCTGCGGACGGCAAGCCCTTCACTGATGTCGTCAATATCGGCATTGGCGGCTCTGATCTCGGCCCTGTGATGGCGACGTTGGCGCTCGCCCCCTATCATGATGGGCCGCGGCTGCATTTCGTCTCCAACATCGACGGCGCCCATATCGCCGACACGTTGAAGCGGCTTAATCCAGCCCGCACGATGATCATCGTGGCGTCAAAAACCTTCACCACCATTGAAACCATGACCAATGCGCAGACCGCGCGGCGCTGGCTTGTTGCCGCTCTTGGCGAACACGCGGTCGCTGCCCATTGCGTTGCGGTCTCCACCGCGCTCGACAAAGTCGCCAGCTTCGGCATTGCGCCTGATCGCGTCTTCGGTTTTTGGGATTGGGTTGGTGGACGTTACTCCATCTGGTCGGCCATTGGCCTGCCGCTTGCCATCGCAATCGGCGAAACACGCTTCAATGAATTTCTCATGGGCGGGCGGGCGATGGACCAGCATTTCCAAAGCGCGCCTCTGGCGCAGAATTTACCTGTCGTTCTTGGCTTGATCGGGATTTGGCACCGCGATGTGTGTCTTTATCCGTCGCGGGCTGTCATTCCCTATGATCAAAGGCTCGCGCGTTTTCCGGCCTATCTGCAACAACTCGATATGGAATCGAACGGCAAATCGCTCGACCGCAATGGCGCGCCTGTGAAACGTCCGACCGGTCCGCTCGTATGGGGCGAGCCGGGCTCAAATTCACAGCATGCGTTTTTCCAATTGCTGCATCAGGGCACCGATACAATTCCGGTTGAATTCCTGATTGCCGCGGAAGGTCATGAGCCTGATCTGGCCCATCAACACGCGATCCTTGTTGCCAATTGTCTGGCACAATCGGAAGCGCTGATGCGCGGCCGGACGGCGACGGAGGCAGAGGCAATCATGCTGGAGCAGGGCCGCAGTGCTGAGGATGCCAAGCGCCTCGCCCCGTTCCGCTCTTTCCCCGGCAACCGTCCTTCGGTGACATTGGCTTATAAACGGCTCGATCCGTTCACGCTGGGCCGCCTTATTGCGCTTTACGAGCACCGCGTCTTCGTTGAAGCGGCGGTTTGGAACATCAACGCGTTCGACCAATGGGGTGTCGAACTTGGCAAGGAGCTCGCGACCGCGCTGCTGCCCGCCGTCGAAGGAGACGCCAAAGGCCCTGTTCCGGCGGGCACCAAAGGCCTTTTGGACGCGATCCGCGCGCTGCGCTGAGCTTTTTCTGGTCATTTGACCGTCAAGGGCGTATGACACTTGCTGTGTGGGCGGATCGCGCCCCGATCCTATCGTCGCGCGGCTCCGTTCCGCTGCCCCTTTTGTTTTCCGACCGTCAGGCTGTCTGTGACCTTCGCTTCTGTTCATCGGGCCCTTGCCCGTGCGCTCGCCGAGCGCGGCTATTCCGAACCCACCCCGGTGCAAGCTGCTGTGACCGCGCCCGAACTCGCGGGGCGGGACATTCTCGTCTCGGCCCAGACAGGGTCCGGCAAGACCGTGGCCTTTGGCCTGGCGATGGCCGGAGACATTCTGGGAGAGAATGACCGGTTCGGCCGCGCCGCTGCGCCTCAGGCCTTGGTGATCGCCCCAACGCGTGAACTCGCCCTGCAGGTCGAGCGCGAATTGGCTTGGCTTTATGAGCCAGCGGGCGCCCGCATTGCCACCTGCGTTGGCGGCATGGATGCAAGGCGCGAACGCCGTCGCCTTGAAGATGGCGTTCATATCGTCGTTGGCACACCCGGCCGTCTGCGCGACCATCTTGAACGCGGCGGGCTCGACCTGTCAGCGCTCGACGTTGTTGTTCTCGATGAAGCCGACGAAATGCTCGATATGGGCTTTCGTGAAGATCTCGAATTCATTCTCGACGCGACACCGGAAAGCCGCCGGACGCTGATGTTCTCGGCTACCTTGCCGAAGGGCATCGTCGCGCTTGCCCAAAACTACCAAAAGAAAGCCGAGCGTATTGCGGTGAAAGGTGCGGCTGGTGGCCACGCCGACATTGAACATCGTGCCTATCGCGCGCGCGCCAATGAAATCGAATTCGCAGTCGTGAATTTGCTACGCTATGTCGACGCGCACACGGCGATCGTGTTTATGAACACACGCGAAGCTGCGCGCCATTTGCAAGCGACACTGACCGAGCGTGGATTCTCCTCGGTGCTACTCTCCGGTGAACTGAGCCAGAACGAGCGCAATCATTCGATGCAAGCCTTGCGCGATGGCCGCGCGCGCGTCTGCGTCGCGACCGATGTTGCGGCGCGCGGTATCGATCTGCCCGATCTCGGCCTTGTCATTCATGCGGACCTCCCGCGTGATGCGGAAGCCTTCCAACATCGCTCGGGTCGCACCGGACGTGCGGGCCGCAAAGGTATCAGCGCGATCATCTGTTCAACATCGCGCCGCTATCGGGCCGAACGGCTGTTGAAAGATGCCGGCCTTAATCTCACTTGGCAGGCCCCTCCGACAGCTGACGAGATCCGACAGCTTGATGAGGCCCGCTTGTTGAATGATCCGCTGCTCACCGAGCCGATGGCGGACGAAGATCGCGCGATGGCCCACGCGCTGATCAAAGAGAAAACAGCAGAAGAACTTGCCGCTGCGCTCGTGCGTGTTTATCGCGCGCGCCTGCCTGCGATCGAAGATGTCAGCGATCCCGGTGAAATCAATGAGCGCCGTCGCCGCGACGATCCGCGCGACAAGAAGAATTTTGGTGATAAGGGGCGCGATGCACCGCGCGAGAAACGTGGCCGCGAGCGCGATGAACGTAGTCCGCGTCGTGATTTCGAAGACCGTGATGCGCCACGCCCAAAACGTCCGCGCATGGAAGGCGGCGTCTGGTTCAAGCTTGATCTTGGACGGACAAAAAATGCTGATCCGAAATGGCTTGTGCCGCTGATTTGCCGCCGCGGTGATATCAGCAAAGCGGATCTTGGCTCGATCAAAATCTTCGATCGCGAAACGTTTTTTGAAGTATCAGGCGATGCGTCAGAAGCCTTTACGCAGGCCATCAAACGGCCCGATCCTGAAAATATTCGGATTACGCCGTCCGCGGGTCCGTCATCCGACACGCGCAATGATCGGTTTGAGGGCAAGCGTGAAGGTGGCAAGTTCGAAGGCAAGAAGGCCGGTCCGCGCAGCAAAGATCAACGCGATGGTGATAAGCCACCGCGCCGTGACGGCGACAAACCCTTCAAGGGCAAGCGCGACAAGACCAAGCGTCCGCCCAGCGAAGCCCACCCGGCAGCGCGCCGTGTGAAAAAACGCGATCGTCAGCGCGAGAGCTGAGCTTGTTTTGCAAACGCTATGATGCCATCGGCCGCCCATGCGCCGGTGGCAAAACAGCCCTGTAACAGATAGCCGCCCGTTGGCGCTTCCCAATCAAGCATCTCGCCCGCCACAAAAACGCCGGGCAATGCTTTGAGCATGAGATGATCATCTATCGCATCGCGCGTGATGCCGCCCGCGGATGAGATGGCGCGTTCAAGCCCAGCAAATCCTGTCACATTCAGCGGCACGGCCTTGATACGCGCAGCCAGCGCATCAGCATCGGTCGGCAATAATCTGTCTTCACGCAACACCGATGCCATCGCAGGCGATACGCCCATTTGCGCCAAACGTTTGGCGAGCGATGCGCCTTTACGCATCGTTGCCAATTTTTTGGCTAATGCATCGTGGGAGAGATCAGGTCGCACATCGATGGTGATTGGCGCGGTTCCATTCTGTTCAAGAGCGGCGCGCACATGTGGGCCAAGTGCGTAGACCGGACCACCTTCAATTCCTGTTCGCGTGAGCATGACATCGCCGCGAACTTTTGTGTCCCCGCATGACAGCATGACGCGTTTCAGCGGCTGGCCAGCATGCCGCGTCACATGATCGGACCAAGCGATCAGCCAACCGGCATTGGCGGGACGAAATGGCGCGGCCGCGACACCGCTATCTTTCAGAATGGTGATCCAGCTGCCATCGGCACCGAGGCGTGGCCAAGAGGCGCCGCCTAGTGCCAGCAACACCGCGTCGGCATGGATGGTCTTTTCGCCCGATGGTGTTGAAAAGCGTAAGGCGCGATCGGGACCAAAGCCCTTCCACTCATGCCGCGTGAGAAGGCGCACGCCTTGCGCTGCAAGCCGCCGCAACCAAGCCCTGAGCAAGGGCGACGCTTTGAAGCTTTTGGGAAAGACGCGACCGCTCGACCCGGTGAAAGTCTCCTCGCCAAGGCCGGCCGCCCAAATCCGCAAATCGTCGGGCGAAAATCGCGCAAGCGCGACGGCCATCAAGGACCGCGCCGCGCCATAGCGATCCAGAAAAGCCGCGATTGGTTCAGAATGAGTGAGGTTCAGCCCCCCGCGCCCGGCCATTAGGAATTTGCGCGCCGGTGAGGGCATACGGTCGTAAAGGGTAACGCTGAGACCCGCGGCCGAGAGGATTTCAGCCGCATAAAGGCCCGCCGGACCGGCGCCGACAATCGCGACAGAGACTTGTTTCACAGGCAGCGGCCCCGCTTGGTAACCAAACCGTAAACGAGGGCGTGACCTCGCATCAAAAGGGTGACTATCATAGGTTAATGGATCAAGCGCCTCCCGGCGCGAACCTTCTGACAGGGTGATATGATGAAGAAACTTGCCGCCGCCTTGGTTCTGACCTCGGCCCTCGCACTGGGCGCTTGCCAGCAATCGATTACGGCGAAGGAAAACCTGCTGACGGGTGCCGGCTTCGTGATCAGCCCTGCCGACACGCCTGCGAAGGTGGCGGCGATCAAGGCCCTGCCGCCGCATAAATTCGTGCAGCAGACCAAGGACGGCCAGCCAATCTGGCTTTATGCCGACCCGACGATCTGCCAGTGCCTCTATGCCGGCAACCAGACTGCCTACCAGAACTACCGCCAAATGGTCTTCCAGCAGAACCTTGCGAATGAGCAGCAGGTGACGGCCATGATGAACCAGGAAGCGGCCTGGGATTGGGGCATGTGGGGCTGGGGCGGTCCGCAGCCCTGGATCTGGTAATCCTTTCTCCTTTTTCGGCTGACCTCCGGATTGAAACCCCGCTACGGGCGCGTAGCGGGGTTTCGGTCATTCGGGGATGCTGAAAAAGGCGGCAGAATCGGTTAGCTGTGCGAGACAAAGGGGAGACATCCATGCTGACGATCTACGGCGTTCCGCGTTCACGCACATTCCGTCCACTCTGGACGGCTCATGAATTGGGGATCCCCTACACGCTCGAACCGATTGACCCGCGCAAGGGAGAGCAAAAATCGCCAGCCTTCTTGGCAGTCAATCCGAATGGTCATGTGCCGGCCATTAAGGACGGTGATGTTGCGATGTGGGAATCGCTCGCCATCGATCTTTATCTCGCCAAAAAGCATGGCGGTCCGCTCGCACCCAAAACCGTCGAAGAAGATGGGCTGATGACGATGTGGAGCTTCTGGGCCGCGACTGAAGTCGAAACACAGGCGCTGCAGATCCTTTATCATCGCGTTTTAAAGCCAGAAGATGAGCGGGTGCCGAAACTGGCCGATGACGCGGTCATTGCACTCCGCAAGCCCACCGCGATCCTTGAGGCGCATTTGAAAGCACAGGGCGGCTTTTTGGTCGGCCAAAGGTTCACGATTGCTGATCTCAATGTTGCAGCGGTCTATTCCTACGCAAAGCCGGCACCGGAATTGTTCGCCGACGCGCCCCATGTGCTGAAATGGCTCGATGCAGCGCTTGAGCGGCCAGCGGCCCTTGCCGCACGCAATGGCTGAGCCTGCCCTTTTTTGGCCGCGCGGGCGGGGCAGATATCTTCCGCCCCCGCTTTGGACCGTGCATGGATCAGTTTAGTTCAGCGCCCGAAACACGAGACCCCGCGCGCAGCGCGGTGATCAGATCTCGTTTTCAAAAATTAGGGACGGTGGCCAGCGCCGTCCTGTTTATCGCCTCACTCGTTGTGCTTTGGCACATCGTGTCCGATGTCGGGATTGAGGGCATTCGTAATGCGCTCGTGAACGCCAATCGCGAACAATTGATGATTGCTGGCGGCTTCACAGCGCTCAGCTATCTTTTGCTCACTTTTTATGACGTTTTGGCCCTCAAGCAATTAGGCATCAACATGCCTTATCGTGCCAAAGCGCTTGGATCTTACACCAGCTTTTCGATTTCGTTTACACTTGGATTTCCGCTGATTACGGCCGCGACGGTGCGTTATTGGATTTATGCGCGCCATGGCGTCTCCGCGGCCAAAGTGGCGTCCATCACACTGATTGCGGGCGTCACCTTCTGGCTCGGCATGGCGCTCGTCATTGCCTTTGGGTTGCTCGCGGAGACACGCGCCGTCGGTGCGATCAACCATCTTCCGAGCAAAATGAATCATTTGATCGGCATTGCGGTGCTGGCCGTCATCCTATTCTATCTTGTTTGGGTGGGCATGAAGCGCCGCGCGGTGCGCGTGCAGAAATGGCTGATTGAATTACCAAGCCTGCGCGTCAGCCTTGCCCAATTGGCGTTGGGTGCCGCCGATGTGTGTGCTGCAGCCGCTGTTCTTTACATTCTTCTGCCTCAGGGACATGGCATCGATTTTCCCATGTTTGCGGCGATTTATGCGTTCGCCTGCATTCTTGGCATTGCCAGCCATGCGCCGGGCGGGCTCGGCGTGTTTGAAGCGACGATGCTCCTCGCTTTTGCGTGGGTGCCCCATAATGCAATGCTGGGCGCGCTCTTTCTCTTCAGGATCATTTATTATCTGATCCCCTTCGTACTGGCCTTAGCCTTGCTCGGCGCGTATGAAATTTCACGCCATTTGAAAACCTACCGCGAGCGAGAAGAACAGGAACGCGAATAATGGATATCTCCGCGGCCGCCCTTCTTGATGCAGCGCCCGATCCGTTGATCGTTGTTGACCGCCGCGGGCATGTCACAAAAGCCAATCAGAGGGCGCATGCCCTTTTTCCGACGCTCCAAAATGGATTGCCGTTTTCCTTTGCATTGCGCAATCCTGACGTGCTCGATGCCTTAGCAGATGTGCTCAATGGCGCTGCGCCGCGCGAAACCACATGGGAAGAACGGCGCCCGATTGAGCGGGCATTCGCCGTCTATGTTGCGCCTTTGGGTGGACAAACGGCTGCGGCCTTGTTGCATTTCAGTGATCTCAGTGAAGCACGGCGCATCGAGGCGATGCGCGTCGACTTCATCGCCAATGCGAGCCATGAATTGCGCACACCGCTTGCTTCCGTGCTCGGCTTTATCGAAACGCTGCAAGGCCCTGCGAAAGATGACGCCGTGGCGCGCGCGCGTTTTCTCGGCATCATGCAGGGGCAAGCCCAACGCATGGCGCGCTTGATTGATGATCTCCTCTCCTTATCGCGTGTGGAATTACGCGAACATCAGACACCATCAGACCCGCTTGATCTCGTGGCACTGACGCAACAGATCACGGACGGCTTGAAACCTTTGGCAACGGAGCGCGGTGTGACCATCGCGGTTGAATGGCCACAAACTCCCATTGTGGTGCGCGGCGATCGCGATGAATTGCTGCGCGCTATCGAAAACTTGGTTGAAAATGCGATCAAATATGGTGCCAGTGGCGGGCGAGTTCAGATTGCGCTTACTGAGAGTGGCACAGACGCCATTGTGGCGGTGAAGGATTTTGGGCCGGGCATTGCGCCAGAACATTTGCCGCGCTTGACCGAGCGTTTCTACCGCGTCGACATCGCCGACAGTCGCGATAAGGGCGGAACAGGACTCGGGCTTGCGCTCGTTAAACACATCGCGGCTCACCATCGCGGACGGTTGCAGATTGAAAGCCAGCTTGGTGAAGGCGCAACCTTCCGGCTCGTCTTGCCGCGCGACGCGCAGAACGGATGACACAAGACGGTTGAAACACACCCCGCGTGTCATGGACGCGTCATAAAACTTTCATAGGGCTTTCTCGTCCGAAGCACGACAGGAGAGACCCGTGAGCTTCCTATCCCGTTTGCCCCGCATCGCCGCCATCGTGGCCCTCGCCAGCTTGGCGCAACCCGTTCTGGCTGCTGACATTTCTGGCGCTGGGGCGACCTTCCCCTATCCGATCTACGCCAAATGGGCGGACGCCTATAAGAAAGAGACGGGGAACGGCCTCAATTACCAGTCGATTGGTTCGGGCGCGGGCATCAAGCAAATCCTTGCCAAGACCGTTACCTTTGGCGCGACTGATGCCCCCATGACCCCGAAGGACCTGCAGAAGAATGGCCTCGTCCAATTTCCTATGGTGATGGGCGGTATCGTGCCGGTCGTGAATATCGAAGGTATCAAGCCGGGCGAACTCCTCCTCGATGGGCCGACACTCGCGCAGATCTTTCTCGGCAAGGTCACCAAATGGGATGACCCCGCAATCAAAAAACTGAACCCCAGCCTCGCGCTCCCCGCAGCCAACATCAATGTGGTGCGTCGCTCGGATGGTTCGGGCACGACATTCAACTTCACGGATTATCTGTCGAAGGTTAGCCCGGAATGGCAGAAGGACATCGGCGCCAATGCGGCGGTCGAATGGCCCGTCGGTGTGGGTGCCAAAGGCAATGACGGCGTTGCAGGCAATGTCGGCCAGACGAAAAATTCGATCGGCTATGTCGAATATGCCTTCGCCAAGCAAAACAAGCTGACCCATACGGATATGCTCAATGCCGATGGTAAGCGCGTCGCGCCCACGCTCAAAACCTTCCAAGCGGCGGCTGCCAATGCCGATTGGGTTAAGAATCCTGGTTTCTACCAGATCCTGACCAACCAGCCGGGTGCGGAATCGTGGCCGATTACGGCGGCGACCTTCATCCTCGTCTATGCCCAACCCGCCGATAAGGCCGCGACCGCTGACGCACTCAAATTCTTCGGATGGGCTTTTGAGAAGGGCGACAAGATGGCCGAGGAACTCGACTACATCCCGATGCCTGACGCCGTGGTGAAGCTGATCCAAGCAAGTTGGGCAAAAGACGTGAAGACGAACTGACCGCGCCAGCGGGATGCGATAAAATGGGAGGGCTTGCCCCTCCCGTTTCAGCCCAGCCTCTCGGCTCGGGCCGGGCCGGGGGCCACTATGACAGACATGACACTGAAGCATGAGGCCGCGTTGCAGGCCCAAACAGCACGGGCCGATATTCTCCGCAGTTTGCGCGGAGGCGACCGTGCTTTCGCCGCTATGACGCGGATCGCCGCCTTCACCGTGCTCGCCCTTCTCGGCGGCATTATGCTGTCTTTGCTGATCGGGGCGTGGCCTGCGATTTCAGCCTATGGATTCAGTTTCCTCACGACCGTTCGTTGGGCACCGAATGCGATGCCCGAACCCATCCTCGGCGGTCTTTCGCCACTGCTTGGTACGCTCATCACATCGGTTGTTGCCCTCGCCATCGCGGTTCCCGTCGGGCTTGGCGTCGCGATTTTTTTGACTGAGCTTTGCCCGCCGCGGCTGATGCGACCAATTTCCATCGCCATCGAAATGCTCGCCGGCATCCCGTCGATCATCTACGGGATGTGGGGCTTTTTCGTTCTTGGACCCTTCCTTGCGGATCACGGATTGGGTGGCAATCTCAGCCTGTTTAACGCATCGCTCATTCTGGCCATCATGGTGCTGCCCTTCATCAC
>VERN01000255.1 GCA_018882635.1 Beijerinckiaceae bacterium | reverse complement strand
CACTTTAGCAGCACGCCCGGCCAAACTCATGACGCTTGGGATTTCCGATGTGCCGTTCGATGACCCCTCGGTGATCGGCTCAGGACCAACCGTCCCCGATCCCTCCACGCAAGCCGATGCACTGGCGATTGTGAAACGATATGGGATTGAACTGCCGGACGCTGCCGCCGCTCTGCTCGCAGATCCTCGCAATGAGAGCCCGAAGCCCGGTGATCCTGCTTTTGCGGATGCGTCTTATCGCGTTGTCGCCTCGCCAGCCCTCTCGCTAACGGTAGCAGCCCAAAAAGCACGCGAAGCGGGCTATGACGTCATCGACCTTGGCGCGGAAGTGGCGGGCGAAGCGCGTGACATTGCAAAAGAGCATGCCGCCCTTGCGCGTGACTGTCTCGCGCAGAAACGCAAGGTGGCCATCCTCTCAGGGGGCGAATTGACCGTCACCATCAAGGGCCAAGGCCGGGGCGGCCCTAATCAGGAATATGCGCTTGCACTCGCCATAGCGCTTGAGGGCGCCGCGGGCATTGAGGCGATCGCCGGAGACACGGACGGCACCGATGGCGGAGGTGGGCATGCGGATGATCCCGCCGGTGCTTTTGTCGACGCGACAACGCTGACCCGCGCCCGCGCTGCTGGTCGTAATCCTGTCACCGATCTCGCCGATAACAACTCAACCGGTTTCTTCGAATCCATCGGCGATCTCTTGTCGCCCGGCCCCACGGGGACAAATGTCAACGATTTGCGCGCCATTCTGGTTGATCCCTGATCGCGAATAAGGCTTTCTCCTGTTCATGATGCTTCGCACCCTCCTCGTGTCAGCCTTCGCGCTCTGTGTTGCCTCGGAAGCGCGCGCCGATTTGCGCCTATGCAACATGACGCAGAGCCGCATCGGCATCGCGCTTGGCTATCGCGATGCACAGGGCTGGGTGTCTGAAGGATGGTGGAATTTGAAAGCCAGCGAATGCGAAGTGGTGCTACGCGGCCCCCTCGCCGCTCGCTTTTATTACATCTATGCGCAAGATTACGAACGCGGCGGCGAATGGGCTGGCGCACATGTGATGTGCACACGCGATAAGGAATTCACCATTCGGGGTTCAGACAATTGCCTTGCACGAGGCTATGAACGCAATGGATTTTTTGAAGTCGATACGGGCGAGCAAAAAAATTGGACAATCCAGCTCACGGATCAGGGCCGCAGCGCGGCTCCGCCGCGGCCGTAATGGGGGAATGGTATTATGCGTAGAAACCGGCGCGTCAAAATTCTGGCGACACTTGGCCCGGCCAATCCGGATCAGGCCAGTATCGAACAATTATTCCGCGCTGGGGCCGACGTCTTCCGGATCAATATGAGCCATTCCTCGCACGATGTGATGCGCGAGCGCATCGCGCAAATTCGTGCTGTCGAGAAAAAAGTCGGTCGTCCCATTGGTATTCTCGCCGATTTGCAAGGGCCGAAATTGCGTCTGGGTGAATTTGCAAACGGCGCTGAAGCACTTGAGCGTGGCGCGCAATTCATCTTAGACGCCGATAAAAAACTCGGCGATGCCAAGCGCGTCCATCTCCCTCATCCTGAAATTCTCTCCGCCCTTGAACCGGGTCACACCATCCTCATCGACGATGGCAAGGTGAAGTTGAAGGTTCTCGAGGCTACCAAGACGAAGGCGGTGACTGAGGTTGTTGTCGCCGGCCGCGTCTCCAACCGTAAGGGCGTCAGCCTGCCTGACACCACAATTCCAGTCTCTGCCATGACGCCGAAAGATCGTTCCGATCTTGAAGCGGCACTTGCCGCTGGCATTGATTGGGTGGCGCTCTCCTTCGTGCAACGTCCTGAAGACGTCGCCGAAGTGAAAAAAACCTGCGCTGGCCGCGCGCTCGTGATGGCCAAGATTGAAAAGCCGCAGGCGATCGTGCGGCTCGACGAGATTATGGAAATTTCCGATGCGCTGATGGTGGCGCGTGGCGATCTCGGTGTCGAAATGCCACTCGAGAAAGTGCCGGGCCTACAAAAGCGGATCACGCGCATGGCGCGCCGCCTCGGCAAACCGGTGGTGGTGGCCACCCAAATGTTGGAATCGATGATCGCCTCCCCCGTGCCAACACGCGCAGAAGTCTCTGATGTCGCGACTGCCGTGTTCGAAGGGGCCGATGCCGTAATGCTGTCGGCTGAAAGCGCGGCCGGACAATATCCAATCGAAGCGGTTGCAACCATGAACCGCATCGCCGAAGAGGTTGAACGCGATCAGGTCTACCGCGCCGTCATCAATGCGCAACGCGCAGCACCTGAAGCAACAGGCGCTGATGCCATCGCGGTTGCAGCGCGTGATGTTGCTGAAACACTCGATCTTAAAGCTGTCATTGCGTGGACATCATCCGGCTCGACAGGCTTGCGCATCGCACGTGAACGGCCGCAACCGCCCATCCTGGCGCTCACACCTAAATCCGAGACTGCACGCCGCCTCGCTTTGGTCTGGGGCGTGCATGCCGTGATCACCGAAGACGCGCGCGATGTCGACGATATGGCCGATCGCGCTTGTAAGATCGCTCATAGCGAAGGGTTTGCGCGCGCCGGTCAGCGCGTGATCATTGTGGCTGGCGTTCCGTTTGGAACACCGGGCGCGACGAATATGGTGCGCATTGCTTTCGTGCAAAAATGATGTGATGCGTCGAACGCATCAATCACGCGTGTGAACGGCCGCTAAATATCGCGGCCTTCAACATCCGGCCGCATGCGGTCAAGAATGACTTTGACGCTCTCAAGCGAGGGGTTGATCTCATACGCCTTCGCATAAGCGGCGAAGGCACGCTTTTGATCACCAAGCCGCTGAAAGATAAGCCCCATCCCAGTGAGCGCACCAAAATGGCGGGGCTGGCGTTGAAGGGCCGCATTGAGATCAGCAAGAGCGCGGGTCATGTCATCCATCGCGAAGAACATCGTCGCGCGGCGATGATACCCCTCCGCCCAATCGGGCTTCAGCACGATGGCGCGATCCATGATCTCGATCGCTACGGCCGCCTCACCCTCTGAAAAAACCTCGTTCGCCCGCGCAGCGAGAAGATCGACCGTATCCGACCCCGAACGCGCCAGACGACGCTCGATTTGGCGGGCCAGCGCCTTGGCCTCGGCCGGATTTTTGGCGGTCTGCAGCCGCTGAAACAGATCATCAAGCGTGCCCCGCACCTGCGACGCATCCGGCTTTGCGGCATCCGGCGTTGCCGCATCAGGTCTCGCAGTCTCAGCCTTGGGGGGTGGCGCTTTCGGCTTTCCGTTCGGTTGCGGCTGCCCCTGCGCAAAACCTGGACCTGCCGCGCACAGCATCAGAGCCCCGAGCCACAAGGCCCGGACCCGACTTTTATGGCGGATGGCGACAGGAACAATCATGAGGAAAAGATGGGGCGATGTGGCCCAAGAGTCAAAGGGGGAGCCAGCGCGCAAAGCACCCCGGAAGGGGCTTGACAATCTCTGCAATATTTCCTATATTAGGATGTTGTTCTTTTAGGAGATTGCCCATGTTTACCGACGACCATTTGCGTCGTGAAATTGCCGACATCCTCAACCGCAAACCGAGCGCGACCCGCAAGGACATCGTCGAAGCGCTTTATTGGCGCGCGACGCTGAAATGGGGCCGTGTGCCGGAAACGGTCAAGGTCTGGTATCGAAGAAAATTGCTGTGACACAAAATAATGAAATCAAACCCTTGGACCATTATTTTCAACGTCGTTTCGGGAGCTTTAATTGGATTTGCCACCCCTTACCTTATGTTTTTTACAATAGCATCTGTGTTCGGCGGAATCGCAGCGGGGCCTCTCTGTTCATGGGAGCAGACGGACCGACGCATTTCTCCTGACCGGCGCCTTGTTGCGATTGGCGAGTTGTGGAGATGCGAAGA
>VERN01000254.1 GCA_018882635.1 Beijerinckiaceae bacterium | reverse complement strand
GCATCAATTTCTTTGAAGGGCAAACCTTCGTGGTGCGTAAATCGGTGAACGCGAAGGCACCGAAGGATCTCGACGGCGCCTCGATCTGCGTCGCCGCCGGTTCGACAGAAGAAAAGACTGCGGCCGATTGGTTCCGTGAACGCAATCTAAAAGTTACGATCACGACGTTCCAAAAGAATGACGATGCGATCACGGCTTATGATTCTGGCCGTTGCGATGCTTACACGGCAGGCTTTGGCGCACTCGCTGGCCAGCGCATCAAGCTCAAGAACCCTGATGATCACGTCATCCTCAACGAGCTGATCTCGAACGATCCGCAAGGTCCGGTGACGCGCTATGGTGACGAACGCTGGCAGGCCGTTGTGCGCTGGACACTCAACGGCATGTTCGCCGCTGAAGCACTCGGCGTCACATCGAAGAATGCCGATGAGATGAAGGCCAATTCGAAGAACGCTGAAATCCGCCGTCTGCTCGGCGCAGAAGGCGGCTTCGGCGCCATGCTCGGCCTATCCAATGATTGGATGCTGAACGTGATTAAGCAGGTCGGCAATTATGGTGAGAGCTATGAGCGTACGCTCGGCATGGGCTCGCCGCTGAAATTGCCGCGTGGCCCGAACCAACTCTGGACCAAGGGCGGCCTGATCTTCACCCCGCCCTTCCAATAAGATGCGATTGCGTTGCGGATGATCACGCGCTGGCTCAACGACAAAACGATCCGCGGCTATCTTTGGCAGGCCGCCGTTCTAATCAGCCTTGTCGTGACGTTGGTGTTTTTCGTCCGCAACGCATCGGAGAATATGGTCAAGGCCGGGATTGCGTCAGGGTTTGATTTCCTCTGGCGCAGTTCCGGCATTGACGTTCCTTTTGATCTGTCCGGCTATTCGCCGAGCGACACCATCTTTGCGCTCTTTTGGGCGGGCGTTGTCAACACGCTGTTCGTTTCGGCTTTAGCGATCATTCTCGCGACGGTGTTGGGCTTCCTCATCGGCCTTGCACGCCTTTCTTCACATTGGCTGCTCTCATCCATCGCAGGCGCCTATGTCGAATTTGTGCGCAACATCCCGCTCTTATTCTTCGTCGTCTTTTGGTATTTCGGCGTTATCGCCTCCTTGCCGCAACCGAAAGACAGCGTGTCCTTATTCGGCCTGTTCTTTCTCAACAATCGCGGCCTCACCGTTCCACGCCCGCTTGATGGCACGCCTTTTATCTGGGCGTGGTTTGCCATCATCGGGCTCGCTTTCTTGCAATGGCTCGTCAGCCGCTACGCCGCATCACGCCGCGCGAAGACAGGAATAGGTTTTCCATCGGGCCTTATGGCCCTTGTTATGCTTGGGCTTGCCCCCGTTCTTGCGCTCATGGCGGCTTCTTTCTGGACAGGATGGGATGTGCCTGTCGCGGGAAAATTTAATTTGCGCGGCGGTACGGTTCTCATTCCGGAATTCGTCGCGCTGCTGGCCGCTCTTGTCACCTATTCAGCTGGCTTCATTGCTGAAATTGTGCGCGGCGGTTTGCTCGCAGTACCACGTGGGCAACGTGAAGCAGCCTCAGCCCTAGGCCTCAGCCATGGTCAAACATTGTGGCTTGTCGTCATCCCGCAAGCCATGCGCGTGATGATCCCGCCGATGACGAGCCAATATCTGAACATTCTCAAAAATTCATCATTTGGCGCCGCCATCGCCTATCCAGAATTGGTGAGCGTGTTCATGGGCTCGGCCCTCAACAATACGGGCCAAGCGATTGAAATCATCGCCATGGTGTTGGCCGTCTATCTGTTCTTCGGGCTGATCGTGTCGTTCGCCATGAACATTTTCAACAGCCGCATGGCGCTGGTGACGCGATGAAATCAGCCACACTTGCCCTTTGGCAAAAACGTCTCTTCGGCGATCTTCCCACCGCCATTGTCAGCATTCTGCTCGCGATCCTTATGGTCTCCGCGCTTGTTCCCATTTTGCGCTGGGGCCTCATCAACGCGACATGGAGTGGCACCACGCGTGCTGATTGCGTGGCGGGTGGCGCGTGCTGGGTGTTCATCAAAGCCCGCTTCGGCCAATTCATGTATGGGCTTTATCCGGCTGCTGAACGCTGGCGCGCCGATCTGTTTCTGGGGCTGATTGGTCTCACCATCGCCGCCATCGCTTTTCTTCGCGGTCGCACCCGCGCCATCACGCTCGCCGCGATCACGCTTATTTTTCCTGTCGCGGGCATCTGGCTTCTGGCAGGCGGCTATGGTCTCACGCCCGTAGAGACGCGCAATTGGGGTGGGTTAATGCTCACCCTGTTCATGTCGATTTATGCTGCCCTCATTGCTGTGCCGCTCGGCATTCTCCTCGCGCTGGGGCGACAATCCGAATTGCCGATCATCCGCGTGATCTCAGTCATCTTCATTGAATTCTGGCGCGGCGTTCCCATCATCGCCGTCATCTTTTTGGCTTCACTCCTTTTGCCGCTCATCATGCCGTCCGGCATCGGCGTCGATCGTCTTGCCCGCGCCGTGATTGGGCTAGGCCTCGTCATCGCCGCCTATATTGCCGAAGCCGTGCGCGGCGGTTTGCAAGCGCTACGAAAGGGACAGGCTGAGGCGGCGGCAGCTTTGGGTCTCGGCTATTGGCAAACGACGTGTCTGATCACGCTGCCGCAAGCGCTGCGTATCTCACTGCCCGCGATGACCAATGAATTTATCGCATTGGTGAAGAACACAACGCTCGTTCTTGTGGTTTCGATTCTTGATCTGTTGGGCATCGCGCAGACATCCTTGGCCGATCCCAATTGGGTCGGCATGAATATGGAAGCCTATCTGTTTGCAGGCGCCATTTACTGGCTCATCTGCTTTGGGCTCTCGCGCTGGAGCCGCACGCTCGAGCGCGCCACCTGAACTTCGATCACGATGGACCTCGCCCATCGCATCTGAGCGCTGCCTATCACCAGCCCATTTGCAAGCCAATCGTGCCTGCGTAGGAATTGCCCTGCCCGCTAAACACACCATCGAAGCTGCCGAACACGCGCATCAGGTCGGTGATTTTAAGCTGAGCGCCGGCCCGCGCCACGAGCGCATCGCGCGGTTGCGAGGCGCCGATCACATTGAACATGAAGCCCGGCGCGGTCATGAAGCTCGCATTCATCCTGCGCGAGGGCGTGAAATCATGCATCCAAGCGAGGCGGATGAACGGCACCATGACTGAGCCATCACGTGTCACAATTTCAGTTTCGAATTGCGCACCGATCAACAGCGGAACTGCGCGCCCCATGGCTGACGCATAACTCAACCCGGCATAACCCTGCCCACCTGTTCCCAGCTGGCTGTTTTCATTCGCGCGCATCTGGCTATAGACAGCGGGTTGGAAGGCGAGGAATGGCACAATCGAGACCATATCGGCTTTCAACTTATAGCCCATTTCAACACGCGCGCCGAGCAGACCGCCATTGAGGCGACCTTGCGCAAACTCTGCTGTCGGCATCACGCCCGCAATGACGCGGTTGGTCTGCGTCGATTGGAAGCCACCAAACAGCGTGCCTGTCGCATAGAACTGTCCCGACTGATACATCGCATAAGCGCCGATCAGCCCGGAATTCAATGTGCCTGTGGTTGACCGATCTGGCACTTGGAACCGTGTTGATGATCCGTAGACAGCGCCGCCAAACAGCAATTCGCTGGTGTCTTGATAATCAAGTCCGGCCATCAGCCCATAACCGCGTTGCGACATAGACGCGGAGCCGATAGCCATATCGCCTTTCTGGTTGGCGTAACCTGCAGCAGGCGCGGCCCACAAACGCCAGGTGCGATCGCCATAAAGCGTGGTGCGTGCTGCGTCATCACCACCGCCATCGCGCGCCGCCAGCGATTTGTCAGTGATGCCGTTCACATCGATCGTGCCATTTTGCCGCCAGAAATTCGCCTGATCGAGCATCGTCGTTGAGAACAGCGCACCATTATTG
>VERN01000253.1 GCA_018882635.1 Beijerinckiaceae bacterium | reverse complement strand
AGATGTGTATAAGAGACCAGGGTATGGCATAAAGGCGTGAAAAGCGTCGTCAGCAGCGATCATGATTTCGTTTCCCCTCACAGTCCCAAAGCGCCGCCATCGGCGCGCGGATCATGGCCGGCTTCTACCGCACCATCCTTTGGATTTTTCACCAACATGCCAGCATGGCCGAAACCATCCTTATTGTTAACGGTTTCGACGTCATGGCCAGCTTGGCCGAGCGCCGTCGCAACATCGGAATCAAATTCCGGTTCGATCTTCAGCGTCGGATCATTCTGCCCTAATGCTTTTGACCAAACGAAACGCGGCGCAGCGAGCGCCTCGGCGACCGATTGGCCCATCAGATAGCGCGTGAACAATTGCGCTTGAATTTGTGGCTGCGGATCGCCGCCCATCGTGCCGTAGCTCATCACGCGGCCATCATTGAAAACAGCAAGCGGCGGATTGAGCGTGTGATAGGGCCGCTTGCCGGGCGCAATCGCGTTGATCGATTTTGGATCGAGCGAAAAACCGGCAGCGCGGTTCTGCCAGAGGATGCCTGTATTGGCGAGCGTGACGCCCGAACCCCAATCCCAAAAGATCGACTGGATGTAGGAGACGGCCATGCCGTTACCATCAATCGCGCCCATCCAGATCGTGTCGCCTTCGCCGTCGCGCAACGGCCAAGCCGCGGCACGATCCATCTTAATTTTTGCTGCTTCGGCCTTGAACACGGTCTCATTCAGATAGGCCTGCGGATCGTCTTTAAGATGATCAAAATCGGCCACCACGCGATCACGGATTGCATTGGCGCGCTTTGTTGCTTCCACGAGCCCGTGCATATGCCCGAAGCTTCCCGGTTCACGCAGGCCGAGCTGCGCGGCAATACCGAGAATGAGCAGCGATGCGAGTCCCTGTGTCGGCGGCGGAAAATTATAGAGCGTGACACCGGGCAATTTGGCTTCGAGTGGTTTGCGCAGCGCCGTGCGATATTTTTCGAGGTCAGCGCGGACGATTGGCGTGCCATAGCGTTCCAGTTCGTTCGCCATTTCGCGCCCGACATCACCGCGGTAGAAATCGTCAAGGCCTGCGCGCACGAGCTGATCGAGCGTATCGGCCAGGCGCGGCATTTGTTTCAACGCGCCCTTGGCCATGGGTTTGCCATCGGGGAAAAAAGTTGCGGCGAAATTCGGCGCGGCCAACAAGTCTGGTGTCAGTTTGGCGGGATAACGCGATTCCGATTCGCTCACGGGATATCCGTTGCGCGCTCGTCCAATCGCATCATGCAGCAGATCGCCAAGCGGGATCTTGCCGCCAAGCGCGGCCGCAATATCGAGCGCTGTGCGCCAGCCGCCAATCGCGCCTGCCACGGTGGCAGCCGCATCCGCACCGCGGACGGGGACCTTATCGTAGCCCTTGGCGTGGTAGGCCTGCAGCGTTGCCTTTGCGCCAGCTGGTCCGCAGGCTTCGATCGCGTGAATTTTGCCGCCCGGTTCGCGGATGAGCCAGAAACCATCACCCCCAATCCCGTTCATGTGCGGATAAACCACAGCAATCGTAGCCGCCATGGCCACCATCGCCTCGATGGCGTTGCCGCCTTGGGCGAGGATGGCCTGTCCTGCTTCGGACGCAGCAAAATGAGGTGCGGCAACAGCCGCCTGGGCAAAATGGGTCTGTGAGGTCATGGAGCGTTCTTGCAGGGGTGAGTTGCCAAAACCGGCTGGCTTGGCTAGTCGAGAGGGATCTTGAATGGGATTATCGGTATGGCCGCCGGGCAAATCAACGCGAAGAACATGATCACCCTCGTGGGGATTGCGATTCTTGTGGGAACGGAAGTGTTCGCCGTCGCTCTCGCGGCCGGCTGGGCGATTGCCGGCCTGTTCCAGCTTGGTCAGACAGTGGGCCATGCTTTGATGGCCATCTTCTCGATCATGGCGGCTTATGGCCTTTATGCCTTCATGCGCCGCGCGATCGCGGTGGAGCGCCAAAGCGCCGTTTGAGTACCGCGTTCACCCGCCATTCAGCCGCGGCCTGCACAATATCCGACAAGGATAGATTGCGTTAGGTTACCCGTGAGGCTGGATATGGTGCGGGAGGATTTCATGCGTCGTTTGGTTTTGACCTGTCTGCTTGCCCTCTCTGGCAGTCTGGCACAGGCGGCTGCCCTCACGGCTGGCCATGACACCCCTGCGCGTGAGATGGCCGGAAGCCCGATCGTCTTGGCGCAGAACGACATCCGCGCCTATTCGGGGTCGCGGCAGATGAAACCGCGCCCCGCTTATCGCCCTAATGGCTATCGACCCGGATACCGCCCCGGCTATCGGCCCGTCCATCCAGGTTACCGCCCGGGTTATCGTCCCGGTTATCGGCCGGGTTATCGGCCTCCTCCGGTTGGTTGGCGTCCGGCCTATCCCGGCTGGCGACCCGGATGGGCACCAGCGCCTTGGTATGGATCGTATTGGCGGCCGGGCTATGGCTGGGCCGCAGCGGCTGGGCTCATTGCTGTTGGTGTGTTGGCTGCCAGTGCCGCGTCTGCCTATGCGGTGCCACCGCCGCCAAATCCGGCCTCTTGCTGGTTCTATACGGACGAGACATACCAAACGGGTTATTGGGCGCCCTGCCCGCCAGCTCCGTGAGTGTCTCCATGGCGATTGTCGAAGAACGCACCTACACGATCCGCACCGGGCTCGTGCAGGATTATCTCGCGCTTTATGAACGCGAAGGCGCAGCCACCCATTGGAAGCATTTGGGCCCGCCCGTCGGTTGGTTCTCAAGCGAGATCGGCGCGCTCAATCAAGTCGTGATGATCTGGCGTTATGAGAGCCATGCCGACCGCGAGCAGAAGCGGGCAAAACTTATGGCGGATCCCGATTGGCTTGCCTTCCTTCCGAAGACGCGCCCCTTCATCGAGCGGATGGAAAACCGGATTCTCGTGCCGACTGCTTTTTCACCTTTGCAATGACGCGATAGCCCAGCAAAGCGACCAAGATTGCGGCGTAGATCAACGGCTCGGTGATATCCCGTTTCACCAGCCACCAATAATGCACGACACCAAAGATCGCGACCGCATAGACGAGACGGTGCAGATTTTGCCAGCGTGCACCACCGAGCCGCATCACCCAACCGCGTGTTGATGTAATCGCTAAGGGCGTCATCAACACAAGAGCGGCGAAGCCGACGGTGATGAAGGGACGCTTGATAATGTCGGCCGCAATTTCGCTCAGCACGAAAAATCGATCAAAGCCGACATAAGCCAGCAAATGCAGCATGCCGTAAAAAAACGCGAATAGACCGAGCAGGCGGCGAAAACGGATCAGGCCGCCGATCATCGTCAAGCGTCGCAAAGGCGTGATGGCCAACGACAATAACAGAAAGCGCAGCGTCCAATCGCCTGTCACATGCAAGATGGTTTCGGCCGGATTGGCCCCGAGCGATAGGGGATCAAACACGATGCGCGCGATCAGTGCGGCTAGCGGATAAAGCGCTGCAATCCAAACAAGCGTCTTTGCCAATGTGCGAAGCCGCGTGTCCCGCAGACCCGCATCAATCTGTTCGGCAATCGCGCTCTCGGCCGCCATGCTTAATGATTGACCTTTAGATCCATCCCGGCATAGAGCGACGCAACTTGGGCACCATAGCCATTAAAAATTTCCGTATCGCGCGACGCGAAAAACGCGGGTAATAGACGTTCGCGTTTCTGGCTCCAACGCGGATGATCAACGTTCGGATTGACGTTGGAATAAAAGCCATATTCGTTGGCAGCCGCCTTCGTCCACGAACTCACTGGCTGTTTTTCGAGAAACTCGATCTTCACGATCGACTTCGCACTCTTGTAACCATATTTCCATGGCACAACGAGACGCACCGGCGCACCATTCTGGTTTGGTAGCGTTTCGCCATACATACCGAGCGTTACAAGAGTGAGG
>VERN01000037.1 GCA_018882635.1 Beijerinckiaceae bacterium | reverse complement strand
CAGTGAAGGAGCCTCCATGGCCAAGGCCTTTTTGTCAGACCGCGGGATCATCCGGATCGCGGGAGAAGACGCACGGACCTTCCTGCAAGGCTTGCTGACGGCCGACATGAATAGGCTCAGCGTGGGCGCGCCCGCCTTTGCGGCTCTGCTTACGCCGCAGGGCAAGATCATTGCCGACATGATCGTCGCGGAAGCGGATGGCGAATGGGGGGGCGACCTCTTCCTTGATGTGCCGCGCGCGTTGGCGCCTGACCTCACGAAGCGGCTGACGCTCTATAAGCTGCGCGCCAAGGTCACGATTGAAGATCTGTCCAACACGGGCGGTGTTGCGGTTTTTTATGATGGCGACGAACCGCCGGATGAAGCCGGTGTCGCCTATCCCGATCCGCGCCTCCCTGCACTTGGAACGCGCCTGATTGCCGAAGCCGAATGGCTGCGCAACGAGACCTTCGATGGTGCAGAGAAATGGCAAGCGCACAGGATCCGTCTGGGCGTGCCGGAAGGCGGCAAGGATTTCATCTATGGCGAAGTCTTCCCGCATGAAACGGATATGGATCAACTCAATGGCATCGCCTTCGATAAGGGCTGCTATGTCGGGCAGGAAGTGGTGTCACGGATGCAGCACCGCGGCACGGCCCGCACGCGGATCGTTCCCGTCATCTATCCTGAAGGCTTCTCCGCGCTTGAAGGGCTTGATGTGACGGCGGGCGGCAAAGTTCTTGGCAAGACCGGCTCACAAATTCCGGGCGGCACTGGGCTTGCGATGTTGCGCCTCGACCGCGTCGCCGATGCGCTTGACGCCGGAGAGCGTGTTCTGGCTGGCGGCATTCCCCTGCAATTGCGCAAACCGGACTGGGCCCGCTTCCCCTTCCCCGGCGAAGCGTCTAAGCCTGACGCATGATTGCAAAGACCGCCATTCTCCATCCTGACGGCAAAAAACGCTGTCATTGGCCAGGAACCGACCCGCTTTACGTCGCCTATCATGACGAGGAATGGGGCGTGCCGGAATTCGACGATCGCGCTTTATTTGAAAAATTGCTGCTCGACGGCTTTCAGGCGGGCCTCTCGTGGATCACCATTCTCCGCAAACGCGATAATTTCCGCGCGGCGTTCGACGGGTTCGATCCTGAAAAAATGGCCCGCTATAAGCCGAAAAAAATCGAATCTCTGATGCAGGACACAGGTATTGTCCGCAACCGGATGAAGATCGAATCCGCTGTCAAAAGCGCACAATCGTGGATCGCCATTCAAGAGCGTGAAGGTTTTTCGCATTTTCTCTGGAAACATCTCGATGGCCGGCCGCAACAGAACAAGCCGCGCACATCAAAGGACATACCGGCTGAAACCGAATTGTCGAAAAAAATATCCAAAGAGCTGCGCAAGGAAGGTTTCAATTTCGTTGGACCAACAATCGTCTATGCCTTCATGCAGGCGACAGGTTTTGTGAACGACCATCTCGTCGATTGTTTTCGCCACGATGAGGTGCGCAAGCTTGGAGCGAAACGCTGATGGCGCGCGGTGTAAAAGACCCACGCGTATGGCAGCGCATGCTGTCAGGACGGCGGCTTGATTTGATCGACCCCTCACCAGTTGATGTCGAAATTGAAGACATTGCGCATGGGCTTGCCCGCATGGCGCGCTGGAACGGGCAGACCAAAGGCGCGCACGCCTATTCAGTTGCGCAACATTCCGTGCTGGTCGAGGCCATCGCGCGATCGCTTGCACCTGATCTGAGCCCGCAAGCGCAGGCCATGATCCTTCTGCACGACGCACCGGAATATGTGATCGGCGACATGATCTCGCCCTTCAAAGCCGTGCTCGGCGGCGATTACAAGGGCGTCGAAAATCGACTGCTGGCCGCGATCCATTTGCGCTTCGGCCTGCCGCCAGCGCCAACAAAACCCGTTGCCGTGATTGCCAAACAGGCTGACAAGATCGCCGCTTGGTATGAAGCCACAACATTGGCCGGATTTGCGCGCGACGAGGCTGACAGCTTCTTCGGCCCGCCTCCGCGCCTGATGCTCGATCCGCGTCCTTATCTGCAGCCGGAACCGGCGCAAAAGGCACAAGCGATCTTTCTGGCGCGGTTTCAAGAGATTGACGCGGCTTTGGCGCACTGAGCCCATGCAGGCGCCATCGAATCGTCCTATCTTCCGGCGATAGGAGCAAACCATGCCGTCGATCCATGTCTCTTCACTGTCCCGCTTGCACGAAACGGTCGCGCTGACCGGGGCGAGCCATGTGGTCACGCTGATCAATGCGAAAACGCCGGTTGAACGGCCACCCAGCATTCCAGAAGACCGACACCTTTTCATCGGCGTGAGCGATATCGTCACCCCGATGGAAGGCCATATCCTGCCGGGCGAAGAGCATGTGGTGCGGCTCAATCAATTCGTTGATAGATGGGACCGGCAGCGCCCGATCGTCATTCATTGTTGGGCTGGCATTAGCCGTTCCACCGCTGCCGCGTTCATTACTGCGTGTCGTTTGCGGCCCGATCAGGATGAGCATGCGATTGCCCAAAGGTTGCGCGCCGCAGCACCGAGCGCGACGCCGAATTTGCGACTGGTTTCGACTGCCGATGCACTGCTTGGCCGAAGCGGCCGCATGATCCGTGCGATTGAAGCGATTGGGCGTGGCGCTGACGCCTATGAAGGCACGCCTTTCATGCTGCCGCTGGATTGAGGCCTGCCCTTGCCCCGCCGCGCCGCTGCCATTCACCCGGAAACGCCGATCGAGATTGGGCTTGCCGCGGCTGTCGTTTCGGTTGAGCGCGGGGCGCCGCAAATTCTCGTCGCACGTGATGGCGACATTGATGTGTTGCCATCCGGCTCGTTCGATCCGTTGCATCATCGGACATTGGACATTGGGCTGCGCGCGTTCGTGACATCTCAAACCGAACTCGGGCTTGGTTATGTCGAGCAGCTCTACACTTTTGGTGATCGCGGGCGGCACGCTTTGCCCGGGGATGCTGCGCCCCATGTCGTCTCGATTGGTTATCTTGCGCTCACGCGTTTGCATGGCGATCGCAAATTGCCAAAAGGTGTCAGCTTCCGGCCTTGGTATCACTATTTTCCGTGGGAAGATTGGCGCGGTGGACGGCCCGCCATTCTTGATGCGGCCGTCTTACCGCGTCTTTTGGCATGGGCCGATGATAAAAGCGGCGAAGCAGCTGAACGTGATCGACGGGCGCTCGCGCGGCAGGAACGCGTCAATTTATGTTTCGGCACTGACCAAAGTCCGTGGGACGAAGAAAAAGTGCTCGATCGCTATGAGCTTCTTTATGAGGCGGGCCTGTTGGCGGAAGCCGTGCGCGATGGCCGCGAAACGGCACACAAATATGAGTCACTGCCGCCCTTGGGCGAGGCTTTGGCGTTTGATCACCGCCGCATTCTGGCGACTGCCATGGGGCGTTTGCGCGCGAAGTTGAAATATCGCCCTGTTATTTTCGAATTGATGCCGGAAACTTTTACACTCACAGCGCTTCAACAAACGGTCGAAGCGATTTCAGGGCGGCATTTACACAAGCAGAATTTCCGTCGCCTCGTTGAAGGCACAGCTCTTGTTGAACCGACGGGGCGTTTGAAAACGACTGGCGGACGCCCGGCCGCGCTCTTCCGCTTCCGCCGCGAAGTGCTACAGGAACGGCCAGCGCCCGGCTTGCGCGTGGGCGCGCGCTGACGCTTCAAAGCAAAACGGCGCACCCTTGGCGCGCCGTTCGCTCATTTTCATATCTCAATCATTAGCCGAGCAAGTGTTCAGCGGGTGTGTAAGCAAGCCCATGCGCTTCCGCGACCGGTTCACACGTCACCTTGCCTTCGGCCACGTTCAAACCATCGCGCAGATATTTGTCATCCTTCAGCGCTTTCTTCCATCCCTTGTCAGCGAGGGCCAAGGCGAAGGGCAGCGTGACATTATTCAGCGCGAAAGTT
The DNA here is from genome assembly GCA_018882635.1 of Beijerinckiaceae bacterium. GTDB lineage: Bacteria > Pseudomonadota > Alphaproteobacteria > Rhizobiales > Beijerinckiaceae > TNE-4. Next base: position 13,026 of record VERN01000037.1, on the reverse strand, counting down.
GATGTGCGCGCCACAGCGCCGGGCATGTTGGCGACGCAATAATGCACGACATTATCGACGACATAAGTCGGGTCAGCATGGGTCGTCGCTTTAGAGGTTTCGCAGCATCCGCCTTGGTCGATGGCGACATCGACAATGACCGAGCCCGGCTTCATCGTTTTTAGCATGTCTTTGGTGACAAGCTTCGGCGCGGCAGCCCCGGGGATCAACACGCAACCGATGAGGAGATCGGCACGCTTGACGATTTCGCGGATAGCATCGCGCGTTGAGAAGATGGTGCGCACGCCCGTGCCAAATTGCGTCGCGAGGCGGCGCAAAACATCGGCCGAGCGATCGACCACGGTCACATTCGCACCCATGCCGAGCGCGATGGTGGCCGCATGCGTGCCAGAGACACCGCCGCCGAGAATGATCACTTCTGCAGCGGGAACACCGGGAACGCCGCCGAGCAAAATGCCACGGCCGCCCGCGGCCTTCTCCAAGCAATGCGCGCCGACCTGCGGCGCCAGACGACCGGCCACTTCCGACATGGGCGTGAGGAGCGGAAGCCCTCCATTGGGTGCCGTGACCGTTTCGTAAGCAATGCAGATCGCGCCGGATTTCACGAGATCATGCGTTTGCGGCGCATCGGGCGCGAGATGGAGATAGGTGAAGAGGATCTGGCCTGGACGGAGCTTTTTGCGCTCTTCGGCGAGGGGTTCCTTCACCTTCACCACCATATCGGCCTTTGACCAGACGCTATCAGCATCCGGGACAATCGTGGCGCCCGCCGTCTGATAATCGGCGTCAGAGATCCCGGAGCCTAGGCCTGCGCCCGTCTGCACGATGACCTGATGGCCGTGATGGATGAGCTCAGCGACCGAGGATGGCACCAGCCCAACCCGGTATTCATGGTTTTTGATTTCCTTCGGAACACCGACCAGCATGATAACCCCCTCTTGCGGTTGATGAGCGCAATAATTGCCGATTTTTTACGCGAAATCTCGCGAAATGATGGGTTGGCAAGGACTATGCATCGCATATAGTTGCTCAGTTCTTTTGAAAGACGAAATGATATGCGAAAAATTGATCTCGACGCGCGCGATCGTGCGATCCTGCGATTCCTTCAGGAAGACGCTGGCATCACGAATTCTGACCTTGCAGAGAAAGTGCACCTGTCTCCCTCGGCCTGTTTACGCAGGGTGAAGATGTTGGAAGAGGCGGGCCTTATCAAAGGCACGGTCTTGCTGCTGGACGAAGTGAATGCCGGTTTGCCGGGCGCAGCCTTCGTCTTCGTGACGCTTGATCAACAGGGGCGACAAAGCCTCGACCGGTTCGAAGCGGATGTGGCCCAGCACCCCGAAATCCTGGAATGCTATCTCTTGGCGGGGACAGCCGATTATCTGTTGCGGATTGCCTTTGCCGATACGGCCGATTTCGAGCGCATCCACCGCAGTATTGTGACCGCACTTCCCGGGGTCAGCCGCGTGCAATCCACCTTGGCGCTTAGAACCGTGAAGAAGACCACGGCCTTGCCGATTTGACCGCACGAAGCCGAAGCGCATAGTGCGCCACTCGATTGATGGAGAGACGAATCGTGGCCGAGAAGAAGCCTGCCGACATCGCTACCCTGCCCTTCGAGGCGGCCATGGCCGAACTTGAGACCATTGTGGGCAAGCTCGAAAAGGGCGACGTAGCGCTTGAGGATTCGATTGCGCTCTATGCCCGCGGTGAGCAGCTCAAAGCGCATTGCGACCGGCTCTTGAAGCAGGCGGAAGCCCGGATCGAGCAAATCACCTTTGGAGCTGATGGTGCGGCCAAGGGAACAAAGCCGCTGGATCAGGCCTGAAAAAAGCTTGTTCTTTTTATAGAACGCTTGTTGCTTTTACCGAACGATTTGGCTATAAGGATTGTACGGACATCGTCCGTCGCGGGATTTGACCGAGCAGCTTGCGACCGCGTCACAAAGCGCTAAAGCGCCACGGGGAAACCGTGGGCTCGTCACACGACGATGGAGAGACCCATGACACACATGTGTTGCGGCAGGTTCTAAAGTCCGACTTCGCCCCCTTCCCTTTTCCTCATTCAGGATGCGGCCCAGCCGCCGCGTGCATCTGCGCGCGTTCACCATCATGACCCAATTTTCTCACCTGACCGGCGCCGCCGGACAGACCGCCATCGCTTTGCGCCATGCGCGCAAGACCTATCCTGCGCGGCGAGGCCATGCCGCTGTCACGGCGCTTAGTGACGTGACGCTCGAGGTCAAAACCGGGCGCATTCTCGGGGTGATCGGCCCTTCGGGCGCTGGCAAATCGACGCTCATTCGTCTCGTCAATGGACTCGAAACGCTCACAAGCGGATCGCTCCATCTTTTGGGACAGGATGTGACGCGGCTCAATGAAAGCGAATGGCGCGTTGCGCGACGCGGCATCGGCATGATTTTCCAGCATTTCAATCTGCTGTCGTCGCGCACCGTGTTCGACAATATTGCCTTCCCGCTTGAGATTGCAGGCGTTGACCGCGCCACGATCAAGACGCGGGTTGAGACCCTTCTTGCACTCGTCGGCCTTAACGACAAGGCTCACCGCTATCCGGCTGAATTGTCTGGTGGACAAAAGCAGCGTGTTGGCATTGCTCGCGCACTCGCGACGGAGCCTGCCATTTTGCTCTGCGATGAAGCGACATCTGCGCTTGATCCTGAGACGACTCAATCGATTCTTGCGCTTCTCCGCCAAATCAATCGCGACCTTGGCGTGACTATCCTTGTGATCACGCATGAAATTCCGGTGATCAAAGAATTGTGCGACGATGTCGCCGTCATTGAGAATGGGCAGATTATTGAAGTAGGCCCAGTCTTTGATGTCTTTACTGCGCCGCGCCATGCGACAACGGCTCGTTTCGTAGAAAGCGTCGCAAGTGTCGCGATTCCATCCTATCTTCAACGGCGCGTGCGCCAACGACCCGAGCGCGACGACATTGCGCTCCTTCATGTCGGCTTTACAGGCGAGAACGCGACAAGCCCGGTCATTTCACGGCTGACAACGACGCTGGGGAGCGACATCAATATCGTTGCAGGGCGGATCGACACGATTGGCGACAAACCTTTTGGCGCTCTGCTGATCGCTCTGCCTGCAGACACCGCCACACGTGAAGCGGCTCTTTCATCGCTCCGCAAATTGCATCTGCGCGTTCATGTCGTGGGCTATGTCGACGATCTCGGCATCCAAGCAGAGCGGCATGTTTTCGGCGGCGCTCTCATACGAAAACAGGAGGCACGCTATGTCGCCTGAACTGATCCGCATCATCATCGATGCTACGCTCGATACGCTCGCAATGGTCGCATTAGCCGGGGGCTTGGGTGTCGTGTTCGGCCTACCGCTTGGCGTCTTTCTTGCCACCAGCAAAAAGGGCGAATTGTTCGCAGCGCCTGCTGCCAATGCGGTGCTTGGCTTTCTTGTCAATGTCACGCGGTCGACTCCCTTTATCATTCTTGTCGTGGCGATTGTTCCGTTCACACGCCTGATCGCTGGAACATCCATTGGCACCAAGGCCGCGATTGTGCCTTTGACGATTGCGGCCACGCCCTTCATCGCGCGTATTGTCGAAGCAGCGATCCGCGAAGTCGATCAAGGCCTCGTCGAAGCGGCGCGCGCATTTGGTGCAACACCGCTTGCTATTGTGCGCAAAGTGCTCATCCCGGAAGCGGCGCCCGCGATCATTCTCGGCCTCACCTTAGCTCTCGTGAGCCTCATTGGATTTTCAGCAATGGTGGGCGCCGTTGGTGGGGGCGGCCTTGGCGATCTGGGAATTCGCTACGGCTACCAGCGCTTCATGCCTGAAGTCATGGCCATTGTCGTCGCCATCCTCGTCGTTCTTGTCCAAGCCACCCAAACATTCGGCGATGTCATCGCGCGCCGCGTCAATAAGCGGCTCCGTCACATCTAAGTCTCTCAACCACAGCCAACCTGACCTATGAAAGGAACCATCATGTCATTGAACCGTCGCACACTCCTCGCCGCTGTCGCTTTTGCAGCGCTTGGTGGAACCGCTTATGCGCAAACAGCGAAAGTCGTTCGTATTGGCGTTACACCCGGCCCGCATGCGCAAATTCTCGAAGCGGTGAAGCCGGTCGCAGCCAAGAAGGGACTTGATCTCAAAATTATCGAGTTCACCGATTATGTCGTGCCTAATCAGGCGTTGAGTGCTGGTGAACTGGAAGCCAATTCCTTCCAGAACCAACCCTATCTCGACAATCAAGTGAAGGACCGGAAGTTCGATCTCGTCGCCATTGGTCAGACAGTCAATTTCCCGCTCGGCATCTATTCAGCCAAATATAAAAGCTGGGCTGAGATTCCGGATGGCGCAACCATTGCCATTCAGAATGATCCGACCAATGGCGGCCGCTCGCTCCTGCTCTTGCGCGATAAGGGCGTGATCAAGCTGCGCGAAGGCACCGGCTTCAAACCGGGCGTCGCCGATATCATCGATAATCCGAAGAAATTGAAATTCGTTGAAGTCGATGCGGCGCAGACAGCGCGTTCGCTCCCCGATGTCGCGGCAGCAGCGATCAACACCAATTACGCGGTCGAAGCGAAGATCGAACCCACCAGCGCCATTCTGCGTGAAGATCCGAAAGGGCCTTATGTCAATCTGATCGCGGTACGCTCCGGTGACAAGAATGCACCTTGGGCTGCGGCTCTGCTTGAAGCCTATCAATCGCCGGAAGTGAAAGCGTTCATCGCTGAAAAATACAAGGGCGCTGTTCTCGCCGGCTGGTAATTCAGGACTCCTCCGAGACGGGCGTGTCTCGCGCCCTCTCCACTTTGCCCGGGCTTCGGCCCGGGCTTTTTTATGACAGATCGATCACCTTGCCCGGGTTGAGAATATTCAACGGATCAAGTATTCGCTTGAGATCAGACATCAAAGACAGGGCAACCGGATCCTTGACCTCTCGTAACAATGATTTTTTCAGGCGCCCTATGCCGTGTTCCGCTGAAATCGAGCCGCGCAATTTCACTGTTTCATCATAGACGATTGCGCCGACATCATCCCATAACGCCATGAAAGCCGCGCGATCCATCCCTTTGGGTTGGGTGATGTTGAAATGCAGATTACCGTCGCCAAGATGGCCGAAGGGGACAGGCCGTGCACCCGGCACCAAGACTTGAACGCGTGCGCATACGGCATCAATCAGACTGGGAACAGATGCGAGTGGCACGGCAATATCGTGCTTGATTGAGCCCCCTTCAAAACCTTGCGCTTCGGGCAGTGTTTCGCGCAAGCGCCAAAAGGCCATGCGCTGATCGAGCGATGTTGCGAGCGCCGCATCATCGATGATGGATCGATCGATCGCTTCAGCGAGCGCGGTTTCGACCCGCTCATTTAACCCATCATCCGCACCCGATATTTCCAGCAAAACATACCATGCATGACGGCCCGTGAGCGGATTGCGGTTCCCGGGAATGTGATCGCACACCATATCCATCGCGATGGCGGGCAGTAATTCGAATGTGGTGACACCATTGCCGAAACGATCCTTCATCGCCGCCAGCAATTGAAGCGCGGCCTGTGGTGAGGCCATGCCGCATATCGTCGTCGCTTGCGCACGCGGGCGTGGAAACAATTTCAGCACAGCCGCGGTAATGATCCCGAGTGTTCCCTCTGCACCGATGAAAAGATTTTTCAAATCGTAGCCGGTATTATCTTTGCGCAAGCGGCCGAGGAGATCCATCACGCGGCCATCGGCCAGCACCACTTCAAGCCCCAGCGTCAATTCGCGGGCATTGCCATAGGCCAAGACAGCCGTGCCGCCCGCATTGGAGGAGAGATTGCCGCCAATGGTGCAGGATCCTTCGGACGCCAATGACAGGGGAAACAAACGATCCACCTGCTCCGCCGCTTCCTGCGCCGCTAAAAGCGTGACACCCGCCTCGCACACCATGGTGTCTGAAAGCGGATCAACATCGCGAATGCGATGAAGCCGCTGCAAGGAGAGAACGATCTCGTCACCGCTTTGCCATGGCGTCTGGCCGCCGACGAGACCTGTATTGCCACCTTGCGGTACCAGAGGGATGCGATGGGTGTGGCAGAATTGAAGAACAGAGGCGACCTCTTGCGTATGCGCAGGGCGCACGACGCAGCGCGCTTTGCCGGGAAACAGGCCACGCCATTCCTTGAGATAGGGCGCCATAGCATCAGGATCGGTCAGCACATGCGGTGCGCCAATCAATGCGCTGAGGCCTTCAACCAATTCAACCTGCGAAAGAGCCATGATTAGCCAAGCAGTCGGCGTTTGCGTTTCGTTGCCACAGTTTTGGTAAAAAGGCCGATCATTTCAAGATGCGGCGAGAAGGCGAATTGGTCGACAGGAACGGCATAATCGAAACGATATCCTGCTTCGACCAGAATGGCAGCGTCCCGCGCGAAACTCTGCACATCACAGGCGACCGAAATCACACGGGGCACGTCGCTTTTAGCGATTTCTTCCATCTGGGCGCGGGCACCCGCGCGAGGCGGATCGAGCAGCACGGCATCAAAAGCGTTCAATTCATGTGGCACTAACGGAACACGAAAAAGATCGCGCGCAGTCGCGCTGACGGGCTTTAGCCCTTCGGTGCGCGCGGCGGCAGCAGCCAGCGCCGCGACCGCAGGCTCATCGGAATCGAACGCTGAAACGCTCGCCTTCTCGGCCAGTTTCAGGCTGAATGGACCCACACCGCAAAACAGATCAGCGATTTTTTTTGCCGATCCCGCACATTCATAGGCGAGCGCCGTCAGCGTTTCTTCCCCGGCAGCCGTCGCTTGCAGAAATGTGCCGCTCGGTAGTGTTACAAGGCTGCGGCCGATCGCCATGACGGGTTCTGCACGCATGGCCATCAATTCACTATGCACCGAAAGGCGCGCGAGACCGAGCTGATCGATGTTTTCAACGAGACGGCGGCGCTGGCGATCACTCGGCACACCAAGGCCGCGAATATCGCAATCGATTCCTGTCTTCGTCGCCGTGAGATGAAGATCGAGCGGCTTATCCGTGTCGATGATTTGCGCAATGCGCAAAGCAAGATCCGGTGCTCCCGCTAATGCCGGGACAAGAATGGGACAACGCGCAACCGCAATCAGACGATGCGACCGGCGCGCCATGAACCCAACTTCGACGCGCCCTTCGTTTTTGCGCGCATGAAACACCACACGCCGCCGCCCGATGCCTGATGCATCCTTAAGCGGCTTCACATCGGTGACGAGACCGTGTTGCGCCAGCGCATGAACCAACAGGTCACGTTTCCATGCGGCATAGGGTTCATGCGCCCAATGTTGAAGCGCGCATCCACCGCAGGTGCCAAACACATCGCAGATCGGCGTGATACGATCGGGTGACGGTTTGATGATGTCGTTGAGTTCGCCACGCTCGCCATCGACGGTGGCGATAATCGTCTCACCGGGCAGGGTGAAGGCGACATGAAGAGCGCGGCCTTGTTTGCGGGCGACGCCATCGCCTTTGGCGCCCATCGCTTCGATTGTCAGCTCTTCATGCAGTTTCAGCACGCCGCGCACCCAAAAGATATTCCTGATTGCCATCGCCGCCAGCGATTGGCGCTTCGATCACACCGAGAACCGTGAACCCTAAAGCGCGCACGTCGTTTTGCACGCGTTCTAGCACAGCTGTCACCGCATCGTGATCGCGCACAATGCCGCCCTTGCCAATCTGAGCCCGACCGACCTCAAATTGCGGTTTGATCAGCAACGCGATTTCAGCGCGCGGTGCAAGCAAATTCGCCATGGCGGGAAGGATGGCCGCAAGACTGATGAAACTCACATCCACAGACGCAAAATCGGGCTTTGTCCCAGCGATGCTGAATTGGCGGATATCGGTCCCTTCATGGCTTTCCACCCGCGGATCGGTTCGCAAGGACGGATGAAGCTGATCACGCCCGACATCGACCGCGATCACCTTCGCCGCACCGCGCCGGAGCATGACATCGGTGAAGCCGCCGGTGGATGCGCCAATATCCAAACATAAGCGATTGGCGACATTGAAACCGAAAGCATCCAGCGCACCTTCCAATTTCACGCCACCGCGCGAGACGAAGACAAAAGCTGGTTCAGCTTCAATCGCGGCATCACGGGGAAGTGTTTCGGAGGCTTTGCCGACGACGCGTCCATTGGCACGCACACGCCCGGCTGCGATTGCGGCCTGCGCCTTAGCGCGGCTCTCAAACAGGCCACGCTCCACAAGCAGAAGATCGGCGCGTTGCCGCTCAGCCATTGACGAAGATTAAGCCGAGAGCGGCCGCGACTTCGCCTCGGCTGCATCACGACCCAACGCTTCCATCACCTTCGTGACGATACCATTCGCATCGAGTCCGGCTTCGGCATACATGCGCTCGGGCTTGTCATGCTCGATATAGGTATCGGGCAACACCATCGAACGGATCTTCAAACCCTTGTCGAGAAGCCCTGCTTCCGCGAGATGCTGCATGACGAAAGACCCGAAGCCACCGACCGAACCTTCTTCGATCGTGATCAGCACTTCATGGGTGCGCGCCAGTTTTTCAACCAGATCCGTATCGATTGGTTTGGCGAAACGTGCATCAGCAACAGTGGCCGGAAGACCTTTGCTGGCGAGAATATCAGCGGCCTTGAGAGCCTCCTGCAAGCGTGTGCCGAGCGAGAGGATGGCGACACGCGAGCCTTCGCGCACAATGCGCCCTTTGCCGATCGGCAGCACTTCGCCGCGTTCGGGCAATTCGATGCCGACGCCTTCGCCGCGCGGATAACGGAACGCAATCGGTCCGGCATCATAGGCGTTGGCTGTCGCAACCATATGCATCAATTCGGCTTCATCAGACGCCGCCATGATCACCATGTTCGGCAGGCAACCGAGAAAGGCGACATCAAACGAGCCTGCATGCGTCGGACCGTCCGCGCCGACAAGTCCGGCGCGATCAAGGGCAAAACGCACAGGCAGATTTTGTAACGCGACGTCGTGAATGATTTGGTCATAACCGCGCTGCAGGAAGGTCGAATAGATGGCGCAGAACGGCTTATAGCCCTCAGTGGCGAGACCGGCGGCAAATGTGACAGCATGTTGCTCGGCAATGCCGACGTCAAAAATGCGCTCGGGAAATTCCTTGCCGAAGAGATCAAGGCCGGTGCCGTTCGGCATCGCGGCTGTCACCGCGACAACCTTGTCATCGTGGCGGGCTTCAGCAATGAGGCCCTTAGCGAAGACGCTCGTATAGGACGGCGCATTGGCTTTGGGCTTGGCTTGCGTGCCGGTGATCACATCAAAGGTGGTGACGCCGTGATATTTATCAGCGGCCGCTTCGGCGGGGGCGTAGCCCTTGCCTTTTTGCGTGACGACATGAACGAGGATGGGGCCCGTTTCGCTATCGCGGACATTTTTCAAGATCGGCAAGAGATGATCGAGATTATGACCATCAATCGGGCCGACATAAAAGAAGCCCAGCTCTTCAAACATGGTGCCGCCCGCGAGGAAGGCACGCGCAAATTCTTCGGCCTTGCGCGCGCTATCGAACAGCGGACGCGGCAATTTCTTGGCGAGCTGTTTGGCGGCTTCGCGAATGTTGCGATAGGTGCCGCCTGAGACAAGGCGCGCAAGATAGGAGCGCATCGCACCGGTGGGCGGCGCAATCGACATGTCGTTATCGTTGAGGATGACAATGAGGCGCGAATTCATCGCGCCCGCATTGTTCATCGCCTCATAGGCCATACCGGCGGACATTGCGCCATCGCCAATCACCGCGACGACATTGTTCTTGCCGTTATGGAGATCGCGCGCGACGGCCATACCGAGACCGGCGGAAATCGATGTTGAAGAATGCGCGGTGCCGAACGGATCATATTCGCTCTCGCTGCGCTTGGTGAAGCCAGAGAGCCCACCGCCCTGCCGCAGCGTGCGGATGCGATCACGGCGACCCGTGATGATTTTGTGCGGATAGGCCTGATGGCCGACATCCCAGATCAAACGATCGCGCGGCGTATCGAAAACATAATGCAGCGCGACGGTGAGCTCGACGACGCCGAGACCAGCACCGAGATGGCCACCGGTGACTGACACAGCGTCGATCATCTCGGCGCGCAATTCCTCGGCCAGCTGCTTAAGGCTCGCTTCGGGCAGCCGACGGAGTTCTTCAGGCGTCGGCACCTGGTCGAGAAGGGGGGTCGAGGGACGGGTCACGGGGTCATGTCCAGTGTCAAACTTTGTTTACACTCTAGCGCTGAAGCCGCGCCGCGCCAAGGGGCCCCACATAGGGGGAGAACTCAGCCGGGTAAAGGGATGAATTCACTCTCTCCGGGGACAGAATCGAACCGTCCAGCCGCCCAATCGGCCTTGGCTTGGTCAATCCGCTCTTTTCGGGAGGAAACGAAGTTCCACCAAATGTGGCGTCGGCCATCCATGGGCTCGCCGCCAAACAGCATCAGACGGGCATGGGAGAGGGCCAGAATCGAGATCCGATCCCCGGGGCGGAAGATCAGCAGGCGGCCATCCTCAAACGTATCCCCGGCGATATCGATTGCGCCTGACACGACATAGACCGCCCGCTCGTCATAATCGGCATCGAGCGGCAGAACCGCGCCGGGGGCGAGCACCGCTTCGGCATAAAGCGCCGGATGGGGAAAGCTGGCCGGGCTCTCTTCGCCATAGGCTTGGCCGAGAATGAGGCTGACGCGCTTGCCCTCCCCCACAATGCGGGGAAGCCGGGATGCATCGAAATGCTCAAAAGCCGGGTCAGTCTCCTCATGGCTTGCAGGCAATGCGGCCCATGCCTGAATGCCGAAGAGACGGCCCGGCTTGGCGCGCACTTCTGGCGCTGTTCTTTCGGAATGGACGACGCCGCGGCCGGCCGTCATCAAATTTAAGGCGCCCGGCGCAATATCTTGCACAACCCCCAGACTGTCGCGATGACGGATCCCGCCATCAAATAGATAGGTAACAGTCGCGAGACCGATATGCGGATGCGGCCGCACATCGAGCCCTTGGCCAAGGAGAAATTCGGACGGGCCCATCTGATCAAAGAAAATGAAAGGGCCCACCATTTTACGGCCGACGGATGGAAGCGCGCGGCGCACTTCAAAACCGCCAAGATCGCGGGCGCGCGGCACAATCACTTGCTCAATGGACTCGCAGGCAAAAGCGTCCCCGGGCAGAGGATCATCATGCGGCAGATCAGACATGCGCGTCTCCTTTGTCAGAGACATAGAACGCACGCGCGGCAAAAGCGAGGCAGAGCGCTGCAATCGGCCGCTTGCGCGCTAGCAACAAGCCCACGCTCTGCCGCGGCACGCCTTTACGTTTAAAACAATTCGCCTTGAGCCGGTTTATCTGGCTTTGGTGTAGCCGCTTTTTTCGCCGGACGTTCAGGCCGCGGCGTGCGCGGATCAACCGGTTCGGCCCGCCAAGCGCCGTGAGCGGGTTTCAGCAATCGCAGCGCCTCATCGGGCGCGACAGAATGATCAAGCCATAAATCGAATTGGGCTGGCTCAATGATCGCAGGCATACGATCATGCAGCTCTGCGGCGCATTCATTGGGTGCACAGGTGATGATGGCGGCGGTATCGATCTCGCTGCCATTCTTATCGGCATAAGTTTCCCACAAAGCCGCCATAGCAAAGAGACCGCCATCGTCACGCATGATCTTAAAGGGCGTTTTGATTTTTCCGTCACGCTTCCATTCATAGAACGCATCGGCTGGCACAAGACCGCGGCGGTGACGAATGGCGGTGCGATAAGCTGGTTTTTCGGCGAGTGTTTCAGTCCGCGCATTAATAATCAGCGGAAAATCCTGCGGATCTTTCACCCATGCGGGAAGAAAGCCCTACCGCATGAGGTGAAAATGGTTTTGCCCGCCCTCACGCACCACAATGGCGATCGGCTCCGTCGGCGCAATGTTGGCGCGCGGCGGAAAATTCGGATGTTCTTGATAGGCGAACAGGGCTTTCACCTGCTCCGGTGAAGCCTGCAACGCAAAGCGACCGCACATCGTCTCGCAATATCCGTCTAGAGCCATTTCTTCCAGCGGAAGAAGACATAGGGTAGAACGCCCGCTGCGACCATAGCCAATAGCGCGATCGGATAACCCCAGACCGTTTCAAGCTCGGGCATGTGTTTGAAATTCATGCCGTAGATCGACGCGATTAGTGTCGGCGGCATGAAGATCACCGCCATCACCGAAAAGAGCTTGATGATGTTGTTCTGCTCAAGATTGACGAGGCCCAATGTGGCGTCGAGCAGGAATTGAATTTTCTGCGTGAGGAAGGTTGCGTGCTCCTCAAGCGATTGTAAATCGCGCAGCGTGGTCCGTACCTCTTCACGTAAAGCGAGCGGCACGCGCGCGGTGCGGTAGGCAACGGTTAAAAACAGGAGCACGCGCTCGATAGAGACGAGACATTCACGCACTTTCGACAGGAGATCGCCTTGCCGCCCGAGAGAGCGCAAATTGTCCTGATATTCCGCATTGCGTGAGCCTGGTTCATGCGTCACGTCGAACACGCGATGGGAGACGGAATCGATCCGCTCACCCGCTGCCTGCAACACGTCCGCAGCGCGATCAATAATCGCTTCAATCAGACCGGCGAGGATCGCTTCGGGTGTCGGCACTTGTCCACGCGCGCACCGATTGGCAAACATTTGAAACGCGAGCGGGCGCACATAGCGCACTGTCACGAGGACATTGTCGCGCAGAATGAAACCAACACCCGCGATCTCGGGCAAATCACCCTCGACATTGTGGAATAGGCGCATCGTCATGTAGCGCACATTATTCTCGGTATAGAGCAGTTCCGAGGGTTCGATGTCGCTCATATCTTCGCGCGTCGGGATCGAAATCCCGAGATGCTGTTCGACCTTGCCATCTTCTTTTGGCGTCGGCTCGACCATGTCGATCCAGATCGCGTCGTAGGAATGGGATCGTTAGGGCCGAGAACATCCGGCTCAAGCCGAACTTTCCCTTCCGGATCAGCAGTCCCTTGGGCGCGATAAATCACAAGCATGGTGCGAACCTCGACAAGGGCCGCCTAGCCCATAGT
>VERN01000252.1 GCA_018882635.1 Beijerinckiaceae bacterium | reverse complement strand
GGCGGCAACACATCAAATTTCAAATTGCCTGTCACTGCGACGCGCGGCGCGCCTAACGCAGCAAGACGGCGGCCATCATCTTCTGATTGCGCAAGACACAAATCGAAACGCGACAACAAAGCAGCCGCGAGCGGACGGAAACGTGACCAGCGCGCAAAACTGCGTTGCGACATGCGGCCATTGACCATGATCATCGGCGTGCCGCGTTCGCTGGCTGCCGCAATCATGTTCGGCCACAATTCGCTTTCCGTAATCAGGATCAGATCAGGCTGCCAATGATCAAGGAAACGCGCGGCAAAGGCTGGAAGATCAAGTGGCACAAATTGGTGCACGGCCCCTGCCGGTAGCCGTTTTTCCAAAACGCGTGCCGAAGTCACGGTGCCTGATGTGACGAGAACGGGAAAACCACGCTGGACGAGACGTTCAATGAGCGGCAGCAGCGAGACCGTTTCACCGACGCTGGCCCCATGCATCCAGATCAAACGACCATCGGGGCGCAACATCGTGCTTTCGCCGCGGCGTTCACCAATGCGGCCACGCTCTTCTTTACCCTTACCCGCACGCCACATCAAAAATGGCGTCGCACTCGGTCGCAGGAGCGATGAAAGCGAGCGCCAAGCGCGCAGAGACAGCGGAATGGGCTTTTTCATGCGGGCAACCGCCCGGCCGCGAGTGATAATTCAGCGCCGGGATCGCGCGCGCCAACCAGTGCAAACGCATCATGCTGCACGCGATCCAATTCCACTTCGAGACGACGGCGCGCGGTTTCCAAAGCGGCCTCATCGGCATCCTTGGCCACATGAATCGGCTCACCAATCACAATGGCACCTCGTCCAAAAGGGAGGCCGAGGCTTGCACGATCCCAAGACTGGAAATCAATACGGCGACTGGTGACCACGGTGGCGGGATAAATCGGACGCCCAGACATTTTGGCGAGCATAATGATGCCAATGCCTGCAACGCGCGCCTTCTTTGGCACGTCCGCAGTCAGCGTAACGCATTCGCCGCCCTCAAGCGCGCGCAGCATATCACGCAAGCCCTTCACTCCGCCTTTGCGGTGCATCTGTTCGGGCGTGCCACCTGAAGCGCGGATGGGGCGAATGCCAAAGGCTGCCGCAGCTTCAGCATTGATGCCGCCATCGCCATGACGCGAAATCAGCACGGCATAACGATCCTTGTCGCGTTTGCCGAGCGGGATCAGAAAATGCTGCCCATGCCAGAGCGCAATGATGTAAGGCGCATCACGATCAAAATTGGCGAAGAAATTGGCAGGCTGAAACGTCCAGCGGTTTGTCACCTTCACTAAGCGCAAATAGCCCGCGAGCAATTGCCCGAGGATTTTTTGCGTTAGCGGTGCACGGCCAAGACGTTTCAGCATTGCCAATCCGGATTAGGAATGCTCGGGATCGAGCAGCCGGTGCAGATGCACGATGAAATAGCGCATATGCGCATTGTCGACGGAGGCTTGCGCTTTGGCTTTCCAAGCGTCGCGCGCCTTTGCGTAATTTGGATAGATGCCGACGATATCAAGCTTAGAGAGATCCTTGAACTCGGTTCCGTCCAGATGAACGAGTTCACCCCCGAAGACGAGATGGGGCAGTTGCTTGGCAGGCGTGTCGGTCATTGCTCTTTCCCTTGATCATCCGGTCCGGCAGCCGGGGGCTCCGCCTGATCGGTCTAGAAATTGTTCGTGGTCCTTACGGAGTTAGAATCGCCGCAAGCCGATCCACGAGATACGGATGTCCTGCTAGCACGGCTTCGTGGCGTGTCGAGAGCCGATTATAGCGCAAAGCGGTTCCGTCGGCCTGCTTAAGGACACCGCCCGCCTCCAGCAGCAAAGCGTGAGAGGCCGCTAAATCCCAATCATGGGGAGATTTGCTGGATAAAGCGCCATCCACCGAGCCATCGGCCGCCATCGCGAGCCGATAGGCCAAGGAATGGACTTTCGGAGCCCTAATAATCGGTCCCGCCCCGGCCTCGACCCTGTCGAGCACCGATTGCTGGCCTGCCAAACGGGCCCCTTGCACCTCTTGACGTACCGACACAGTCAGACTTTGACCATTCAGGAAGGCTCCTCCGCCGCGACGGGCGGTGTAGAGCTTGCCTTCCACGGGGATGAATAAAACGCCGAGGATCGGCTCCCCGGCCTCAAGAAGGGCGATCGCCACCCCCCAATCCGGCTTACCGGCTGCAAAGGAACGGGTGCCGTCGATAGGGTCGACGACCCAGACATGTTCGCGCTCCAAACGGGCCGGATCATCCTCCGTTTCCTCAGAGAGCCAACCGATCGAACTGTCAAAAGGCGTGAGCCGCCCTTTCAAAAGCCGATCAACGGCTAAATCCGCTTCGGTGACTGGCGAACCGCCCTCCTTAAATTGGACGGCGGCAGAGGTTTGTGCACCAGGGCGGAACGATTGAAGGGCCAGTGCGCCCGCCTCACGCGCGGCCTGCGTGGCGAGGAGCAACGCGTCTGGCAGAAAAGCAGGATTGGCCACGGTCATGCTGTCGCCTCCGGAGGGCTCGGTGTAGCGCCCGCATGGCGGCCGCGGCAAGATTTCAGATGGCCCGAAGGGCTGCATCAAGCGCAAGGCCAGCGAAGAGGATCAAGCCAGCGTTACGGTTCGAGCGGAAAAGCCGCAACGCGCCTTGCACATCGCGCGTATCGATCTTGCGCACCTGCCATACAAGATGCGCGGCAAAGCCGATCAACCCCATCCACCCCGCAACACCCGCACCAACCATCCAGAGCGCGGGCACCAGAAACGCAATCGTTGCCACATAGAGTAAGCCGACAGCGCGCGCGGTGTTGCCGCCAAAGAGGCGTGCCGTGGAGCGAATGCCAACGATTGAATCATCTTCGAGATCTTGCACGGCATAAATCGTGTCGTAACCAATCGTCCACACGATGGCAGCGGCATAACAAAGAAAGGCAGGCGCAGTGAGCCCGCCTGTCACAGCAGCCCAGCCTTCCAACCCACCCCACGCAAAAGCGAGACCGAGCACAGCCTGCGGCCAAGATGTAATCCGTTTCATGAACGGATAAATGAAAACAGGAATGAGCGAGCAGAAGCCAAGAATGATGGCGAAGCGATTGAATTGGAGCAAAACGGCGAGCCCAATCAGCGCTTGAAAGCCAACAAAAATCGCCGCCTGTTTCGCGGAGACCGCGCCACTCGGTAAAGGTCTGAAACGCGTGCGTTCGACCTGCGCATCAAGATCACGATCGACAATATCGTTATACGTTGAACCAGCGCCTCGCATGGCGATGGCACCGATCATAAACAACACCAAAAGAACGAGATCGGGCGCGCGTTGTGTTGCGATTGATGCAAGGGCCACCGACCACCAACATGGCAGCAACAACAGCCACCAGCCAATGGGGCGATCAATGCGCGCGAGACGGAGATAAGGCCGCCACGCCATCGGCGCTAAATGGTCGACGATGTTGAATTTCGCCGCATCCGGCAGCGTCGCACCGCCAGTCTGCATCAGAGCGCGCCTTGCGGAATCCGCATCGGGCCACCGAGAACTTCGCCACCGCCCAGCAAGCCGCCGCCGGGGCCACCCGGACCGCCTTGCTGTTGCTGCTTCTTCATTTGGGCCGCGACATTGCACGCATTCGCGCGCACCTTGGCGATCTGTTCTTGTTGCGCCTTGATGTTATTGATCGCTTGATCCGGCACGTGGCACCATGCGCCATTCTGTTCAAGCAATGGGATCGCGGTCTTGCCAGCGCTTTGTAAATTGGTGAAGGCGGCGCAGGCTTCGTCAGCTGTCGGCTTTTTCTTCTGGAAACCCTGCACGCGTTGCATCAATTTGCCATAGGCATCGAGCTTCTTGCCGAGATCATCGCAAGCCGCATCTTGGGCGCGCGCAGGACCAGCCAGCAAAACAGCCAAGGCTGTGACCGCAATCGGAAGACCAAACTTTGAACCCGCCGGGCGGGACGATATGACAAACCGCATAGGCCTTACTCAGGTCGGGCGGGAAC
>VERN01000251.1 GCA_018882635.1 Beijerinckiaceae bacterium | reverse complement strand
AGATCAGCGTGTGGGCGGCCGCAGGAGGCGGTACCGATACGGTCAACCGCCTCATCGCGAAAGCGATGGAGCCACATTTAGGCGGGCCGATCATCGTTGCCAACCGGACCGGTGGTGGTGGTGCGAATGCCATGAATTATGTTTGGTCGCGCCAACATGACGGTTATGATTGGCTCGGTTCATCAGAACAGATGCAAATTGTCGCCGTGATGGGTTTTCACACCACTACGACAAAAGATTGGCGCTGGTATATGGTTGCGGGCGCTCCTGCGGTTTTGTCGGTAAAGCCTGACTCACCGATCAAGTCGCTGGATGATCTCGTGGCTATGGCGAAAGCCAATCCTGGCAAGGTCAATATAACGCATTGTCCCATTGGCTGTGTTTGGCATGCGAAGACATTGGGCTTAGCCGCGGCAACCCAAACTAAACTTAACTCCGTTCCGTATGCTGGTAGCGCGCCGGCAATGGTAGCAGTTTTGTCAGGTGATGGTGATGCGGTCATTTCATCGCTCGCGGAACAGACTGACTATATCAAGGGTGGCAAGCTAAGGCCGCTTGCGATGGTAGAAACTGTTGGCTTCGATTTCCCGGGTTTTGGAAGAATTCCTGGCGTAGGCGAAAAATATCCTGACATCGTCAAAATGCCGGCTCGTACATGGCTTGGATTCGCGGTACCTGCAGATGCACCGAAAGATACTTTAGCATTGATCGATAATGCTTTTGCTAAAGCAATGAAGGATCAGAGCTTAAAGGAAACGCTTGATCGGATGAATTATACTACGATTGGTGCTTATGGGGATGATGCTATGAAAATCCTTACAAGTATGGAGAGTGCTGTCAGTTGGGCTCTGTTCGATCTTGGCGCTGCAAAAATTTCCCCTGATAGCAGGGGTATTAGCCGGCCTAATTAAAAGTAGAAAGTATAAATCTACAAATAGCAGAGGCAGAACCGTTGGAACGGTTCTGCTTCTTTCTATGGCGTCGGATGACCCATTCGCCGTTATCGTTTGTCTCCTAGTATTAGCTGAAACCACGTTGATATACGGGTAGAATTGCAGTGCTTCGATCCCGCTTACCATTTTTGCTAGCCAAGGCTGAATTCACACGTACCGAGGGCGCACCCAGTTCGAGCCAGCACGGTCCAAGGTCCTGATGGGATTATGGTGGAATTTATAGGCCGTGATCGTTCGGCCCGGCTTCTTATTCAGGCGGACGAATTTGTCGAAATCTAGGCCTATGAAGGTGCGATTTAGATGGCGACTTACTATGTTTAAGGTCATTTTTTCGTCGCCTGATCATTTGAATGGACCCGGCTAGCCTAGCGGCGGGCATGCAGTTCGGTAAAGGTGGCTGCGGGCCCCCGCAACCACGTTCGCCGAACATCAAACTGCACAACGGATTGCCAATTGTCGGTGGTTTCGGGCCCCCGCAACCAAATCCACAGCCCTCCCATCAGGAGGGCTTTATCATTTGGGGAGCAGCCCGTTCGCCGCTCAAAACACACCCTACAGGCGATCGAGCGCTTCAGCGATGACGAGATCAAACTTGTTGCTCCTGATATCTTCCAAAATCTCCTTATATCCAGACCTAAACTCATTCGATCCACTTAAAGCGCGATCGAAATAAAAGTTTTAAACCGTCCATCCCGCAGTATTGGCGCGCAGCTGACATAGGCGAATCTGGTTTTCAATCGAGGCTTCGATGAAGGCGTTGTCGGTTGGTTTGCCTGGTCTAGAAAAGTCTATTTGTATTTCATAATGATACGCCCAGAGGTCACAAGCTGGCCGGCGAACTCTGCGCCATTATCGCGAAGAGGTATTTAGGCGCTCCTCTAAGCCGAACAAGCTTTTTGAGAACGTCGACGTCGTTCTCGCCTCGTAACCGACATCCGGTTTCGATTGCCAATCCTTCGCGTGAGAAGATATCAATAACCATTAAGGCTCGGAACTTCTGACCATTGCTGAGTTCTTAATGGATAAAGTCGGGGCTCCACGCCTCGTTCGGTTGTTTAGGTTGAAACTGCGCTTCGCGATGAACGACCATCATGCGTCGATGTAGCCGTTTTGTCTGTAATACGAAGCCTTCTTCGTGATCAAGCCGATAGACGAGATTGCGGCCGAAATCCTATCCCTCACGTCTGAACATGATGTTCTCACGTCGGTAGCTATACCGAATACGTGTCTGCGCGGAAATAAATTCGTTTCAGCGAACTCCATGATTCCTTTTCCATTACAGAATTTGTCAGCCTCGAAGATATTGGGCTCGCCGACGAAGGCACCGCATGGAAGCGGATGCTCGATGGCGCGTTTGATCGTGATGGCAAGGTCCCTTGCCAAGTCGATGGTCGGTTAAAATGTTTTGGCCATTCCGTTGGGGCATCAGGGCTACGCATGCTCTACGAAGCCTGGTTGCAGCTCTCGGGACAAGCGGGCGATCGGCAGATGGGTCATGCCTCGCTGGCGCTCACCCATAATATTGGCGGCAGTCCAGCGCAAAATATCTGTTCAATCATGCTTCTTGGTCTTTGAGCAGAGCTCTCGATCTAACATTCTTATTGTGGCATTGTGAGCCCGCCCGGAGTTAGACGTTTCTGGGCAGAGTTGCCTTGATAAAAACCATCGTAGTGTGGGGAGAATCCAATGAAACGCCGTCGCTTTGGACTCACACGATGGGCATTGAGCGTGATCGTTTTAGGATTGGCCGCATGCACCGGTCTCCCGCCCGGCATTGAGCCTGTTCAATTTGATGCGCAGCGCTATACGGGTGAATGGTTTGAAATTATGCGCCTTGATCATAGCTTTGAGCGCGGCCTGACCAATGTACGCGCCATCTATAGGCTCAAACCCGATGGTCGCGTTGAGGTCATTAATAAAGGGTTCGATCCGAAAGAGTGTCGGTGGCGCGATGCGACGGGATCAGCAAGCTTCCAGAGCGCAAGTAATGTCGCAAGCCTTTCAGTGACCTTCTTCCCGCCTTTCGCGGGCGGCTATCATGTATTCGCGCTCGACCGGAACTATCAATGGGCGCTGGTTGCCGGACCCACACGCGATTATCTCTGGATCTTAGCGCGTAAACCAGTCCTCGCCCCAGAATTGCGTGCCCGTCTCGTGAAGGAAGCGCAGGCTAAGGGGTTCCCGGTTGAGCAATTAATCTTGGTCGATCAGAGCACACCACGCTGCACGCCGCTACGCTAGAGCCGCGGGTAAGTCTAATATGCGCCCTCTTTTTTGCATGTTTTGACCGAAGGGGTGCGCGGTCTTTAAGCTCGCGGATACATATCAGGGAGGCGGCGTTGGAAACATCAGCCAAGGTGGGCGTCATTGGATTAGGCCAGATGGGTCTTGCGATGGCGCAAACATTAGAAAGAGCTCAGTGTCATGTGGTGGGAACCGATGTGTCGGCAGACCGTCGGGCTCTTTTCACCCATAACGTTGCGCGCGCCGATCTCCTCGCACAAGACGCTGATGTGCTCATCCTATCGTTACCCAATAGCGACATTGTCGAAGCCGTGATGGCTTCAATCATCGATCATTGTAAGCCGGGCGCATTGATCATTGACACATCGACATCCGATCCAGCCTCGACACGGCGCCTTGCAGAAGCAATGCGTAGCAAAGGGCTCGCTTTTGTTGATGCGCCGGTTTCTGGCGGTGCGGCGGGTGCCGCGGCGGGAACACTTTTCATCATGGCGGGCGGTGATCCTGAAGCGGTTACCCGTGCCAAACCCTATTTTGATATTCTAGGTCGTGAGACGGTTTTGTGTGGCGGGCCGGGTGCCGGCAATGTCGTTAAAATTCTCAATAATGCGTTGTGTGCGGCTCATCTTGCCTTAGCGGGCGAAGCGCTCACGCTTGGTGAGAAAGCAGGTCTTGATCGTGATGTTCTCGCTGCCGCCCTGGCGAAAGGGTCGGGTCGAAGCGGTGTGTTTGAAGTTAATCTTCCGAAATGGGTTTTGTCCGACAGTTTTGATTCCGGTTTCACGATGGGCTTGATGCGGAAGGATGTTCGTCTGTTCGACGATTTTGTAAAAGCTTATGGAGGAAATCCTGCAGTGCTTATGCG
>VERN01000250.1 GCA_018882635.1 Beijerinckiaceae bacterium | reverse complement strand
TTTCGGCACGGCGACATCACCCTGACCAAACGGCCAGATCCCCGCCACCGCACGTAGCATCGTTGATTTACCGGACCCTGACGGACCCGTGATCAACGCGGTTTCTCCGGGGCGGAAATCAAGATTGGCGTTCACCAAGTGGCGACCATCAGGAAGCGACAAGGAGAGCCCTTCAAGCGCAATCATCCCATCCGTTGAACCGTTACGCTCAATCCGCGGCGGCACCGCGCCCAGTGCGCGTCCGCGCGCAATCGCGCTATCAAAACTGACAAGACGATCAATGACCGCTTTGTAAGCCGCCAAGGACACGTAAGAATCGACGAAGAAGCTCAGCGCGCCTTCAACACGACCAAACGCGCCAGCCGTTTGTGTGAGGATGCCGAATTGCACCTTTCCAGCAAAATAGAAGGGGGCTGCGACAACATAAGGGATAATCACGCTGATCTGATTATAACCCGCCGTAAACGCCATCAGCTTTTTACGCAGCGAGACGATTTGCAAGAAATTGCGGATGACTTCACCGAAGCGACCCATCAGCAATTTCTTTTCCGTCTTCTCGCCATCGAGTAACGCAACCTGCTCGGCATATTCGCGCAAACGCGCCAGCGAGAAGCGGAAATCCGCTTCGTAACGTTGCTGATTGAAATTGAGCGGGATGAGCTGACGGCCGATCCAATGCGTGATCAACGTACCGATGGCCGCATAGATCAATGCGACCCAGAACAAGAATCCCGGCAGAATGATATCCGTTCCCGGAATGGCGAAGTTTGACGAGTTGAGCCACAGAATGATCGAGAACGAAACAAGCGAACTGACCTGCGACAAAAGCGTGATCGAGAAGCTATAGGTTCGCGTGACGAAATCATTGATATCATCCGCAATACGCTGATCGGGGTTATCGGCTGAGGCACCTGCTAAGGCCATGCGATAATGCGTACCATCATCAAGCCAATCGCCGATGTAGCGCGCCGTTAGCCAACGGCGCCAACGGATCATCAACACCGATTGCACGACATATTCGATAATGGCGCTGGTGACATAAATGACCGCCCAAAACAGGAAGACCGTAAAGAGCAAGGACCAGAAGGCGGCCTCATCCTTGTTCTGGATAGCGTTGAACCAATCACGGTTGAAGAACGACAGACGCACCGAAATGCCGACCTGCGCCTGATTCACGACAATCAGAAACACCACCATCAGGCGGGCGAGCGTTTGCTCATTCATCTGGAATTTGGCGAAAGGCCAAATATTGACCGTGGTGCGATCGTCACCATCAAAGAAACGATCAGCAATGCCCATGATGGAGCGGATCACAGGTATGAACGAGATCGCATAAATCAAAAGGCCGAAGATACCGACCGTCACAGGCAGGCTGCCCGGCGGGATAAAATCCTTCAGCGCCTCAGGCCAGAGGCCATAGCCCGACAAAAGCGCGACCGCGCCGAAAGCGACATATTCTGTCGCAAAGATGGCGGCGAAAATACGCAGGAAGCTCGAGATCGATGGTGCACGCCATGTCGTGAACGCTAGCAGCACACCGACGATGCCGAGAAACATGAAGTTGTTCTTGCCGCCCGTCACGCCGAGACCGAGGGTGAGAAGGGCAAAAGCGGCCACTGCAAGAGCCAGACTGCGCATCGTTCAATCCATCAGGTGTTCGTCAGAATCAGGCGGAAGCCCGGTTTGGCCGGGACCTTAACCGAGCCCGCCGAAGCTTGCACGTTACGGATCGTTCATGTTGCGCATGAGGGATGCGACCTCGAGCCGCCCTCACCGCACTGGCCGGATCTGCTGACTGCGTTAAGATGGAAGCAGGTTCTGCCGGGGTCTTTGTCATGCGCGCGCCACATGCAATCGGACTTTTATTGGGCCTCACACTCTGTGCGGGCTTTCCCGGCACTGGGTGGGCAGAGGAGAAAGAGCCCTGCCTCGCTCCTCTCGCGTTTCGCCAACTGCCTATCCAAAAAGCAGCGATCACCCTGCCCGATCCCGGGATTGGACAGGTTGCTATCACCTTTATCGGCCACTCCACCTTCCTGATCGAAAGCCCCGGTCGGGTGAAGATCGCGACTGATTACAATGATTACGTGATGCCGCCCGCAGTGCCCGACATCGCGACCATGAACAAGGCGCATTCGACGCATTATTCACGCGCGCCTGATCCAGCCATCAAACAAGTCCTACGCGGATGGAGCGAAGGCACGAGTCCAGCCCGCCATGATCTTACGTTTGGCGATGTGCGCGTGCGCAATATTCCGACGCATATTCGTGATATGGGCGGCGGAACGGATCGTGATGGCAATTCGATTTTCGTGTTCGAAATTGCGGGGGTCTGTATCGCTCATCTCGGGCATCTGCATCACACGCTCAACCAAGGACAATTAAAACAGCTGGGGCATATCGACATCGTGCTTGCGCCGGTTGACGGCAGTTGGACGCTTGATATCGACGGGATGGCAGAAGTGCTGGAAACTATCGGCGCGAAGATTGTGATTCCCATGCACATGTTTGGCCCGCAGACGCTGGAGCGCTTTCTGCGTCGTGTCGGCGAACGCTATCCGATCGAAAGAAGCGAGAGCCCGTCACTGCTCGTCTCGCGCGACACACTGCCCGAAAAGACGAAAGTTGTCGTGTTACCGGGGCGGCATTTTTAGAGCGTGAAATCAGCCAGTCTTTCTGGCAGGGCCGCAAGCTTATCGCGATCTGCGTTGGCAAAAGCCACACGCATGAAGCGACCAGTGCGATCACCAAAATAATGCCCGGGTAAAAGGAGAATGCCACGCTCGCGTGCAAGCTTGTCGGCAACATCCCGCGCTTGCGCTTCATAAGGATGGCGCACAAAGGAAAAATAGGCACCGACCGACTCGACGACCCAGCCTTTGCATTGTTTCATGGCCGCGCGGAATGCAGCAGCGCGCGCGTTGATCTCCCGGCGATTATCTTCACGCCATGCAGATAGTCCCGGAATCGCTGGCACCAAAGCCATTTGCGCCGCCCGTTGTGGACAAATTTGCAAAGTATCGAGAATTTTACCGATCTCACGCCCATTCGCTTCGGATGCGATGATCGCACCCATGCGATGGCCGGGAATGCAATAGGATTTTGAAAAGCTGTATAGCGAGATCAGCGTATCGCCCCAATTCCTCCGGCCAAACAGGCCATGGGCTGGCCCGGCATTGTCAGGCAGAAAGTCACGATAGGTTTCATCAAGGATCAGCGCGATCTTGTGGCGTTCGCAGAGATCGTAAAACGCCTCGATGATTTGCGGCGGGTAGATGGCACCCGTTGGATTGTTCGGCGTGACCAGCACAAGCGCTTTGACTTTGGCATCAATCAGCTTCTCAGCATCGGCTATGGCGGGCACAAATCCGTTTTCGGCATGGCAAGGCAAGGCGCGCGTTTCAATCCCGAGCATGGTGAGCGCCATATCGTGATTGAAATACCAAGGCGCAGGCACGATGATCGCATCCCCTGCTTTGGCCAATGCCATCGCCGCAATCACAAAAGCCTGATTGCAACCCGATGTGATTAATGTTTCGCCCGCAGCAATCGATGCGCCGTAAACATGCGAGAGATGGTTGGCGTAGGCTACGCGTAAATCGGCATCACCAAAAATCGATCCATAAGAAGCTGCTGCGCGCGTTCCGGCCGCGGCCGCCAAGGCATCAAGCATCGATTGATGCGGAGGGTAGCCGGGCACTGCCTGCGAGAGATCAATCCGTTCTGAAGCTGCACCCGGCCATTGTGCTAGCCAGCCTTGCGCCTCAGGGATCGGCGGCGTGCCTGTGTCGAGAAGATGCGGATTGAGGTGCATGGCGAACCCACAGAAAAGAATTGAACAGAGGCGTAACGCACGGCACCGCATCATGACAAGGCTGGTCCGCACCGCTAATCTCGCCAGAAGGGGAGAATTTCATGGTTGACCAAGACAAGCTCGCTCAACTGCGGGCGCGTTATGCCGGACAATCCGGCGGCCTGATGTATGACGCAGAATTCAAGGCCGTGGCGGATGGGCAGTTTCAGGGCGAACGCCGTAAATGGCCCTTCGCCGATCCCGCAACCTTCTGCGGCGCACCGTTTAGACC
>VERN01000249.1 GCA_018882635.1 Beijerinckiaceae bacterium | reverse complement strand
CTTCCGTCCACGCCAAACCGGTGACAACACCGACTTGATCTTCCGTCTCCGTCTCACCATAGCGGAACTTCGGCACGCCGAGATAATCGGGCAGATTATCCGCCGTGACCTTCACACTCTTCTTCTTCGAGACGAGAATTTCCTTCACCGCCTTGCGCGCGAGATTAGCGAGTTCGCGCGACAGATTACGCACGCCCGCTTCCCGCGTGTAACGGCGGATCAGCATGAGCAGAGCATCGTCCGTCACCTGCCATTCCTTATGCGCCAAACCATGCTTGGTAATGGCTTCGGGAATGAGATGGCGCTTGGCAATCTCAAGCTTCTCGTCCTCGGTGTAACCCGCAATACGGATCACTTCCATGCGGTCGAGCAAGGGGCCCGGAATGTTCAGCGTATTCGCCGTCGTCACGAACATGATGTTCGACAGATCGTAATCGACTTCGAGATAATGATCGCTGAAGGTCGAGTTCTGTTCCGGATCCAACACTTCCAGAAGTGCCGCAGACGGATCGCCACGGAAATCCATGCCCATCTTGTCGATTTCATCGAGCAGGAAGAGCGGATTCTGCGTCTTTGTCTTGCGCAGCGACTGAATGATCTTGCCCGGCATCGAACCGATATACGTGCGACGGTGACCACGGATCTCGGCCTCATCGCGCACGCCGCCTAGCGACATGCGAATGAACTCACGCCCCGTCGCCTTCGCGATCGACTTGCCAAGCGAGGTCTTACCTACGCCGGGAGGCCCGACGAGGCAGAGAATGGGACCCGACAGCTTGTTCGAGCGCGTCTGCACCGCAAGATATTCGACGATGCGTTCTTTCACCTTCTCGAGACCGAAATGATCGTTGTCGAGCACCGCTTGGGCCGCGACGAGATCCTTCTTGACCTTGGAGCGCTTGCCCCAAGGCAGTGAGAGCATCCAATCGAGATAGTTACGCACAACGGTGGCTTCCGCCGACATTGGCGACATCTGACGCAGCTTCTTCAATTCAGCGAACGATTTGTCGCGCGCTTCCTTCGACAGCTTCGTCTTATTGATGCGCTCTTCCAGTTCGGCGAGTTCGTCCTTGCCGTCCTCGTCGCCGAGTTCCTTCTGGATCGCCTTCATCTGTTCGTTGAGGTAATATTCGCGCTGCGTCTTTTCCATCTGACGCTTGACGCGTGTGCGAATACGCTTCTCAACCTGCAGCACAGAGATCTCGCTTTCCATGAAGCCGAGCACCTTTTCGAGGCGCGCGTTCACGTCGAAGATTTCAAGCACGTCTTGCTTGTCTGAAATCTTGACCGCGAGATGCGAAGCGACGGTGTCGGCAAGCTTCGAGGCTTCCTCGATCTGCGTGACAGCAGCGACGACTTCCGGCGAAACCTTCTTGTTCAGCTTGACGTAATTCTCGAACTCGCTGACGACCGAGCGCGACAGCGCCTCAGCCTCAACTTCATTCGGGATCGTATCGGCAACCATTTCAGCGGTTGCTTCGTAGAATTCATCGGCGCGCACATATTCGGTGACCTTCGCGCGGCCCACGCCTTCCACGAGCACCTTCACAGTGCCGTCAGGCAGCTTCAAAAGCTGCAACACGCTCGCCAGCGTGCCGATGTTGTAGATCGCATCCGTCGCCGGATCGTCGTCAGACGCGTTCTTTTGCGTGGCCAGCAGGATGAGCTTTTCGCTCTTCACCACTTCTTCCAGCGCCTTGATAGATTTCTCGCGGCCCACGAAGAGCGGCACGATCATATGCGGAAACACGACGATGTCGCGCAGCGGCAGAACCGGATAAGTGCCGACGGTGCCGGGCGTAATCGTGGGACGCTGTCTCGACTGAGTCATGGATGAACCTGTTCCTTTATGCATCGAACACGGCACATTGTCGTCGCCGTTCCGATTGTGGTCCGACGGTCCTGCTCCGGGGGTGGACAGAACGGGCCGGCAGCGTTGCCAAGGTCCTCCGACGGGCTCCACGCGATCATCCTGGGGACCGCGCCCTGAACCGCCGCCGTTCATGAGCAATCTGGCAACGTCTGAAAAATGGTCTCGCCGACACCGACTTTCAAGCAGTCAGGTCAGATTACGCGGCAACCGTTAAAAACCGGTCGCCGCGTTGCCGAATCAAGCCGACGTGGCGGTTTCGCCAGCCTTGTCGGAATAGATGTAGAGCGGGCGCGCTTTACCCTCGATCACTTCTGGACCGATCACCACCTGCTCGCAGCCATCAAGGCTCGGCAGGTCATACATGGTGTCGAGCAGAATGCCTTCCATGATGGAACGCAGACCGCGGGCCCCCGTCTTACGCTCGATCGCCTTGCGCGCGATCAGCGAGACGGCTTCGTCCGTAAAGGTCAGCTCGACATCTTCCATTTCGAACAAGCGAGCATATTGCTTCACGAGCGCATTCTTTGGCTCGGTGAGAATTTTCTTCAGCGCGGGCTCATCGAGATCTTCCAGTGTCGCAATCACTGGCAGACGACCAACGAATTCCGGAATGAGGCCGAACTTCAACAGATCTTCCGGCTCTGTCTCGCGGAAGATCGCTCCCGTACGGCGATCATCGGGGGCTTCAACTTTGGCGCCGAAACCAATCGACGTGCCCTTGCCACGCTGCGAGATGATCTTTTCAAGACCAGCAAACGCGCCACCGCAGATGAACAGAATGTTCGTCGTATCCACCTGCAGGAATTCCTGCTGCGGATGCTTACGGCCCCCTTGCGGCGGAACCGAAGCAACGGTGCCTTCCATGATCTTGAGCAGTGCCTGCTGCACGCCTTCACCTGACACGTCGCGCGTGATCGACGGATTGTCCGACTTGCGCGAAATCTTGTCGATTTCGTCGATATAGACGATGCCGCGCTGCGCACGTTCGACATTGTAATCGGACGCCTGCAACAATTTCAGGATGATGTTTTCAACGTCCTCACCGACATAGCCGGCTTCGGTCAGCGTCGTGGCATCAGCCATGGTGAACGGCACGTCGAGAATGCGCGCCAATGTTTGCGCGAGCAGCGTCTTGCCGGAGCCCGTTGGGCCTACGAGCAAGATATTCGATTTCGCAAGCTCAACATCATTATGCTTCGTCGCGTGGTTCAACCGCTTGTAATGGTTGTGCACGGCAACGGAGAGAACCTTTTTCGCATGTTCCTGCCCGATGACGTAATCATCGAGGACTTTGCGAATTTCCTTCGGCGTTGGCACGCCATCACGCGACTTCACCAGAGAGGATTTGCTTTCCTCGCGGATGATGTCCATGCAGAGCTCAACGCATTCATCGCAGATGAACACGGTCGGCCCGGCGATCAGTTTGCGCACTTCATGCTGGCTTTTGCCGCAGAAGGAGCAATACAGCGTGCTCTTGGCGTCGCCGCTGTTGACCTTGCTCATGAATCACCTCCGCTTCCGCTACCAGCCACACGAGACAGCTGGCGCGCGTCCATCAATGGGCCACTGACATACGAAACGCGTTTCGCAAGCCTGTGGCGCTGAACCTAACCGGCCGGATGCGAATCCCACCGATCATGCCCTCGACACCCTGATGCAAACATGGTGCCGAACAGGGATCAATAGGGCGTTAACCCGGAAATCCCACTGTCCCGGACATAAGAACGAAAACCGCCGGAACAATGGCATGCGAGCGAGGCTATGGACCCCGCTTTCGCTGCTCCCGACCCAATTTGGACGGGAAAATCCCTCAATGATGGGATTAGGCCGCTGTTTCAGGCCGTTTTTCCATCACTTGGTCAACAATGCCGAATTCTTTGGCACCGTCAGCTGTCATGAAGTTATCGCGCTCGAGCGCCTCTTCAATGGCCTTGTAGTCTTTACCGGTGTGATGGACGTAGATTTCGTTCAACCGGCGCTTGAGGCTTTCGACCTCGCGGGCATGAATCAAAATGTCCGTCACCTGGCCCTGATAGCCACCTGATGGCTGATGCACCATGATTCGGGCGTTCGGGAGCGCAAAACGCATCCCTTTTTCGCCTGCGGAGAGCAAAAGCGAGCCCATGGACGCCGCTTGGCCGACGCACAGCGTCGACACCGGCGGGCGGATGAACTGCATAGTGTCATAGATCGCAAGACCCGACGTCACGACGCCACCCGGCGAATTGATG
>VERN01000036.1:7500-17743 GCA_018882635.1 Beijerinckiaceae bacterium | reverse complement strand
GTCGCAGGCATAGGCGGCCTTGCGCTCTTCATCATCAAGCCCATGCACAATGACGCCGACCGAGAGGCCGAGGAATTTATAAAGCCGACCCATCCACTCGGAGTCACGGCGGGCGAGGTAATCGTTCACGGTAACAACGTGGACGCCTTCACCGCTGAGCGCGTTCAGATAAACGGCGAGGGTGGCAACAAGTGTCTTGCCTTCACCGGTGCGCATTTCTGCGATGCCGCCTTCATGCAGCACCATGCCGCCGATTAGCTGCACATCAAAATGGCGCTGTCCCAAAACGCGACGGCCCGCCTCGCGGACGGTCGCGAATGCAGGGACCAGAATTTCATCCAGTGTCTTGCCTGCTGCCAGCTCATCACGGAATTTCTGGGTCTGGCCGCGCAACTCTTCGTCAGAGAGTTTTTCCATCTCGGCTTCAAGCGCGCCGATAGCCGCAACGGGGGCGCGATAGGTTTTCAGCCGGCGGTCATTGGCCGATCCAAAGATTTTCTTGGCGAGTGCGCCGAACATCGAAGACCCTTCAAATTCTGGGAGGCCGTAGGTTGTGGCCTCTAGGCCCGGAAGCAACAGGGCGGAGGCCGGGGCAAGGCCCAGCCGCGCGGACTGACGCTCGGAACCGGAGGCCCTCACTTAAGGTGTTTCAGCCTGATTTTCAAAGGTTCCTTGACCCATCTTATCGTCCAAAGCGCTTTATGCCTTGCAAGCCGCGCCCGGTTCGTCCACTTCTCTCCCGCCTTTTTCTTTTTTCGGAGCTTCTGATGGCTACCCGCTTGCCGTTTCTTGTGCCTGTTCTTGGCCTGGTTGGCCTTTTTGGCCTCCCTTTTCATGCCGTTCAGGCGCAAACCGCTGCCCCCGATAGCGTGGTGGCGACGATAGGCGGGAAGCCCATTACCGAAAAAGACCTCGCCCTCGCTTATGAGGATCTGGCTGCCTCGCTGCCGCCGCAGGTCTCCGATGCGCAGAAAAAAGACTATGCGATCAGCTACTTAGCGGATTTGAAGGCGGGGGCTGAAGCGGCCCTTGCGGCCAAGCTCGACCAGACAGAGGATTTCGCCCGCCGTCTGACCTACGCCAAGGACAAGCTCCTGTTGGAAGCCTATCTCGCCGCCGAGACCAAGAAGCAGGTCACGGAAGAGAAAATGCGCAAGCTCTATGATGACTCCATCAAGGCCATGAAGCCTGAATTGGAGATCAAGGCGCGCCACATCCTTGTGCCGACTGAGCAGGAGGCCAAGGAGATCGATGCCAAGCTGAAGGCAGGGGTCGATTTCGCCAAGCTCGCTCAGGAATTCTCGAAGGATCCGGGTTCGGGCAAGGAAGGTGGCGATCTCGGCTGGTTCACCACCGATCGCATGGTGCCTGAATTTGGTGATGCGGCATCCAAGTTGAAGCCCGGTCAGGTCTCTGATCCGGTCAAAACCCAGTTCGGCTGGCACATCATCAAGGTGGAAGATGTTCGCGAGAAGAAGCCGCCGACCTTCGATGAAGTGAAGGATCAGGTGCAGCAATTCCTCGAGCGTCAGGTGCAGTCTGAGATCATCGCAAAGCTGCGCACCGCTTTGAAGATTGAAAAGAAGGATGCGCCGGCGGCCGCGCCCGCCACACCGGCTCCGGCAGCCGCGCCTGCGGCACCGGCCACGCAGCCGAAGAAATAAGTTTGAGGGTCGCCCGCAAGGCGGCCCTTTTTTCCGCCTATCCCTCTCCTCGGACGACCGCCCATGTCTGCCACGATCTCTCCGCTTGCGCCAAAATCTTATCCTACGCTGCCCGCCATCGATGGGGTTCATCTTGCGACGGCTGAAGCCGGCATTCGCTACAAGAACCGCACCGATGTGCTGCTCGTGACGGTGGATGAGGGGACGGCGGCTGCAGGCGTCTTCACGACGTCGAAATGCCCGTCTGCGCCTGTCGATTGGTGTCGTGCTGTCCTGAAAGGCGGGAAGGCGCGCGGCCTTGTCGTCAATTCCGGCAATGCGAATGCGTTCACGGGGAAGACTGGCGCGCAAGCGGTGAAGCTCACAGCACAAATCGCGGCCAAGGCGCTCAAATGCAAGCCAACCGAGATCGTGTTGGCCTCGACCGGTGTGATCGGCGAACCGCTCGACGCGACCAAGTTCAATGGTGTTCTTGCTGATTGCGCGGCGCGTGCAACGAGCGATGCGTGGCTTGATGCAGCGAAAGCCATCATGACCACCGACACCTATCCCAAGGTCGCGACAAAGACGGTCAAGATTGATGGTGTAGCGGTCACGATTAATGGAATCGCCAAGGGCGCCGGTATGATTGCACCCGACATGGCGACGATGCTGTCGTTCATCTTTACGGATGCGCCGATTGCGGCAGGCGCGCTGAAAACGCTGTTAAAGAATGCCGTCAATCCTTCCTTCAATGCGATCACCGTCGACAGTGACACGTCAACATCCGACACGCTGATCCTGTTTGCGACGGGCGCGGCTAAAAAGCGGGGCTGCCTGAAGATTACGAATGCAGGCGACAAGCGTCTTGCTGCTTTCACCAAAGCGCTCAATGCGCTCGTGATGGATCTGGCCCATCAGGTCGTAAAAGATGGCGAGGGCGCGCGACACTTTGTTGAAATCACAGTTGATGGCGCCAAGAGCGATGCATCAGCAAAAACGATTGCTCTGTCGATTGCTAATTCGCCACTCGTGAAAACAGCCATTGCGGGTGAAGACGCCAATTGGGGTCGTATCGTTGCTGCGGTGGGAAAAGCAGGTGAACCGGCTGATCGCGACCGTCTGGCTATTTCTTTCAATGGTATTCGCGTCGCTCATAAAGGCTTGCGCGATCCCTCTTACGATGAAGCGAAGGTCTCTGCGACGATGAAAGAAGAGACCATCAAGATTCGCGTATCGCTGGGGATCGGCAAAGGCAAGGCGACAGTGTGGACATGCGATCTGACAAAAGAATATGTCGAGATCAACGGCGATTATCGGAGCTGAGGCGCGCACGTGAAACTCGTTCTCGTTGTCGCCTGTGCGCTCATCGACAGGGATGGGCGCGTGCTGATTGCCCAACGGCCAAAAGGCAAGGGCATGGCCGATCTATGGGAATTTCCCGGCGGGAAGGTCGAGGCTGGCGAGCGGCCGGAACAAACGCTCATTCGTGAATTGAAGGAAGAGCTCGGCATTGATGTAAAAGAGCCATGCCTCGCGCCGCTTTCCTTCGCGAGCTTCGCTTATGATGATTTCCATTTGCTGATGCCGCTTTATGTGTGTCGCCGCTGGGATGGTTTCCCGCAGGCGCTTGAGCACCAAGCATTGAAATGGGTGCGTCCCAATCAATTGCGCGATTATCCGATGCCGCCAGCCGATGAGCCGCTCATTCCGCCTTTAATCGATTTGCTGTCGCATCCATGATTCCTGTTCTCGGCCCCGGTTCAGGCCCCATTCTCATACGCATGCTGATCTGTTCGTCTCTGTGGGGATCGGGCTTTCTTTATATGCGGCTGGTTGGGCCGAGCGTGTCGCCGGTCGTGCTCGCCTCTATTCGTGGATTAGTCGCAGCAACGGCTTTGTCGATCTTTTTTATCGCGCGCGGCGATAATCCATTACCGCGTCGTTCGGATATTGTGACGTGGTTGACGCTCGGCACCCTAAACGGATGGATTCCGAATATTCTTACGGCCTATGCGCTTCTTCATATTGCAACGGCGCAATCCGCAATTATTCAAGCGGGTGGCCCGCTGATGGTGGCGGTCATGGCGCATTTTGCCTTTCACGATGAGAAACTCACGCTGCGCCGTTTAGGTGGTGTGCTCGCTGGATTTTGTGGGATGGCCCTGCTGATTGGCCCGGCGGCATTCCAAGGGCTTTCGGGTGAGGGGCTCGGCTTTTTGGCCATGTTTGGTGTCGCTATTGTTTATGCGCTCGGCAATATTTATGCGCGCTTTGTGCGTGAGATGCCGCCAGCGCGCATGGCGCTTGGTCAGCAGGTGGTCTCTGCCGCTGTGGCGACCTTGCTTGCGCTGATTTTTAGTGGACCTGATGCCTATGCATCAGTGCCCGATCGCGCGATACCGTTGATTGCGCTTGGCCTTGTTGCGACCGCTATTCCGATCACCGTGTTTATGGGTTTGATCCGTATGGCGGGACCAACCAAAGCGTCGATGGTCGGATATCTCATGCCATTATGGGCGACGTTCTTCGCGCTAACTTTTTTGGATGAAACGATCAATGCACGTCAGATTGCCGGTGGCGTGATCATTCTTCTGGGTGTGTTTATTGTTACGACAGCGCCTCGTCGTGTTGTTTAGGTATTCGGGCGCAAGAGCGATCCCAGTTTAGCGCGCATATCATCGGGGATCGGCACCGGTCTTTGCGTGGCTCTATCGACTGTCACATGCACGAAGCGCCCTATGCAAAGGGCCTGGTCGACGTTGTGACGGAAGATACCGGTGGCGTAGATAATCGATGATGTCCCGATGCGATCAACGGCAATGCCTGCTTCCAAGGCTTCTGGATAGGCGGCGCTTTCAAAATAAGTGCAACCCGTTTCAATCACGAGGCTGATGACCGGGCTCTTTTCAATGTCGAGAATGTCATTTTCAACAAGCCACATATTCACGGCCGTATCAAAATATTCGTAATAGACAACATTATTGATGTGGCCATAGGCGTCATTATCACGCCAACGCGTCTGAACTGGATAAAATTTGCGGAAAGCCGCGCGGGTTGGACGTTCTTTTTTCATCACCACGCTTTCTCATAGATGGCGAGCGCGTCTGCATAGGTCAGCGTACGCGGATTATTTACCAGAAGACGGGTTTGCTTCATCGCGTCTTCGGCCAGCAGGGTGAGGCTGTCGCGGGTGACGCCTTCATCACGCAAACGCGTCGGCAGGCCGCATTCTTCTGCTAAACGATGCAAGCGATCGGCAAAGGCATCGGCGCGGGCTTGGGTGCCGATATCGCCCAATTCGGGAAAAGCATCGACCGCGATCTCAGCGTAAACCGCTGCTGCGTCCGGCGCATTGAAACGCAACACATGCGGCAGAACGAGCGCGTTCGAAAGGCCGTGTGGAATATGATAATGGCCGCCCAGCGGGTAGGCGAGGGCGTGTACAGCAGCAACAGGCGAGTTCGCAAAGGCTTGTCCTGCCAACATCGCACCGAGCAGCATTGCGCCGCGCGCCGCGCGATTGTGGCCGTCACGTACAGCTGTCAGCAAATTAGCGCCCATCAGACGCAGCGCTTCGCGTGCTAAAATTTTTGAGACGGGATTATTATTAGCGCTCTTTGAGGCATAGGCCTCGATTGCATGGACCATGGCATCAATGCCAGTCGCAGCAGTCACAAGCGCGGGCAAGCCGAGCGTAAGGTCGGGATCCAGCAGCGCGATATCGGGCAGAATGATGGGCGATACGACGCCCTTCTTTTCATTCGTCCCCGTCGTAACGATCGAAATCGGCGTGACTTCTGAGCCGGTGCCCGCCGTTGTTGGCACCAGCATCAGCGGCAGGCGCGGGCCTTTTGCGAGGCCGACGCCATAAATGTCAGCGAGCGCTTCGCCACTTTTGGCGAGAAGTGCAGCCAATTTGGCGACGTCCATGGATGAGCCGCCGCCAAAGCCGATGACCCCTGTCTTGCCCTGTGCCATGGCGGCGCATTGCTGCACGACGGCTTCTGGCGGGTCGGCAATGACGGCATCGAAAACTGTAACGGTACATCCCGCTGCTTTGAGCGCGGCGAGCGCATCATCGGCGAGTCCGGCTTTCATCACGCCCTGATCGGTGACGAATAAGAGGTCAGGGCCGAGGCGCGAGATGGCGAGGGTGCCAATCCTTGCCGTTTCGCCTGCGCCGAAAATTACCGAGGAAGACGTATTGAAAACGAACGGGTTCACCGCATCGCTCCGCGCGGTAATTCCGGCGTTTTGCCTGTCAGCGATTGGGCGAGAAACAGGCCGCCATGCAAAAGTCCGCCGCCATCAATGCCGTGGCCAATGCCAAAGGAAAGATGGAACTGGCACGGAATATCCGCTTTGGCGAGTGCTTCGGACGACATGAAAAGCGCATCGAGCGGAATGACTTCATCCTGATCGCCATGCACAAGAAGCACCGGCGGTTTGTGGGCGACTTCACCAAGATGTTCGGGGCCGACAAGCACGCCCGAATAGCCGAGAATGGCAGCGGGCTTTGTTGGCCGACGCAAACCCGTATGCAGTGCCATCATCGTGCCTTGTGAAAATCCGACGAGTGCTAATTTGGAATCGTCGAGGCCATGCTTCGCCAATTCAGCATCGAGAAAAGCATCAAGGGTGGGGCGTGCCGTCGTCACACCGCGCCAGCGTTCATCCGGATCGCGGAAGGTGAGGCCAAACCATTGCCGACCCATCGGCGACATGCCGCAAGGCTCAGGCGCATGGGGAGAGACGAAGGCAGCATCCGGCATGAGGCTTTGCCATTGCTTGCCAATCTCGATCAGATCATTGCCGTCAGCACCATAGCCATGCAGGAAGACGACGAGCTGTTTCGCCTGACCGGATTTTGGTGCGATCCGCGGTCCATCGATTGCTACAGCCATAAGGTCCTCCGCTTCGTTCGCCTCTGTTTTGCACCCAAGGCGCGGAGGGGCAAGGGGGCGTTTCAGACGCCTTCGCGGGATTTGGCCACCTTATAATAGGCCCACAGGGCCAAAGCTGCGGCACCGCGCACCGGCCGCCACCGTTCCGCAAAGGTGGCAAGGGCCTTGGCGTCCGGCCGCTTGCGTTTGCGGAAAGCGAGACGGACAGCCTCTTGCAATGCGAGGTCGCCCGCAGGGAACGCGTCCGGGTGGCCGAGGCAGAAGAGGAGATAGATATCGGCTGTCCACGGACCGATGCCCTTCACTTGCACCATCAAACGATGGGCCTCATCGGCGGGGAGGGCATGCAGGTCGTCGAGCGGTAATGTGCCCGCTAAGATTGCCTCGGCAATCGCGCGCAGCGTCCGCATTTTCGGGGCGGAGAGGCCGCAGGCCCGCAACTCGTCATCGGTCGCCGTGAGGATCCGTTCCGGTGTCAAAGGGTCGAGCACCGCACGCGTTCGGTTCCAAATGGCGGCAGCACTTGCGACGGATACTTGTTGGCCCACGATAATGCGCGCCATGCCGGGAAAGCCCGGATCGCTTTTGCGTAAGGGTGGTGGGCCAGCGTGTGCCATGATGTCGGCCATCGCGGGATCAAGGCTGGCAAGAAGCGCTGAGGCGCTGGCGAGGCTGGCCTCGTCAATCAGCATTGCATCGAAGCGCGGGGTCGCCTTAGGTTTGCGCGCCATGAAACTGCCTATGCCCGCTTTCGCGCCCGATGGGCCGCCTGTGTTCCGTTTTGCGCCAAGTCCTAACGGGCCTTTGCATCGGGGGCATGCCTTATCGGCGTTGCTGAATGCGAAATTGGCCGAAAGGCATCATGGGCGCTTTTTGTTACGCATCGAAGATATCGATGCTGCGCGCAGTCGACCAGAGCATATTGCGGGCATTGATGAAGCGCTGGCGTGGCTGGGTCTCGTTTGGGAAAAGCCCGTACGACTGCAATCCCAGCATATGGATGATTATGAGCGCGCGCTCGAAGTGCTGAAAGCCAAGGGCGTTCTCTATCCATGCTTTTGCACGCGCGGAACCATCGCAGCCGATTGGACCGATGCCGAAGCGCGTGGTGAAAAGGTGATGCGCGATCCCGATGGGGCGCCGCTTTATATGGGACGTTGCAGAACCCTGTCTGAAGGCGCGGTCGCGGACCGTCTCAGCCAAGGTGAAGTGCCGCAATGGCGGCTTGATACGGCCAAGACGCTCGCGATGACGGGGCATTTGCGTTGGTCCGCCTTCGATCCGCTCTCATGCGCGATCATCATGCGTGACGCTGATCCGTTACGCTGGGGTGATCCGGTGATCGCGCGCAAAGGTATGCCGACGAGCTATCATCTGTCCGTCGTGGTCGATGACGCGTTGCAGGGCGTTACACACATCGTGCGTGGCACGGATTTGGAAGCGTCGACGGATATTCACGTGCTTTTGCAAACATTGCTAGGTTTGCCGCTACCGCTTTATTGGCATCATCCGCTTATTCTCGATGCTGACGGCAAGAAGCTCGCGAAGAGCAAAGGGTCTGTCTCGCTTTTGACAGAGCGTGAAGCGGGGCTTGATGCTTCCACGCTGCATAAGTTTGCGTCAGCCTTGCTCCATCAATGAATGCCGACACCGAGAAAAGCCAACCAGAACGCGGTGGTGATCACCGAAAGGCCGGTTGAAAGTGCGATGGCGCTTGAGGCGATGCGCGCGCCGGCGCGATAGCGTTCCGCGAAGAGATAGGCATTCACGCCCGCTGGTGATGCAGCAAACAGTACAGCAACGCCTGCCCAAACCGGCGGCATAGTGAAAACATGAAATGCAAAAATATAGACGAGCAGCGGATGGAGAATGAGTTTGAGAGCGGTGATCATGGCCGCAATTTTGAGATCTTCACCAATCCCGTAACGATAGAGCGCGATCCCCATTGCGAATAGGGCGCAGGGAATGGCTGATGCGCCAAGCATATCGATGATCATTTTTAATGATGTAGGAACAGCAAGGCCTGACAGGCGAAACGCGGTGCTGATGAAAATCGCAAGTAAGATTGGATGCAATAATAATTGCCGGATCATCCGCTTCCAATGGGCCTGGCCTTTTTCGGCCATGACGGTGGCGGCTGTCATCATGATTGGCAGATGAATGGCGATCAGCAAAAACAGTGGCACCGCACCCGGCTTGCCATAGGCTTCGAGAATGAGCGGAATGCCCACCATCACTGTGTTGGCCTGTGCGGCTGAAAATCCTGTGACGATGTTATCCATGCGCGTCAGTTTGAAGACGCGATGGCCAATCATCATGGCGAGTGACCAGACAATGATCACGGCCGAAAAATAGGCGAACCAATAACCCCATGGCTGGCTGGCGGGCAGATCGGCGGCTGTGAGCGTTTTGAAGATCAGCGCAGGAACAGCAATCGTGAACACATAATCAGACAAGCCATCGCCGGTGCGATCGAGCACAAGCTTCACCCGTCGCGCGCCATAACCCAGCGCGATCAGACCGAAGACAGGCAAGACGATCGAGAGAATATGCAGCATCGCAGGATCCGGACGCCGGGCATCCGTCCGGCAGA
The DNA here is from genome assembly GCA_018882635.1 of Beijerinckiaceae bacterium. Classification (GTDB taxonomy): domain Bacteria; phylum Pseudomonadota; class Alphaproteobacteria; order Rhizobiales; family Beijerinckiaceae; genus TNE-4. The sequence goes on along the minus strand of VERN01000036.1, from coordinate 8,600 downwards.
GGATCAACGCAAGGACGTGCGCTCGGCGATGCGTGTGGCCTGTGGTGCTTTGCGAATGAGATCTTCGATGCGCTCACGTTCCTTGCGGAATTCTGCAAGCTGACGCTGGTCGAGTTCTCTGCCGCGCGGCAGGCGGATAGACATCGGATCGACGAAATTGTCGTTGACGAGCACTTCGTAATGCAGATGCGGCCCCGTTGAAAGGCCTGTTCGACCCAAATAGCCGATGATCTGACCCTGCCGCACGCGCGCACCTTCGGTAATGCCTTTGGCAAATGCATTCATATGCGAATAGGTCGTGACAAAATTATAAGGATGCTGGATTTCGACGCGGCGGCCATAGCCCGAATCCCATTCCGCCTTGACGATCACACCATCGCCCGCCGCCATGATGGGTGTGCCGATCTTGTTTGACCAGTCGACGCCCGAATGCAGACGCGAATAACGCAGGATTGGGTGATAGCGCATGCCGAAGCCCGAACGGAACTCGCCATCGGTAATGGGTTTACGCAATAGAAAACGGCGGCTCGACTTGCCGGTTTCGTCGAGGAATTCGATGCTATCGTCTGGCGTTTGATAGCGGAAATAGCGACGGATCTGGCCGCCTGCATTCAGCGATGCATAGAGAATGTCGATCCGTCCAGGATTGTCGTCATCTTCGGCCCAGAACACTTCGAAGCTGTCGCTTGATGAGGCACGACGCTGCAAATCGAAATCATAGAAGAAGACACGGACGATCTGATCGATCACCGCTTTCGGCACTTCGTTTTTCAAGCCGGTTTCGTAAAGGCTTTCAAACAAGCGCAGATTGCCGCCAGCAACGTCTTCTTCCTCGTCGTCCGTATTGTCCTGTTTGGCGGGCGTCGCGGGGGGCTCGACCGAAACAAATTCGTTTCGATCATCAATCGCTACAATCGCGCGGATGGCATCTTCGTCATAGACTGTGACACGCAAGAGTTTTTCAGGTTCGTTGCCTTCTTTCGGGGCAACGAGCAATTTCAAGCGCGCGCCTTCCTTGATCGCACCCATGCGCTCTGTCACCAAGGTTACAATGGTGCGGGCATCGCGCTGCGAAGCGCCGTTGGCGCGCAATATTTGGT
>VERN01000035.1 GCA_018882635.1 Beijerinckiaceae bacterium | reverse complement strand
TGCCTCTTTTCTTTATCTTAGCGGGTTTCTTCAGTAGTTTATTGCTATCCAAGTATGGATTGAAATTATTTATAAGAATGCGTTTTCGAAAATTAGTAATTCCGTTCATTGCATCCATGGTATTTTTGACACCTCTCATGATCTACCAATTTATTGCGGCAGGTCATCACGGCGAACGAATTACACTAAGTACGTATCCAGTATTTCATTTGTGGTTTTTAGAAGTTCTAATTATTATAACGAGCTTATCAATTTTTTTCTATTTAGTTAAAGGGACAATGCAGAATGTGATTAGAACTACACATTTGTTGCCATTATTAAACGCTCTTAAACGATCGGGCCAATGGCAGTATGCGATCCTTTTAGCCCTACTTTTATTTCTAGGATGGAGCCCCTTTCCGGGGGATCAGTTTTCTGATTCTTTTTCAATTATTCAATCGCCTACCAAAATACTGTATTATTCGATCTATTTTTTTATAGGATGGCGCCTTTACAACGATAGAATACTTTTTGATGCATTAAGAAAGTATTTTCTTCTCAATCTTTGTATTGGATTTATCTCTGTGGTATCTATGTGCGGAATTCGCTATTGGCTTTTTTATCATTCATCTAGTTTTCCAATTGAAATAGTAATTTTTGGAAATTTTACATCGACACTCGCCGCGATCCATTTGAGCGTTGGCTTTTTCGGTCTCTTCATATCGGAACGTTTTAAGCAGAATGCCTTCATAGATTATCTTGTCCGGGCGTCTTATTGGACTTATTTAATTCATCTTCCAGTAATGTTTTTTGTGCAGGTCAAGATTGCATCTTGGCAAATCGATGCTATGATAAAATATTCTTTCACAGTTTTTATAAGTTTTTTGTTCTGTTCATTTACTTTTTCAACGTATGAGCAAATTAGTAGAGCCATAACTACAAGAAAAGTCGAATAATTTTCGTACTGTTTTATATAAGTTTTAACGGTACAGACGAGAAATATCGATGAAATATGCTCAAAAGAGCTTTAATCATCGCTATCTTTTATTGACTGGGCTGGAGGTTGTAATGACTGAAATAAAATTTGAAATTCCAAAAGCATCCGTTGTCTTGCGTGTATTTTTAAATAAGATTTTTGGTACTTTTGGAGCCCAAATTGGTAAGCTTTCTTTTTATGATCCTATCGTATTAGCCAAAGATAAGACTGTTCTCGTAAAAGAGGAAAATGCAGTCAATAAATATGTCATCTTTACAGCAAACGCTGATCTAGCTCAAGAACTTCAAGATCCTGAGCGCTTTGATAAAAACATTGTCCCTATTGTCCGATACTTAACAAATGATTTTGTATTTGCTCAGTGGAGTTACGAACAAACCTGGCCAATTAATAATCGTATTATTTCTCAGGCTTTATCAGGAAAATATCTTAAACATCAATTAGATGCTTTAGAATATGTCTCCAATAGTCTGTGCTCAAAAATAAAATATAGCGAAACCAATAAAGGCTTCATCCCTGTTGGCCCGGCAATTAGTGGAGCTTTATGGGAAATAGTTGGACATACAATATTAAGCGAAAATTTTGGCTCACTATATGGAAACAAAACGCATAAAATTTTGAAAGCAATTTTGGATACATTTGAGCGGTCTTTTAAAAGGTCGCAAGAGCCTGTCCTAATGAGAAAAATACGATTTTTAAGAAACAAAAAAATTGAAAATAATATGACATTAATCCGTAGTTTTTTTGATGAAAAAGTGAAGCAACGTTTAGAAAACGACCGAGCGAATGAATATTCTGATATACTCGCGTATTTACTCGACCTCGACGATCCAATGACTGGTGAGAAAATTTCAATAGAGACGATAAAAGATCAGATTATGGGACTCTCCGCAGCTATTTTCGATACATCTTTATCCGCTATCCAAACACTTCTTTATCACCTTGCTGCAAATCCGAATCTTCTTCGGAAGGCACAAGAGGAAATCGATTTAATTTTTGATAATCCACTTGAACCCATTACTTACGAAAAGCTAACTCAGCTCGACTTTCTAGCGCGTGCACACCAGGAAGCATTACGTATTTCACCCGCTTTCAGTGTGTTAAGTCGTTACGCTATTTCAGACACAGTGGTTCTTGGAAAATATGCGGTAAAGAAAGGTGATGTATTTATGATCGCCTTACTTCCACTACAAAATGATCCCGATTATTTTCACATGCCGCATGTTTTTGATCCGGACCGTTTTTTACCTAGAGAGAAAGATAAAATTCATCCCGGCGCCTATATCCCGTTTGGAATAGGGAAGCGTTCATGTGCCGGAAAAGGATTTTCTTACATTGGACTTATGACTATTATCGTTAACATTTTACGTAATTTTGACATTGAAATAGATCCAAAACATCGATTAAAACTTCATACATTTTCATTAACTCTCCAACCAATTAAATTAAATCTTCGTTTTTCGCAGCGCGCTGCTTCAAGGCGCAACGTATCAAGTCATGAACAAACAGAATTTGATGACCGGACTAATCAACGGATTATAGGTACAAGTCGTTCCGTCGGCGATGCTATTTCTAAAACGAAACAAGAAATCAGTAATGTTAGCTGCCCAATTAAAATAAGCGTTGATACGAAAAATGAAGCGAAGCTAAACGACTTATTCATAGCATTTGGCTCTAATGGTGGATTCTGTCTATCGTTAGCCCGAAAATTGGCTCAAACAGCAAGAAGTCATGGTTTTTTTCCAAAAATCATAGAGCTTAATGAGTTAGTGAAATATCTAAGGCCTCAATCAGCAGTTATTATCATTACCTCCAGCTATAATGGCTTTCCACCCGCCAATGCAGAGAGTTTTATAAGCTTAGTTAATGAGGATAAAATTGATTTTTCAGATATTTCTTATTCGATAATTGGAGTTGGTGATACGGCTTGGCAAAGCACATATATGGCTATACCAAATCTTATCCATACCAAGCTCGAGCGCCTCGATGCGACCGAAATTTTGCCTATTTTATATTTAAATGCCAATGAAGATTACGATTCAAAGTTTGATAGGTGGATGTCAGAATTTTGGACGCTAAATGGAATTCGTTCAATATCTGACGAAGCAAACACGCTCAATTATTCGATCTCTAAGCTTGAGCATAGAAGCCCGTTTTCGCTGCTCACGGATATGAAATTCGCAAAGGTGCTTCAAAATAGGGAGTTAATTCACCAAAACACGGATGCGCCGTCGAATAAATCTACAAGGCATATTCAGCTTATGCTGCCCGAAGGATTTCGTTATGAAGCTGGCGATTATATTTATATCGTGCCGACTAATACCCGTCACAAAGTTGATAAAGCTCTGCAAACATTAAAATGCGATGCAGAGGAGTTGATTATAATCAATGCTACCGATTCCGAATCAAGCTGGCTTCCACTAAACAAGCCAATAACATATTGGGATCTATTTTCAGGTTTTATTGATCTTGATACTGTTCTCACGAGAAAAGATATACTATTTTTACAGAAACATGCCGATGATACTGTGAAATCAGCTTGCTCTGATCTGCTTTTTCTTAATGAAGAAGAATTTAATTCGCAGATAAAAAATAGACGCATTACGCTTGTTGACTTCTTATCGAACATTGAAAATGCTAGGATTGATTTCTGCCTTGCGCTTGAAATACTGAAGCCACTTAAGAAGAGATATTATTCAATTTCTTCAGGCCCCTCTCTCAATCCGAAAGAGCTTTCGATTACAGTAGGGGTTCAGCGTGGTCCTCATTGGAGGGGGAAAGGAGTTTTTGAAGGGATAAGCTCAAATTTTATTGCCAGTTTAGCGGAAGAAGATGTACTCGGAATTGGTATTCTGCGTTCACATTTTAAACTTCCGACGTCTCCGCTCACTCCAATGATTTGGGTCGGTGCTGGCACGGGTGTCGCGCCATTCAGAGCCTTTTTACAGGAAAGACTTCAGCAAAAAAAATTAGGACAAGAACTTGCTGAATGCGTTGTAATTCTTGGATGTCAACAGAGAGGTTTTGATCAGCTTTACCATGATGAATTTCAGGAGGCTGAACAGATTGGCGTTGTGAAAGTCTATTGGGCCTTATCTCGGGATCCAGAGAACAGTCGCGATACAGGGCGATACGTTCAAGATGTAATTAGGAATAGAATGGAAGAACTTAAAACTCTAATTGATAACGCAGCGCATATATATATATGCGGGAATGCCGAGACAATCGGAAAGGCTGTTCCTCTGGCTTTTGGAGAAGAGTTGTTTTCAAAACTGAGAGCTGAGGGCCGTGCCTTTGAAGATGTTTGGGGCGGCAGTGGCTAAACTGAAAATTTAATCATGAATTGATTCTTACTTTTTCCAAAACTGGCCTGCTCCTGAAAAGTGATCCACTCTGATGTATGGATTTTGAGCCGATTGAAGCGCTTGGCTTTGGTGGTCCGGACTGAGGTTTAGTTTTCAGCGGGCCTTAGACCCTCTGCTTGCGGCAAAGGAATTACGTACGAACAATATTCCGAAGGCGTCTTATTGCCAAGAGCCATGTGAGGACGACTCTCGTTGTAATCGATCCTCCACGCCTCGATCAGCCGCTTTGCCTCATTGATCGATCCGAACCAATGGATGTTCAAGCATTCGTCGCGCAGCGTTCCGTTGAAAGTTTCGATGAAGGCGTTGTCGGTTGGTTTGCCCGGTCTGGAAAAGTCTATTCGTGTTCCATGATGATACGCCCAGAGGTCGACAAGCTGGCCGGTGAACTCTGCGCCATTATCAGCGAAGAGGTATTTAGGCGCTCCTCTGAGACGAACAAGCTTGTTGAGAACCTCGACGACGTTCTCGCCTCGTAACCGATGTCCGACTTCGATTGCCAATCCTTCGCGTGTGAAGATATCGACAACCGTTAAGGCTCGGAACTTCTGACCATTGCTGAGTTCATCATGGATGAAGTCGAGGCTCCAGGCCTCGTTCGGTTGCTTAGGTTGAAACCGCGCTTCGCGATGAACGACCATCTTGCGTCGACGTGGCCGTTTTGTCCGTAATACCAAGCCTTCTTCGCGATAAAGCCGATAGACGAGATTGCGGCCGATATCCCATCCCTCACGTCTGAGCATGATGTGCACACGTCGGTAGCCATACCGAATACGTGTCTGCGCGATCTCATGCATCCGCTGACGAACTGCTGTTCGCGGATCCCTGACCATGGGCTTACGCTGCGTTGAGCGATGCTGGCGTGTTAACGCGCAGGCCTTGCGCTCGCTGTAGCCGTGACACGCCGTCACGTAGTCTACAACGCTTTTCATGAGCGCTGGCCTGGGAACTTTTTTGACAGAACATCCTGTAATACCGACTTGTCCAGACTAAGCTCAGCCACGAGCTTCTTCAGCCGGGTATTCTCCTCGGTCAACTGCTTGAGTTCCCGGACCTGTTCAGACTGAAGCCCACCATACTGCTTCTTCCAACGATAGAAGGTCTGTTCCGATATCCCAATCTGCCGGATGAGGTCGGCAACCGCCATCCCCATCTCCGCCTGCTTTAAAACCGAAACAATCTGTTCAGTCGAAAACCGCTTCTTCTTCATAGCCGATCTCCCTCGATCCTAGATGGAAAATCCGCTTAAAAACTAACATCAAATCCGGACCATTTTGCGCGGGGCACCTCACGATTGAGGATGGAAGAATGAGCAACAAAAGACACGAGCCTGAAGAGATTGTGCCAAGCTGACACCGACGGAGGCTCTAGCAGAGCGTGGGTTGGCCTATGGCGGAGGCAATCCGATCGGTTCCCGTTTCTCAAGCACCATACAAACGGTGCCGATCCGAGTATGGCAGCCTGAAGGTTGATAGGGTGAAGCGCCTGAAAAAGCTGGAGGTCGACAACAATCGGCACCGCAGAGCCGTGTCGGATCTTACGATTGAGAAGCTGATCCTAGAGGAAGCAGTATCAAGGAACTGCTGAGCCTCGTTCGTTGCCACACTTGAGCGGGTTTGCACCAAGATTGGCTATCTGAAGACGATAAGAGTCGATCAGGGGACTGAGTTTGTGAACCGCGATCTGGATCCGTGGGCTTAATCCCGAGGGCGTGACCTTGGACTTCTTCCATCCTGGCAAGCCGACCGGCAACGCCTTCATCGAGCGCTTCAATGGCAAGTTCAGAGCTGAATGCTTGAATACTCACTGGTTTATGATCGTTAAGGACGCGCGAATAAAAATGGAGGCTTGGCACAGAAACTATAACGAGGCTGGGCTATACAGCGCGATCGGTAAAAAGCCGGCGATATCGCCATTAAATGGCTTATCGGCGGCTTAACCGTCCTGAGCTTTAACCCTGACGATTCCAATTCTTATCGGCCCAAACTTGGACAGCACTTCAATGTATTGCGCTTTCATTGAGGTGAGGCGTACCGATAATTGCCATAAATTCAGAAGAATTCAGGAACCCATCGACAATCTGAGCGCGACTAACACCGTCTTCAATCGCATCTATCCAACCCTTAGCCTCGCTCTTGTCCGCATGTCGATTGAGTAAGAGGGCGTATAGGTTATCAATAAAGTAGGAGTCTGGTATAATCTCCTGCTTTTCAGGCGAGACCAAAAATGCCCTCACAATGGCAAGCTCATCGCCGGATTTTTCAAGCGCTTGAACCCAAGCCGCCAAACCTTCTGGATCTGAAGCGCGCTCTAAAATTGAGACATAGAAACTTTCGATAATGTTTACCGGATTGGTTTTCGTTTTGATGGCCTCGACAGCAGATGCACCAACAACATTATCACCATCGATATCGCGCATATGCGCTATTTCAAATGACCAGACATCGGCATTCTTCTGCTGTACCGGATCAGACGCAGTAATTTTACCGTTCAGCGACGTCACGGTCATTTTATAAATGTCTGCGGTAGCTTGATCTGGAACAAAGAAAATATCAACACCTTTGCCAGCCTGTTCGACGGCCGAGATTTGACCTAAGTTAGTGAGCTTTACCTTCGCTGCAACACTTTGTTGAAGGCTCTTAAGGTTTGGCATGATATCGATCAAAAGCTCAAAATCATCGACGAGGTTCTGTGTCAGCTTTTGATCAGGATCGACGAGATTACCTTTTCGATTTGGAATTTGATAATAAGTTTTTGCTTGAAGCGCATCTTGGAAAGCTTCAGTCTTTGTTTTGAAATCAGCAAACGTGTGGTATTCCCACTTTGTTGAATCAATAGCATCCACAATCCATAACTTACTTGTATTTTCGTCGATGGAGATTGCGTTTCTTAATTCCTCTTCCGTTGGATTACTTTTTCCTGGAGGTAAGCTTGATATATAGCTTGGTTGCCAATACCAACCAAGAGAACGGGAGTCGAATTGCACTGACAATATTTGAGAGCTTTCGCGCGCCTCATTCAATAAGTCGCGACCATTAACTTGAAGACTTGGATTATTCTTATCGCTCCAATAAAATTGATAAGCTCCCTGCGGTGCCATGGACGCAATTGCTGGATTTTCTGACGAGAATACAAAGCCATTATTTGCTTTGTAGTTCTTGAGCGGCGATATGCCCTGAACACCTGGGGTAATAGTTCCAAAAAAGTCCAAATTGCGATCAGTAATTTGATCATATTTTCCTGTTTTAAAGTTAAAGGAGTAATATCCGGCAGCCTCAACTCCAAGACCATCAAGAACAAACATTTTATTTTTGGCTGGATCACCACCTTTTTGCCAGAAAATAGCGGTCCCTTTCCCATCGGAACTGGTATTGATTTGTTCCAATCCAACAATGATGTTTGACCAACGTCCGGGCAATTGCTGCGTTGAGAATGTTGGATCAATTTTGATATTAATAATAGTTCCCGGATTCCAGTCAGAGACTTCGACAGATTGCCGCCATTGTCCAAGAGGCTGCGTCAGCACATCATTGGAGACGACGACCGGCGGAGGTACAGCCGGCGTGAATATTTTGATCATCTCCGAAATGCCGGTGGCCGCCGATAAGCCAATATCGATGAGGGGCATAAATTTGAATGATTCACCGATATTGGTGAATGTATCGAGCAGCTTATCAGCAGCGCCAAAATATCCCGTCACGGCAGCCTTAGCAAAGTCGGCACCTAATTGATTTTGCCCCGATACAGGATCATAGGATTGGGTTGTATTTGTGAGCTTTCTTAAATCGGATGACAAATTAATTTCAATAATGTCGACACCTGGATTTTTTTGGAAAAAGTCTTTGTTTGCTCGCGATGTTTGATCCGCAAGAAACTCTCGATTTGTTGAAATCTTATAAGAATAGTCTCCCTGATATTGGAGACCATCAGGCGCTATACGTGTGGGATTACCAAGGTAAAATATATCATTACCTCGGCCGCCTAGCATCGTTATTGTTTCAAAATTTTGAAAGCTGAAGCGTTCGTTTTTTGTGTTTGTGGTAGGGATAATGAAAACATCACGATTGGCCTCGCCTTTTATGCCTGTCGATATCGTGCTGCCATCAACCGACATTTCATTGTAATGATAAAAGTATGGATCAACACCGTAAAAGACATCATTACCATTTCCAGCTTTGATCTTCTGGCCGCCAATCGACGGAAGCTTGGTTGGATCGGGGTCACCCTCGGCGCGCAAGGGATTGTTAGGCGCGCCAGCGGCACCACCGACATAAGTCATCTGAGAATACGAACTTGGATTACGGTGAGTTTCATTTCCGTCACCGTAGTTGCCAACGATGGAATACGTATCAAATGCACCATAATTTTTATTTTCAGCTGTTCCGCCCGACGTCCCACTCAACGTGAAGGGCGTAAACCATGTTTTATTATCAGCTGTCGGTTGATAATAGGTATCACTCCGCGTCGATTGCTGAAAATTGTTTTTAGCCCAATTGAATGATCCAAACGAAGGAACAAAGACGTTATCACCGTCCTTGGTGGCAATGAGTTTCATGCTACTATCAAAATAGACAAGGTTATTTCCTTCACCGAGATTAAGCGTGTTGGACTTGGCGGCCCCTTGCGCGGCGGGATAGAAAAACCAGAATGATGATTTTTGGGCCGTTGTATCGAAATAGCCTCTCTGAAAAACGCTTAAGCTTGCATCGAACATAGCCGGTGAGTTGATGATGATATTATTCCCATCACCAACAACGATATTCGCATTTGAATAGGGCCCTAGTAAGAGTGTATTGTTTTGGTGATTATTTCGAAGATCAAGATTTAGAGGGCTATTGGCTGTGCTATTGAAAAGTCCTTGATAAGCGGTGATAGCGGGCTGAATATAGGAGCGATATTCGGGAGGAAGGGCTACATCACCTTGCTTTGTAATATAATTCTCCCTCTGATAGACATTATTTGTCGAGGCAATAAATCCATCTTTTGTGTTAGGAATAAGAGACGAGAAAAGCCCATTAGTCTTTAATGTGTTTTGGGCATAGTCTTTTATACTTTGGGCAAGTGCGCTAGCTGAGATATCTTGTTTTGGATTTCCTACTATGGCTGGGGCCCATTTTGTGAAATACTGACCCTCGCCGTTGCCAATCATCTGGCCCTTTAAAGGATCTGCGGCATATGTAGTGGTACCAAGTAATCCTGGAAAATTATATGCAATGAAGAGGGGCGTATTTCCAGCTTCAGCCGACGCAGCGAGAATGTCCTTGGCACCTTGGCCTCCAATACCTGTCAGAATATTTGATGAGGCACTGCGAGTAGAAGCCGATTGTGATTTTACTTCAGACATAATTCACCCTTGAGACTGACGCCTTTTTAGTCTTGGGATAAATTAAATCGCGAAACTGAGGCAGCAAGGTTAAAGTTGAACCAAAACCTTGTCGGGTTGCTAGACGATGCGCTCGTTGGCTCAAAAAGAGGTTTTTGCGTTAAATTTTTTCAGAAAATTTCAAATTAATATAATTCTGCAAGAGTATTTGAAGCCTGATTTTCAAAATATTTTCACCGATATCACTCGAAAATACTCTGTAGTAATAGCATTACCAATCTGTAGTTTACCAAACATGCATTCAATTAGTGTGAACTGCTAGGGCGAAACTGGACCGTTTTGAATTCAAGTTATTCGTCCCATTCTTCTTGGGCTGGGAGGAGCGGATAGTTCTAATACCCGCCGGCCAACAGATAGTGAATGGAACAATAATAGTAAGAATATAGTTGCAAACGGCCAAAAATATTTGAGAAAGGCCAGAACGCTGATTTGGCTTTTGAAGAATAGGCTTAATATCGACGAACAACAACCCTCAGTAGTTAGTTTGAATAATTACATCTCTAATTATATGGTTATACTGGCCTTCGGTGTAAGGGGGCAAGACGCGTTCAGCGCCGGAAGATTTTGATTGTGGTTATCAAGGATAAAAGCGGTCCACCGAAACGGCTCAAAGCACAATGGCAGAACTGAGTGAAACCTTCGCAGCCTTGGAATGCCACAATCTGACCGTTCGCTTTGACGGTGACGACCGGATCGTTACGGCCATAGAAAACGTATCCCTCACGATTGCGCAGGGCAGCTTTGTGAGCATTCTGGGGCCATCAGGGTGCGGAAAATCGACCTTGTTGCGCGCCATAGCAGGCCTCGTCCAACCAACCGAAGGCACCATCAAGATCTTCGGCGAGAAGCCGGACACCGCCCGCAAGCAGCGTATGATCGGTTTCGTGTTTCAGGATTCGGCACTGATCCCATGGCGCAACGCAATCGATAACATTGCTTTGCCGCGCGAACTGGGATGGATTGAACGCATGAGCGCAAATGAGCCGACGCCCACTGAGCTTTTAGAGTTGGTAGGATTAGCGGGATGGGAAAAAGCTTGGCCCCGTGAATTATCAGGCGGCATGCGTCAGCGTGTCGCGATCGCGCGCGCTTTGCTTGATCAACCGAAATTGCTTTTGATGGATGAGCCGTTCGGTGCTCTTGATGAGATGACACGTGAGAGGCTGAACGGAGAACTTCGCCGCATATGGGCCGCAACTGGAACGACAGTTTTGTTTGTAACCCATTCAGTACAAGAGGCGGTTTATCTCAGTGAACAAGCGCTCGTGATGTCAGCGCATCCTGGTCATCTTCTCGCAAATATTGCGATCAATCTCCCACGCGAGCGGGATCACGCACTACGCGATACATCACCATTTACGCACCATACCGCCGAGCTGCGGACGCTGTTGCGAGCAGCCACACCAGCATCCTGAACGCAACGTCTAAGGTTGGTTCGTCAGCGCATCGTTAGAAATGATAACTTATACCGACACGCCCGATATTCATATCGAGCGGCGCTTTAATGCGCCCCGTTTCGCTACTGAAGGCGGATATGGTTCCCAAATCGACGAAGAGATATTCGACTTTGAGAGCGATTTGTGATGTCAAAGCATATTCGATGCCGGCGCCGACAGCATAGCCGATCTTTGTCGCCTGATTGCTGGCGGGAACCTTTTCCGCTTCAAGCGGCATAACCGCTTCACGATAGGTCGCGCGACCATAAGCGAGGCCGCCCGTGATGTAGGGCATGAACGAACCAAACTGATAGCCAACCCGGGCCCGCACCGTGCCAAATTGCGGAATGCCGATCGTCAGTTTTTCACGCTCGGCTTCGGCTGCGCTTTGTTCAGATTCACTCGAAAAGACGCCATAATTGGTCCATTGATAGTCCGCAACAGCACCCACCACGACATTATTCGCAAATTTATAGTGATACCCAATTTCAAAACCGGCGAGGCCGCCAGAGGCCTGTCGCCTTTCTGTCTTTTGGGTCGTCTGAGTATCCTCTGTCTTGAGCTTGTCGACGTCTGAAATGCCCGCAGCAATGCCCGCATTTATACCAATGCTGAAACCATCAAACCGTGGTGGCCCTTCGCCGATGGCTGGTTGAGGATAAAAGCTGTTGGGTTGGAATGAAGGCGCGCCAAACGCATAATTCACACCGATCCGAGCAAGATTGAAGGATGTTGGTAATTTGAACGTGACGTTTTCAAGGCCTTGCGCCTGATAGGATGACAGGCTTGTATAAAGATATTCCGCTTTCAAACGCCAAGCCGGTGCGATGGCATATTCCACGCCTGCGCCAACCGCATAACCCCAATTTGTTTTGCCACTTGTGACAGAAGCTGGTTTACCGGGCTCCGGTTCACCTTCAGCAAACATCGTCTGCGTGCGACCAAATGCGAGACCGCCCGTTACATAGGGCAGCACAGGACCAATGGCGTAACCAAGGCGAGCGCGCAACGTACCAAAATAGCTTGTCTTAAACTTTGCAAGTTCCGATTCGCGCTTATTGGTCTCGCTGCTGATTTCGCGCTCGGTGCCGGACGTCAAATAAGGTCCAATTTGAAAATCAGCTTCGGCACCCAAAACCACATTATTTTGGAATTGGTAGAGATAGCCGATTTGCGCACCAAAAAATCCACCCGCTGCACTATTCCGAATGCGGTTCTGGGTGAGTTCTTGGGGCTCATTCGGTTTAAGCGCTTCCATTTCGATTGGGCTATAGGCGAACGACCCGCCCGTCATACCGGCATTTAAACCGATGTAAGGCCCCGACCACGACATGGGCTGGCTCGACGAAGCTGGCAGGGGTGCAGGCTTTGCTGGCGCCGGAGTTGAAACCTGCGCGAACGAAACGAGCGGTGTGGCAAAAAGGACAACGCTTGAAAGCAAGAGTGAACGACGAAAAGAATGTTTCATGGGAGCACGCGCGCACAGAGTGTGTCCTTCGCTACGAAATTTCACAGCGAAGGACGACAGGGAAGTTAAGCGATTTTACTTTGCGATACGAAGAACTTTGACGTCAACTTCAGTCACTCGACCCCAGTCAACATCAACCTTACCGATGATTTCAACCATCGTCTTTTCATTGATGGGCTGGCCGGCCGGCCATTCATCCTGATCAATGTCGACGCGAATTTCGCCAGTGCTATCTGAGAAAATATACTTGTCACCATAGAGGCGACGAACGATTTGGCCGCGCAGGGTGACGCGCTGGTCATCAGTCCCGTTTTTTAAGACTTCGGCCACCGTCGTCGGCGTGTTGGCTACTTGGCCGCCAGTATACTGGGCGTGGGCCATGTTACCCATCTGCACCGTTGAAATGGCAAGGCCCGCGAGTAACGCCCATGCGATTTTTTTCATAATCGTCTCCTCTTGATGAGAGCCCGAATTAGCCACGCTTGCGTTTGTGATGCCACTTGTAAGACCACAAGTAGATTAGACGGGCTCTTTGAATTACCTAAAATAAACTGAGACGTGCGGCTAAAAACACCCAAAATAAGTGTAATATATTTATATCAGTTTTTCAGCTTATTTTGGGTGCTCTTCAAAAATCAGAGCCGGCCCATCCTGAATGGATGATCGGATAAGCGTCTACGCGGGAACAGAAAACCAATACTAATCCCAGCCATTTCCGTTCTATGGGCCGGTCGAGACATCACTCTTACGACATCAATGCGATTTTTGAGGCCTTCTCGCGTTTGTAAAACGGATAAAGCGCCACGAATGACACCGCTGCCAAGACGGCAATCATGTATCCCGGTGCGACAGCATCATCGAGCCGGTGAATGAGCCATTGCGCAGTCAAGGGCGATAGGCCGCCAATGAGGCCGAGGGTCAGATTGTAGCCGATGGCAAGCGCCGTGCACCGAACTGCTTTAGGCGAATGCATCACGATCAGTCCGGGCTGGGCTCCGATATAAAGACCGAGCAAAACACCAAAGGTCATTTGGGCGATCAGGATGGTGCCATGGCTTGCACCGACAAGGAGCGTGAAAAGCGGAATGGCCAACACCACTAAGCCAGCAGAACTCACAGCCATGATCGGAATATTTCCGATTCGATCGGCCAACGCGCCAGACATGAACGTCACCGCAAGAAAAAAGGCCATGCTTGTTGTGTTCACCTCAAACGCAACAGCGGGTGAGATGCCGTCAACAAGTTGTAGCCAACTCACCAAATAGACGAAGACGAGCTGAAACCCGACTGCATTGACGAGACACAGCAGAGCCACTTGTAGCACAGGCCACGGATGATGACGCAACACTTGGACGAGCGGCGCGCTTCCTTCCTGATTGACTTCGCCATCTGGCAGATGACGTCGGAGAACAACACCCATCAAGCCAATCACAAGCCCGAAGAGAAATGGAATGCGCCAACCCCAACTCGCGAGCATATCCTTTGGCATAATCGCAGCGAGCAGTGCGCCTGTTGCTGAGCCAAGCAAAATACCAAGAATGGCGCCGCTCGCAGCCGTCGCCCCAGCAAGATTGCGACGATGCGGTGGGGCATGCTCAACCATAAAAATCATCGATGTGGTGTATTCACCCCCAAGCGATAATCCTTGCACGGTGCGCAGCACGGTCAACAGGATGGGGGCAGCAATACCGATGGCAGCATAGCCAGGCAAAATGCCGATCAAAAAAGTTGGGATGGCCATGGCGCCAACCGACAGCGTCATCGCAAATTTTCGGCCGTAACGATCTCCAAAATGACCAATTAAAATACCCCCAATTGGGCGTGCCAGATAGCCAATGGCAAAAATACCGAAAGCACCAATGACTTGTGCAACAGGATCAGACTGCGGGAAAAAAGCCTGCCCGATAAAGACAGCAAAATAACCATAAACAGCAAAATCAAACCATTCGAGAATATTGCCAATAGCTCCGGCTGCAACGACTTTTGGCAGTGAGGACGGTTTTGAGGAAGTCAACGCGACGTTGGACATAAAGAACCTTGAAACGATCGTCAGAACAAAGCAACAAAGCGGATCAATTAAATCCTCTTATGCCATCCCATTGCACGTATCCAAGTGACACGCAAACGTCATGGAGGGGATCATAAATGATCAATAGTTTTCACACACACGTTTTGACCAGCCGGCTTTATCAGGCTCAGTAAAATAGCATCGTTGATTGACTTTCTTGTCACGTTCTTTTTGAGCGGCAGTATTCTGAATCGTCCGAGCCACACTCTCCATCGCCTGGCGTTGCTGATAAGCCTGATATCTGGCTGTGCGATCCGATTGCTGAAATTGCCGACACTGCGCATAGTCTGGCGTGCCGAATTGCAGGCCATAGCCGCGGCAAATGGAATCGTCCTCTTGCGCAATTTCCTCAGTCGTCTGGCAACCGGCAAGAGCAAGGCAGGCAGCGAGCGCGAGAAGATAACCGTATTTTGTCATGGGCTTTGATCCTAGTCGATCGTCACGCATCCCAAAAATCACCAAGCTGCGACACGTGTTGCGCGACGAGGTGGATGGCAGAGGATTGGTATTCAGCCGATTTGACAAAAGCGGTCAGTACATCGCCACGATCAGCCTGTCCCCCGTCGAGAAGCCGAACCCAACCCGTGAGCCCAGCGGCATCGGGCGCCCGATCGAGTGCGGCCCGGTATAATTGTGCGACAAAAGCTTCTGTTGATGTCGCACCGATACCGCCCTCAACCGCTTGCGTGAATTGGGTGGCAATCTGCTTTGCCGATAGTCCATTCCCGAGAAACGCATCAATCCACGCTTCAAGGCCATCGGCATCAGGCGCACGGTTAAACAGCGCGTCGTAGAAACTAGCCACTTCGATTGTCTGGTCGAGCGCAGAGAGCACCGGCATCACAACCGTGCCAAACTTAACCAACTCGATGTTCTTGACGACGTCTGTTCCACCACCTGACAGAACAGTCGACACGACGCGGAAACCATCATCGACTTTTTCGACACGATACATGGATCGATCGCCAATATAAGCGGCCGTATCGGTGCCACCGCCGCCGTCAATCACATTGTTCCCACGCCCAGCCATCAGAACATTATTGACAGCATTGCCAATCAGATGATCGTTGCCATCGCCCGAGAAGAGATTGCGATGCTGCAAGGCATCGACGAGCGAGATTGTGTTCGCGCCGATCTGGCCGTGACCCTGCGCAAGATCAAAAATAACATCGCCAGTGACAGCAGACGCATTGAGATCAGCGCCATTTTTTACATGCAAGTGCGACCGGCTGGCATCGATTGCGACAAAGGCAGAAAACTCATCGGTAAAGATTTGCGTTTGCGGCGTTGTCATATCGCTGGCGAAAGCCTTCATTGACCAGCTATTGAGCTTGACCGGCGCACCAGTGGCAGCGTTGGTCATGGTGAGAGTCCAATCACCCTGCAGCGTTTCACCCCAATTGAGAACTGTATTGAACGTATAGTTCAACTTCTGCGGCAGGGGACCATCCTCCGTCGGCGCTTTATCCAGAAGCACACTCTTCGTGCCACCGGGACTGGTCAGAGCGAGCGTCAAGTCCTGCAAACGCGTTGCGTCGAGATCAACACTGACCGTCATCTGCTCTACGAGATTGCCGGCCGCAAATCGGGCGACAACCGAAGCAGATTGCCCGGCCTGAACGGTCAGCGCTTGCGTCGTCACACTACTGTCGATGAGCTGAAGATTGGCAAAGGTGCTTGTTTTCTGCCAGCTTTCGGCAAGACGAACCGCATTGTGCGTATCCAGATTGCCAAAACCGAAACCATCGCCTGTGAGCAACGCTCCGCCATTCCAGCTTGCCGTATGCGTAAACGTGGCTTTCGGATGAGATGTGAAATCTGCCTTGCGCGCCGAGTTGACTAAAATTTCCTGAACGTCGCGATAACCTAGATTTGGGTTCGCGTTCAGCATCAGAGCAACCACGCCAGCGGCGACGGGTGTCGCTCCCGATGTACCGGTGAAAACGGATTCTTGCGTATCGCCATAATTGCCAGCGACACCTTCCCGCTTATTCGCACCCCAAATGCTTTGCAGATCGGTTGTGACAAGGCCGACCCCCGGCGCCAATGCAAGCACGCTCGCGCCCGGTGTTGAAAAATCAGCCAAACTGCCGTCTGCCTCGGATGCGCCGATGATGATGGCGAAGGGGAGATTATCTGTTGGGTCGTAATTGACGTTGAGATTATCTCGCCCGTCATTGCCTGCGGCAAAGAGCGTTACCATGCCAAGCCCCTGCCGCCCAAATTGCGCAGCCTGCTTGGCGGCGGCTACATAGGCCGCCTGATTGGCCTGCTGGTCGAACGGCAGAAACATCGGCCCCCAGCTGTTGGAGATGATATCGGCACCCGAGGCGATTGCGAGCGAGACAGCGCTTGCGAATTGTTTTGCCATCACATTGGCCGATTGCAGATCCATATTCAGGCGATAGCCAATGATCTGCCCATCCCAAGCGACACCGACGCCACCAATGCCATTACCGGCTCTTGAACCGATGAGGCCAATAACGGATGTTCCGTGATCATCCACCGCAAGATCGACAGGCAAGGCACCGATCATTCCGGTGCCGAGATCCCGTGACGCATTGAAATTATAATTGCTAACCAAATCAGGATGAGATGCCTCAAAGCCATCGTCGACAACGGCAATCGTGATTCCCTTACCGCTGTAATCCGGCCATACGGACGTCACATTGATGTCTTGGCCCGGCTTCGCTGCAAGAGCCTGCCCTACATTGCGCAAATGCCATTGCAACGAGAACAAAGGATCAGACGGGATAAGAGAAGAAGAACGATTGGACATGGATTACAACGCTAGCAACAGGAGGTGACGCAACGAGGCGCGAGGGGATGTTTGAATTGAATAGAACGGTGTCCCTTAGAAAGGGCAACTAGTAAGTTTACAAGCATCATGGAGCGCGCAACGCTATTCTCCAATCACAGCCTATCCCGCTGAAGAGGCTGGCTAATTTTGTTCCATTCCGAGTCTTTTCTATTGACCATCTAAATCAGTCATGGGACGGATGAATTCTCCCTGTCGCAACACATGGTCGGCTGATGCCTCATTCTGCGCATGCGCATCTCCCCACTTGGACGTGGCTTGGCCCTCTGGCTGCCTTGCTTTGCTTAGCGTCTCTACTCTTGCCTGGTGTCAGCAACACCGCATGGTATTGGGAT
>VERN01000248.1 GCA_018882635.1 Beijerinckiaceae bacterium | reverse complement strand
CCGTAAATGGTGTAGCGCCCGGGTTTATGACCACGAGCCCCGATTATGAACGGCAGTGGAACAGCTATAGCGACGAATTCAAGGCTCAATTTTCCCAATCCATTGCCGTCAGGCGCATGGGGCGACCCGAAGATATCGCTGATGCCGTCTTGTTTCTAGCATCCGATCGGGCCTCCTTTATCACCGGGCAAATTCTACCCGTGACAGGTTCACCCTTGTAGCAAGGCCGTCACGTCACATAGGCTGGTTCAAACGAGATCTCAGGGAGTGACTTCAAATGACGAAATTTGTACCCCTCTCCATCAACCGCCGTACCGCCCTGATGGGATTGTCGGCGGCAGGCTTGATCGGCATGAATGGCGAAGCTCTCGCAGCGCGCCGCAAATTTGTGACGGCGAATAACAATCCTTACGATATTCTCGACCCGCATCAGCTTTTTGACATTGGCCGGATCGCTGTTCGTCTTAATATGTATGACGCTTTGACACGCTGGGTTGATAATCCGCCAAAACTTCAAATGTGGCTTGTTGAAAAGGCGGATATTTCACCGGATGGAAAGGTGTACACATTCACATTGAAGCCGAATGTAAAGTTTCATGATGGCACTGTGATGACCTCTGCCGATGTGGTCTATTCTATGGAGCGCATTCTTGCCTTGAAGAAAGGTGCTTACGGCCTTTTCAAGGATGTGGTTGAGCCTGGTACAACCAAGGCACTTGACCCGCGGACTGTCCAATTCACACTTAAGGCTCCTTTTGCCGTCTTTATGGCTGTCCTCTCTGAGCTATGGGTCGTCAACAGCGCACTCGTCAAAAAGAACGAAAAGAATGGCGATTGGGGCGCTGATTGGCTTTCGAAGAATGAAGCGGGGAGTGGTGGTTACGCTTTGCGTCGCTACGATCCCGCGGTCGGGTTTCAGGCGGCACGGTTTGAGGGGCATTTCGCCGGCTGGGGCAAGAACCCCATTGATGATGCAGAATTTCGTGTCGTGATGGAAACAGCGACGCGCGTCCTCGGTGTCATGAAAGGTGAATTCAATACAACAGATGGGTATTTGCCAGCCGAACAGATGGCTCGCATGAAAGAAAATCCTAATATCAAGACTTGGGAAGCCGAAAGCATCCGTACTTTCTACTTCATCATCAATCATTGGAAGGCGCCGCTCAACGACGTCAATATGCGTAAAGCGTTGTGCTACGCCTTCGATTATGATGGCTTCAACGACAAGATACTGAGCGGAACAGTGGTGCGCAATAATGGCATCATTCCGAACCCAATGTGGGGTGCGCCAAAAGGATTGAAGGGTTACACATATGATCTCGACAAGGCAAAATATCATCTCGCGCAAGTGAAGAATGTCAGGCCCCTTCAGATTGGTGCCATGGCCGGCTATCCGCAATCGGAACAGGCTGCGCAGATGCTCCAAGCAGGCTGCGCTAAGATCGGCCTTGAAGTCAAAATCGTTACCGAACCTTACACGACCATCGCACCGAAACTAAATGATCGTGAGCGAGCACACGACCTTATCCCGTTGTGGAGGAGCGCTTATTTCGCTGATCCACACAATTGGACTGGTTTCTTGTTTAATACCAAAAACTTTGATGCAGGTAACGCAAGCTACTACTCAAATCCACGTGTCGATGAATTATGTGACCAGGCACTTATAGTGACGGATCAAGAAAAACGTCGCGTTATGTATGAAGAGGTTTCGCAAATCCTTGTAGAGGATGCTGCAGGTATCTTCATTAATAATACCAAATTCCATGGTGCCTTCACCAAGAATACGAAGAGCATCCGCTTCTGCCCCATCGGCGATGCGCAAGATGTTCGCTGGATTGAAATGGAAGGTTAGTTCAAAATGCGCATTCTCGTCCTAGCATTGCGGCGCATCGCATGGATGCCGCCGACTTTGCTGGGCCTCATCGGGATCGTCTTTTTTATCTCGCGTATCATACCCGCCGATCCTGCACGCGTGATGGCGGGTGAGAATGCCTCTCCAGCGCAGATCGAGGCCTTACGTCAAAAATTTGGTCTTGATCTGCCACTCTGGCAACAATTCGTGAACTATGTGAGTGACGTTTTAAGTGGCAATATGGGCATTAGCTTATATTCGCAACGTCCCGTCGCCGAGGACCTCATCGGCCGTCTGGCAGCAACTTTTGAATTGGCAATTGCGGCAATGGTTGTTGCCATTGCCATCGGCGTACCGCTAGGTGTCGTCTCTGCCCTCAATCGTAACAAGTTCATTGATCAAGTAATCCGACTTGTAACCATGGCAGGATTGGCGATGGCCGCCTTTTGGCTCGCCATTCTCTTACAATTGTTCTTTTCCATGACACTTGGCATCACTCCTGTTCAAGGGCGTATTGATGGTTGGGGCCCTGACAGCATCACTGGTTTTTATACAATCGATGCAATGCTCACCGGAGACGGTGAGATGTTTGCGAAATCGCTCTGGTATCTTGCTTTACCAACGGCGACCCTTGCCATTCCTGCAGCTGCTACGATCGTCCGTTTCACACGCGCAGGCGTGCTGAATGCCTTGTCGAGTAATTTTGTCTTTTATCAATCGGCGATGGGTTTGCCCCGCCGTACCATTATCTGGAAATACATCCTACGCAGCGCGCTGATCGGAACATTGACGCAAATTGGTCTGGTCTTTGGTAATCTTTTGGCCGGTGCGGTGGTGATTGAGACTGTATTTTCTTGGCCGGGTCTAGGTCTCTTTGCATATAATTCGATTTTACAATCCGATTATAACGCCATTATGGCTTTTACACTTTTTACTGGAACAGTTTTCATCCTGGTTAATCTTCTGATTGATATTGCACAAACATTGCTGGACCCAAGGAGCCGAGCATGAAAGCCGTACGCATCTTTCGTGACAGGGCTTTGCTCATTGGTGTGGTTATCATTTCTTGCCTTGTCCTTGTCGCTGTATTTGCAGGGCCGCTCTCGACCTATCCTGATCATGTGACAGGTTTCGATCCAAACCATCGGCTGACTCAACCGGGGTGGCAATTTCTCCTCGGAACAGACCGGATGGGGGCCGATATCTATTCGCGACTTCTCTTTGGTGCGCGCCTGACTATTTTGATTTCGGTGATTGCGACGGCAACGGCTGTCATCATCGGCGTTCCCATCGGGCTTGTGGCTGGCTATTTCGATGGTTGGGCCAGCGAAGCCTTGATGCGCATATCAGATATCTTTCTCGCTGTGCCGCAAATTGTACTGGCGATTGCAATTGCTCAAACGCTCGGTCCCAGCATTCAGAACGTAATTTTAGCCTTGTCGGCAACCTATTGGCCATTCTGGGCGCGTCTTGTCTATGCCGAAACACGCAGCCAAAGAAATGAAATTTATGTAGAAGCTGCCAAGGCTATGGGTGCGTCTCCACTGCGCATTATGGCGCTCCATATTCTTCCCAACATTTCTGGCTCTATTATTGTCAGAACCACGATTGGTATGGGTGCGACCATCCTCGCTGCTGCGTCTTTAGGTTTTCTAGGTCTTGGTGCCCCACCGCCTGCACCTGAATGGGGACGTATGATTGCCGAAAGCCGTGAATTTCTCCCGAAGGCTTGGTGGTATGCAACGGCACCTGGGATCGCAATACTGATGGTCGTGATGGGATTTAATCTCATGGGTGATGGCCTCAGAGATGTTCTTGATCCGCGCCTCAGGCGGGGAGGCAGTGATGGCAAATGATCAGGTGAAAGCTCTATCTGGCACCCATCATGATAGCGTGATTTCTCAATCACTTTTGTCGGTTGAAGACCTGTCTGTTCAATATGTCACCGAGCATGGAACGGCCCGCGTACTGGACCATGTCGCGTTCGCCATGCGGCGCGGGGAAATTATGGGCCTTGTCGGTGAATCGGGATGCGGAAAAACATCGCTTGCCCGCGCCATTTTAGGCGTCTTACCCCCGAATGCGGAAATCACCAGTGGGCGTATCGTCTTTGACGAGCGCGATTTATTACAGTTAACACCCTCTGAGGCCGAGCAGAATATCCGTGGTCGTGCGATCACCTTCGTCCCACAAGATCCCTTTACCTCGTTCAGTCCCCTTTTCACGATCGGTCAGCAAATGGCCACGCTAATGCGTTGGAAGTCGCCAGATCGGGTCAAAAGTGAGCACGGGTATACTACGGTTCGTAGAAAACGTGACACGGATCGGGTT
>VERN01000247.1 GCA_018882635.1 Beijerinckiaceae bacterium | reverse complement strand
GTTCGATCACTTCAGGGTCTTTTTCTTCACCGGCCATAACCAACGCGGGATCGCCCGGCAGCAATTGCTGCAAGGAGAAAATGAGAATCGATACGACAAACAAGGTCGGTATCAATTGCATCAAGCGTTTCGTGATGAGCGTGAACATCGAGGAACCCGAAGAAAGGGGAGGCGGCGTGCCGCCTCCCGCGATTTCATTATTTCAGCTTGAGGCCGACGACACGGACAAGACCATCCGGACGCTGGGTGTAGCCTTCCAAGCGATCCGTATGGGCGATCAATACCTTGCGGTGGTAAAGATAGCTGATGCCGCCTTTGCCGTTCAGCAATTTTTCAGCTGCCTTTTCATAGATCGGCTTGCGCTTATCCATGCCCGATACAGCGCGCGTTTCGTTCAGCAGTGCATCAACGTCCGCTTCGCAGAAGCCCGAATAATTGAGCGGCTGCTTACAAGCGGCAAAGGAATAGATGTTGCCATCCGGATCGGTGCGGCCTGACCAGGCAATCAGATAGGCTTGATAATTGCCCTGTTCCGCTTGCTGCAACGAGGTCGCGAATTCGGTGATCCGGATTTTCATGTCGAAGCCGGCTTCTGCCGCCATCGATTGGATCACCTCGGCGACCTGACGTGTTTCTGGGTTGTTCGGCACCATAAAGTCGATGGCAAGCGGTGTTTTCACACCGGCATCTTTCATCAACTTCTTGGCCTTTTCGATATCGCGCGCCTGGACCGGGAATTTCTTCATATACCACGGATTTTCAGGGTTGACCCACTGATTGCCCGGAACAAATTCACCGTTGAACACGACATCATTGAGCGCTTTACGATCGATGGCGAGATCGAGTGCTTCGCGCACGCGCGGATCAAGGCCAAGGCCAGCCTTACCAGCATCGCTCTTCGCAATGTTCATGGTCAGGCCCTGATAACCAAGCTCAAGAGCCGTCGCGAGCTTGATGTTCTTTGTCGCCTTGATGTCCTTGATATCGGTTGCAAGCGCACGCTCGATCAGGTCCAGCTGGCCAGATTTCAGATTGGCCAGACGGACAGTTGAGTCAGTGATCGGAAGATAGACGATACGATCGATGAAAACGTTCGCCTTGTCCCAATAATCAGCAAATTTTTCGACAACGATACGGTCTTGCTGCACACGTTCGACGAATTTGTATGGGCCTGCACACACAGGCTTAAGGCCAAACTTGTCAGCCGATTCCTTGGCGGCCTTCGGCGACACCATCATGCCTGCGCGATCAGTCAGCTGCGCAATCAGCGGCGAGAATGGTGTTTTCAGAACCAGTTTGACGGTCAGCGGGTCGACGATTTCGATTTTATCAACCGCGCCCAGTTCCGGTCGGCGGAACGAGCCTTGGAAGCTCATATGGCGTTCAAGCGAATATTTGACGGCTTCCGCATCCATCGCTTCGCCATCGTGAAACTTCACACCGGGACGCAGCTTGATGATGACTTCTTTGCCATCAGCCGAGGTTTCGTGTGACAGGGCTAGCTGCGGAATGATGTTCAGCTTGTCATCAATGTCGAAGAGCTTATCGCAAATCGACGAGAAGACGATGCGCCCGACATAGGTGCGCGCCAAAGTCGGATCCAACACATCGGGATCTTCGGCAAGGCCGATCCGGAGTGTGGACGGTGATTGTGCCCATGCGGCACCGCTCATGAGAGCGGCGGCGAACAGGCCAGCCATCAATCCAATACGCATGATGTATCCCCTTTCAATGTCATTTCGCTTTTTGTTGCATTCCTGCTGGCTGGACAAAGGCAGCCATCAGTTTCTTCAGGGCCGGTGCGGTTTCGTGATCCCGCATCGGTGAATCATAAGCAGGCAATTCGCTGTGCCGGATGCAAGCGCTCCGGTGGCCTTCGCTGCCGCATGGTGAAAGCGGTGGGCGGCCCGTTCGGCAGGCCTCCATCACAAGCGGGCAGCGCGTCTGGAAATGGCAGCCCGGCGGTGGTGCAATTGGACTTGGCACATCGCCTTGGAGCAAGGCGCGGGATCCGCCACGGCGTGGGATCGGGAGTGGAACAGCATTCACCAAAGCGCGCGTGTAAGGATGGCGCGGATTAGCAAAAATGTCCTCCGCGCGGCCTTCCTCGACAACGCGACCAAGATACATCACGGCGACGCGGTCCGCGACAGAGCGGACGACAGACAGATCGTGGCTGATAAACAGAAGGGAAAGGCCAAGCTTGGCTTTAAGGTCCGCGAGAAGATTGAGGATTTGAGCGCGAATTGAGACGTCCAGCGCGGATACAGGTTCATCACAAATAATCAGATCAGGTTCAACGGCCAGTGCGCGCGCAATAGCAATGCGTTGACGTTGCCCGCCTGAAAATTCATGCGGAAAGCGTTTTGCATCCTGTGGTTTCAGGCCCACTTGTTTCAGCAATTCGCCCACACGGGCGCTGCGATCTTTGGCAGGCACGACCTGATGAAGCATCAGAGGTTCGGCGAGAATATCGCCTACCGTCATGCGTGGATTGAGCGATGCGAACGGGTCTTGGAAGATCAATTGTGCCTTGCGGCGAAATGCGCGTAGGGCCGCTGGTGCATAGGCGGTGATCGTCTCACCATCGAACACGATGTCGCCTTCGCTTGGATCGATGAGCCGCAGCACGACGCGGGCAAGCGTTGATTTGCCACAGCCGGATTCGCCGACAATTGCGAGCGTTTCGCCGCGCTTCAGTGTGAGGTCAATTCCATCTAAGGCGCGCAAGGTCTGCAAAGGCTTGCCAAACAATGATCGTTTGACAACGAAGCTCTTGCCAATGTCTTTCAGATTAAGGAGAGGCGCACTCATGCCACGAGCCTTTCCAAAGGCGCGCGGCGGCAGCGCGAGAAATGACCATCGACAATTTCTGTCAGCGCAGGCACAGCCTCTCGGCAGGCCTCTTCGACAAAGGGGCAACGCGAGGCAAAGCGACAACCCTGTGGTGGTCGCGACATATCGGGCACCGACCCTTCGACAGCCGCCAAACGCTCTTTGCTGCCATCAAGCCGTGGTAATGAGCCAAGAAGACCCACTGTATAGGGGTGTTGAGGCTGCTCGAACAATTCAGCGCATGGAGCTTGTTCGACCACTTGCCCCGCATACATTACGGCTACATCGTCACACATCTCGGCGACAACACCCAGATCATGCGTGATGAGAACGATGGCTGTGTCAGATTCATCTTTCAGCTTGCGCATTAATTCGAGAATTTGCGCCTGAATGGTGACGTCGAGTGCCGTTGTTGGTTCGTCTGCAATTAAGAGGTCAGGTGTGCAGGCGAGGGCCATTGCAATCATAACCCGCTGGCGCATGCCGCCTGATAATTTGTGCGGATATTCGTCGTAACGCTCGGCTGCGCTCGGAATACGGACGCGATTAAGCATCTCAATGGCGTGCTGCTTGGCTTCATCCGCCGTCACGTTGCGATGGCGCAGGATGGCCTCCGCAATTTGGTCGCCAATCGTATAGGACGGGTTGAGCGACGTCATTGGTTCCTGAAAGATCATCGCGATACGATCGCCGCGCAGATCACGCAGCGCGCGATCAGGGATCGTAGCGAGATCCTGCCCTTCAAAACGGATGCGCCCTTTGATGTCGGCTGCGCCTTTTGGCAGTAGCCCCATAACAGCCAAGGACGTCACGCTTTTGCCGCACCCGGATTCACCCACGATGCCCAATGTCCGACCGCGATAAACAGTCAGATCAATCCCGTCCACGGCGTGCATGGCATGGCCATCAGGACGATGGAACGCAACACGCAAATCCTCAATGGCGAGGAGCGGCTTGGACATCAACGCGCCTTTTCTTCTTCGGCCATGAATTGCGCAATGCGCCGTTCAATTTCGGCACGGTCAGTCACGCCTGATGGATTAGCGCGCGACGGCATCAATTTCCGGTAATGAATGTAGCGGCCGCGAGATATCTCTTCGAGCCGTGTCAATTCACCCAGCGGATCGGCATGGTCGTCGACGCGAATATCAAGCAAGGCATATTCCTCATCATCGTGAATGAGGATCGCGGCTGATTGCTTGCCACGTTTGTCGCCACCCGCGGCTTCGCCTGCCTTTAGTGCCGCAAGCAGCCTTTGTGCAAAGGGAAGATCGCTCCGTTCCCCGAAAACGCGCGCGGTATCATCAACCACAGCCGGGCCTGCGAGCATGTTGCCCGCCACAGAAAAGGTTTTGTGTATGGTATGGC
>VERN01000034.1 GCA_018882635.1 Beijerinckiaceae bacterium | reverse complement strand
CGTATAGGCGGCCCCATCGGCCAGGAGCGCTATGGCCGGGTGACGTCCTTCCCCGAAGGGGTCAGTTTAGTAAAGCGCTTAAATTCAATCACGATCAGCCCGGCCTATGGATATGCGCCTTGTTAGCTGCGAGCCTCTTCGCCAACACCGCGATTTTGAAGGATGATCCGCCGAGCGTCGCAATTGATTCCACCTGATGAACCACTTCATCCCAACCCATCACATCGCCGGCAAACATGGGTCCTCCGCGATAGGCGGGAAATCCGTAGCCATTCAACAGGACAAGATCGATATCGCTCGCCTGCGCGGCGACCCCATCATCGAGGATCGATGCGCCTTCGTTCGCGATCACGGCCAAAACGCGAACGACGATCTCATCTGCCGTCCAGGTTCGCTGAGGATAACCAGCGGCAGTTGCATGCGTGCGCACCAGTGCCTCGATCTCAGGATCGCGCACGCGTTGTCCATTCTCGTAACGATACCAGCCGGAGCCCGTTTTCTGACCGAAACGTCCCATTTCGCAAATCCGATCCGCGATTGGCACATACCGATGGTCAGGCCGCCGGGTCGGCGCAAGCGCCTTTCGCCGCGCCCATGAGATATCGAGCCCCGCCAAATCGGATTGGGCAAACGGCCCCATGGCGAAGCCATAGCGCTCAAGAGCCTCATCAATTTCAAACGGCAGCGCGCCTTCTTCCAGCATGAATTCGCAGGCGACCCGATATTGCGAGAAAATGCGATTGCCGATGAAACCATCGCAAACACCAGCGACGACAGTGATCTTACCGAGACGATCGCCAACGGCGACTGCTGTCGCCAAAACATCCGGCGCGGTTCGGTCCGCCTGCACCACTTCCAGCATTTTCATGATGTTCGCAGGCGAGAAAAAATGCATGCCGACGAGACGCGAAGGATCGGACAAGCCTTCTGCCATACGATCTATATTCAGATAAGACGTATTGGTCGCGAGGACACAGGTGGGCTTTGTGATGGTATCAAGCTGCGCAAAGAGTATCTTTTTGACAGCCATATCCTCAAAGATCGCCTCTAGAACGAGATCGGTGGATTCCAACACAGCCAGATCGGTGCGAGATGAAAGACGGCCAAGCCTTTCCTGCCGTACCGAATTTTTCAGGCGCCCGCCCGTAACGAGACGCTCATAGATCGCCTTGATCCGCGTAACCCCACGCGTCAGCGCAGCATCATCCATCTCGATCAGCGTGACATCATAACCGGCGTCGAGAAAAGCCACCGCAATGCCGGTCCCCATCGTGCCGGCGCCGATGATGCCCACGGTCTGAACCGTGCGCGCCGGTTGCGATTGCGCGCGTGATCGGTGGGCAAGATCGCGCTCGGCCCAAGTCACATAATTGAGTGCTGCCGCCTGCGGCCCGCGCGCGAGACGCGACGCCACAGCCTGTTCTTCGGCAAGACCCGTCGCATAATCTTGTGTCGCCGCGAGGCGTAACAGGCGGACGATCTCCTGCGGCGCATCCTGACCCCGCAAGCGGCGCAGAAATGGCGCGGTCGCTTGAACAAGCCCCGCATCGTCCGCCGCAATGGCCAATGCGCCCGTATGGCGTAAGGCGGTTCCCGCCAAAGAGCGAGCCATGGCGATCGCCTCCGCAAGGCCATCACTCGTCGCAACATGATCCACAAGACCGCAGCGCAACGCTTCGTCTGCCTGCACCATGCGGCCAGAGAGCAGAAGATCGGCCGCTAATGGCAGGCCTACAAGGCGCGGCAGAGTTTGTGTCCCGCCTGCCCCAGGGATGCGCCCACGCTTCACAAAAGTGAAGCCGAGCCGCGCACCCGCCACAATAATCCGTGCATGCGCCGCGAGACCAAATTCGCAGACCTCATCACTCACCGTGTCCTGCCAAACAGCCACGACAGGTTTTTCACTATTTTCGATCTGCTGCAGCAAGGCGGGCAGCGCTTTCACGCGCTCTGCATTCTCAATTGGTTGACTGCCCGAAAAAGCGACAACGATTCCCGCTACGGCAGAAGCTGCTTGGAGTTCCGCAAGGCTGCCCGACAGTCCTGCATCCATCGCCGCACCAAGATCGCTGACGGCGATCACTACTATTCCGTCTTGCACACGATGGGAGAGAGCGGCCATTGGCGTGGTCTTATTCCGCCGCTTTTGGCCATGTATTGGCATGGCGTGTCGGCTTTGCCTTGAGCTTCAGATCGATCAGATCATCGCGCTCACGGACCGAATTTCGCATGAGCTGATCCTTGCCCGCGAAATACTGTTTCGGCACCGTCACATCGGCTTGATACCAGGCCGCGGCGCGCAAAGTGAACGCAGGATCAGCCAGGTGCGGCCGCCCCAACGCCACTAGATCAGCGCGGCCCGCAGCAATGATGGTATTCATTTGATCCGCACTGGTGATGGCACCCACCGCCATCGTCGCAATACCGGCTTCGTTGCGAATCCGATCAGCATAAGGCGTCTGGAACATGCGGCCGAACACCGGGCGTGCATCAGCCACGGTCTGCCCCGTCGAAACATCGATCAGATCGCAACCTGCCTCAGCAAAAGCGCGTCCAATCGCGACTGAATCGGCGTCCGTGAGGCCGCCTTCTTTCCAATCCGTCGCGGAAATACGCACGGACATAGGCTTGTCCGCAGGCCAGACCTCACGCAAGGCATGGAAGATTTCGAGCGGATAACGCAAGCGGTTCTCAAGGCTACCACCATAGGCGTCGGTACGATGATTGGTGAGCGGGGAAAGAAAGCTTGCGAGCAAATAACCATGAGCCGCATGCATTTCGAGCATGTCGAACCCGGCGCGATGCCCGCGCTTAGCAGCTGCCACAAAATCCGCCTTCACGCGATCCATATCGGCGCGGTTCATCTCCCGTGGCGCCTGGCTTTCGGGATAATAGGGAATGGGTGAGGCAGACATGATTGGCCAATTGCCTGCGGGTAGCGGACGATCCATGCCATCCCACATCAGCTTGGTCGACCCCTTGCGACCCGCATGGCCGAGCTGCAACGCAATCTTCGCGGCCGAATGCTGATGCACGAAATCGACGATGCGCTTCCACGCCGCTTCCTGCGCGTCGGTGTAAAGACCGGCGCATCCCGGCGTGATGCGCGCATCCTCTGACACGCAGGTCATCTCGGTATAGATGAGCCCTGCACCGCCTGTCGCGCGCGCGCCATAATGCATCAAATGCCAATCGCCGGGCAGACCATTCTCGGCGCTGTATTGGCACATCGGAGAGACAACAGCCCGATTTTCAAGCTTCATACCCCGTAGGAAGAAGGGCTGAAATAAAGGCGGCACTGGTGTGCCATCCTTGCGATATTTCGCGTCCGCACCCGCCTCGTCCGCACAGAGCTGATCGATCGCAGCCACCAGTTCGGGCGCACGCAGCGCGAGATTATCATAGGTGATCGCTTTCGAGCGCGTCATCAGACCAAAGACGAAACGCAATGGCGCGAACGGCCAGAAGCGTTTCACCTCTTCGAACCAGACAAGGCTCACTTCAGCCGCGTGCTGCGTCTTCTCGACTTCGAGGCGGCGTGTCTGCTCGTAATGCGAAAGCGCTTGCGGGACGTTAAGCCCTTGGTGGACGAAAGATTCATGCAGCGCAATCGCATCTTCCATCGCAAGCTTGGTACCGGACCCGATGGAAAAATGAGCTGACGCCTTCGCGTCGCCCATGATGACGACATTGTCCTTTACCCAACGCTTGCATTGGATGACCGGAAAATTGCGCCATAGCGAGCGATTGGTGATGAGTGGGTGACCTTGAAGCTCGTCCTTGAAGACGTTTTCAAGGAACCGTGCTGATGTCGCCTCGTCCATGGCGCCGAGACCGGCACGCTTGAACGTTTCGGGGTCGGTCTCCATCACCCAGGTCGAACGCCCTGCCTCATATTGATAGCAATGGGCAATGAAGATGCCGTGTTCGGTTTCTTTGAAGAAGAAGGTGAAACTGTCGAAAGGTCGCGTCGACCCCATCCATGCGAAATGGTTGGGACGGATTTCTACTTGTGGCTGGAAATGATCTTTCCACGTGTCGCGGATACGGCTGTTGATGCCATCGGCCGCGATGACGAGGTCATAGTCCTTGGCGAACGCATCGACATCGTCGATCTCGCGATTAAAGACCAGATTAACACCGAGCGCGGTCGCCCGCTCCTGCAAGAGACGCAAAAGCGTATGACGCGAGCACCCACAAAATCCATTGCCACCGATCCGATGGACTGTGTCTTTGAAATGGATCTCAATATCGTCCCAATAGGCGAATTCAGACGCGATGGCACGATAGCTTGGCTCATCGACGCGCTTGAAGATGTCGAGCGTCTGATCGGAGAATACGACGCCGAAGCCAAACGTATCGTCCTGCCGGTTGCGCTCAAAGACCGTGACATCGATCTGAGGCCAGTCCCGTTTCATCAAAAGAGCGAAATAAAGGCCCGCAGGACCGCCGCCGACAACCGCTATGCGCATGACCGGTCTCCTCTCCGCAAGATCATTTTAAGCTTCAAATAGAAGCCCGGCAAGCGGCCGTATCGATGGTCGGCGAAAAGGCCGCAGAGCAACAACTGATTTGATATAATACATTGATAATAAGATATTTTTTGATCTTGTCACGCTCCGCACCAACCCCCACGATGGCGCTGGACAATTCTTTTGAATTGCGAATAATATTTCGGATAAGGAGACCCCATGGGCGCTGAACTCCGTGGCAGACACGCATTGGTGACGGGTGGCGGACGTGGGATTGGCCGTGCCATTGCTGCGCTGTTGACCGCTGCCGGAGCGCGGGTCTCGATCATCGGCCGCGATGAGGCGACCCTGGCCGAGGCCAAAGCATCCGGTGATGTTTGGGCAACGGCTTCGGCCGATATCACGGACGAGACGGCTACGCGCAACGCCATAGCCCGCCTCGGTGATAAAGCCCCCTTTGACGTGGTCGTCGCTAACGCGGGCTGGGCCGAGACGGCATCTTTCGCGCGGAGCGACAATGCGCTGTTCCGCCGGATGCTGGACGTGAACTTCATGGGCGTGGTTACAAGCTTTCATGCTGCCCTGCCCTCCATGAAGGACAGAGGCTATGGCCGCCTGATAGCGATTGCATCAACAGCAGGTCTGCGCGGCTATCCTGGAGTGTCGGCCTATAGCGCTGCCAAGCATGCGGTCATTGGCCTCGTGCGCTCGCTCGCGCTCGAATATGCTACGACAGGCATTACAGCCAATGCCATCTGCCCGGGGTATACTGACACGGATTTGATCCGCGGCGGTGCTGAAGCAATTGCCGCCAAACGCGGTATTTCGCTTGAGGAAGCCAAAAGCGGATTCGCACAAGACAACCCCATGAAGCGGCTGATCATGCCCGACGAAGTGGCGGAAACCGTGCTCTGGCTGTGCAGCCCCGGCGCGGCGTCGGTGTCAGGTCAGGCTATCGCAATAAATGGCGGGGAATTCTGATGCGGGCCTCGCTCCCCCTCACCGATTTCGATCGCGAGACGAAAGCGAGCGAACGCCCCGGCGATCATAAGAGCGAATTGCGGCTCTGGCTGCGCATGTTGACCTGCGCCACGCTAATCGAGCGCGAGGTACGCCAACGCCTGCGTGAAGAATTTCAGATCACCCTGCCGCGTTTCGATCTGATGGCTCAACTCGAAAAATCGGCGACTGGTATGACGGTGGGCGAAGTCTCACAACGCCTGATGGTCTCGAACGGCAATGTCACAACGGTCGTGACGGGCCTGGTCGAAGAAGGCCTTGTTGATAAGCGCCCTGCCCCGCACGACAAGCGCGTGCAAGTCGTCTCGCTCACAGCAGCGGGTCGCAAAATGTTCCGCACCATGGCCGCGCGCCATGAAGAATGGATCGCAGAACTCTTCGCTGGGTTGAGCGAAGACGATGTCGCGCTTCTGATGGCCCAATTGAACAAGACGAAAGCCTCGATCCAGCAGGCCGTCAAAAGCCCCACAGCGGACGAATAAGGGAGATAAGCGGCGATGGTGAATGCGAATCTGACGGTCCTGCCGGTATCCGCTTTCAAACCAAGCCATTTCCTCCTTGAGGTGAAGGATCGCGTCGCAACGATCACACTCAATCGGCCTGACCGTAAAAATCCACTCACCTTCGAAAGCTATCGCGAACTCGCCGATTTTTTTCAGGCGCTTCAGAAAGACGAAGAGGTCAAAGCAGTCGTTGTCACGGGTGCAGGCGGCAATTTCTGTTCAGGCGGCGACGTCTTCGAGATTATCGGACCGCTTGTCGAAATGAAGACACATGAATTGCTGAAGTTCACCAAGATGACAGGTGAACTCGTCAAGACCATGTATGCCTGCCCTCAACCCATCATCGCGGCCATTGATGGCATCTGCGCAGGCGCGGGCGCCATCATCGCCATGGCGTCAGATCTCCGTGTTGGCACGGCCGGTGCAAAAATCGCTTTTCTATTCAATCGTGTCGGCTTGGCAGGTTGCGATATGGGTGCTTGCGCAATTTTGCCCCGTATCATCGGCCAGGGCCGTGCTGCAGAATTGCTTTATACCGGCCGCATCATGCGCGGGGACGAAGCGCATAATGTTGGCTTCTTCAACCGCCTTGTTACATCCGACGCGGTGCTGAGCGAAGCGTGGGCGCTGGCAAAGGAAATTGCCGACGGGCCCAATTTTGCGCATGCAATGACAAAACGCATGCTGCAGATGGAATGGGCCATGAGTGTCGAAACGGCCATCGAAGCCGAAGCCGTCGCTCAGGCTTTATGCATGCAAACGGAAGATTTCGGCCGCGCCTTCCGGGCGTTTGCTGCCAAACAG
The DNA here is from genome assembly GCA_018882635.1 of Beijerinckiaceae bacterium. Taxonomy (GTDB): domain Bacteria; phylum Pseudomonadota; class Alphaproteobacteria; order Rhizobiales; family Beijerinckiaceae; genus TNE-4. The sequence continues at coordinate 11,300 of VERN01000034.1, read as the reverse complement.
ACACCTGTTTTTGAGGGCAATTAACCCGTGATGATCCCGCTCGGCGACACGCTCGACTGGCCCTTTTTCGAACAAAGGCATCGCTCCTATGCGAAGGAACTGAGTACCTTTGCCGAAACGCTCCATGATTTACCGCATGATGATGTGGATGCCGCATGCCGTGCACGCGTACGCGCGCTTGGTAAAGCAGGCTTTCTGCGCGCCGCGGTGCCTGCAGCTTATGGCGGCCTGACAGCTGAACTCGATGTGCGCACCCTTTGCCTTTCGCGCGACATACTGGCCGCTCAGGATGGGCTCGCCGATTTCGCCTTTGCGATGCAAGGCTTGGGGACAGGCGCGATTTCATTGTTCGGCTCGACGCGCTTGAAAGAGACCTATCTGCCACCGATTGCGCGCGGTGAGACCATCGCAGCGTTTGCACTTTCAGAACGCGAAGCGGGATCTGACGTGGCCGCGATCGCGACAACGGCGACGCTGGATGGCGCCGATCACGTCGTCATTGATGGAAGCAAGACATGGATTTCGAACGGAGGCATCGCCGATCATTATATCGTCTTTGCCCGAACGGGCGAAGCGCCAGGCGCACGCGGCCTCTCGGCTTTTGTTGTCGATGCCACAACGCCAGGCCTCACCATTGAAGAGCGTATTGACGTCATCGCACCGCACCCCCTCGCAACCTTGCGGTTTGATAAATGTCGCGTGCCGGTGACGCATCGCCTCGGAGCATCAGGGGAAGGCTTCAAGATCGCCATGGCGACGCTCGATATTTTCAGATCCACGGTTGGCGCAGCTGCGCTGGGCTTTGCCCGTCGTGCTCAACACGAAACGATCAAGCGCGCCTCATCGCGGCAATTGTTTGGTGGGGTTCTGGGCGATCTTCAACTCGTACAAGCAGCGATTGCCGAATCAGCTGCGGAACTCGATGCCGCAAGCCTGCTCGTATACCGGGCTGCGTGGACGAAGGATCAAGGCGCACCGCGCGTGACGCGCGAAGCGGCCATGGCGAAGATGGTCGCCACAGAGAATGCGCAGAAAATCATTGATCGCGCGGTTCAACTTCATGGCGGCCTTGGTGTCACCAAAGGCGTGAAGGTGGAGGAACTTTATCGCGAGATTCGTGCGCTTCGTATTTATGAAGGCGCGACCGACGTGCAGAAAATCGTCATCGCGCGTGAATGCCTCAAAGCCTATGCGTAACATGGAGCGTCTCATGATCCGATCAGGGCATGTCGACAGTTTCTGCAGGGACAACCTGCCTCCCGCTGACCAATGGCCTGATTTGCGCATTACTGAGGCCGGCCTTTCCTATCCCGAGCGGATGAATGTAAGCCATGATTTTATTGACCGTCATGTCGTAGAAGGTCATGGGGCACGCATCGCCATCATCGGTGAAGGGATTGAATGGACCTATTCTGAACTCGCCGAACGCGTGAACCGCATCGCCAATGCGCTCGTTCGCGATCTTGATTTAAAGCCCGGCCAACGCGTATTGCTGCGCGCGCCCAACAATCCGATGATGGTGGCGATCTATTTTGCCATTATCAAAGCGGGTGGTGTCGTGGTGGCCACGATGCCACTCTTGCGCGCAAAAGAAATCGCCTATCCGCTCAACAAAGCAAAAATCAGTCTCGCCATTTGCGATCATCGGATGATCGATGAAATGGCCGCAGCTGCAACACTGGCACCAGACCTCAAGAAAACCGTGACCTTTGGCAATGGCGATCTCGAAGCGCTGATGCAGAAAGCAGGGTATGATCAGTTCACGGCCGTTGATACAGCGCAGGACGATGTCTGCCTCATCGCCTTTACATCAGGCACGACGGGAGAACCCAAAGGCACGATGCATTTCCATCGCGATCTCTTGGCAATCTGCGACACATTTGGTGCGAGGATTTTGCGCGCAACGCCGGACGATCGTTTTATTGGCTCGCCACCGCTGGCCTTCACATTCGGATTGGGCGGCCTTGTATTGTTTCCGTTTCGGATCAGCGCATCCGCGGTGTTGATCGAAAAGGCAGGCCCAGTTGATCTTCTGCCTGCCATTCATAAATTTGGTGCAACTGTTTGCTTCACAGCGCCAACGGCCTATCGCGCCATGCTTGAAGAAGTGACGCGCATCGGGAAAGCCAAACTCCGCATCTGCGTATCGGCAGGAGAGACCTTGCCAAAATCGACCTTCCTTGCCTGGCAGGACAAAACTGGTATTGCGCTGCTCGATGGTCTCGGCGCAACCGAAATGCTCCATATCTTCATCGCGTCACCGGCTGGTGAAAACAAACCGGGTGCAACGGGCCAAGTCGTACCTGGCTATGAAGCAAGGATCATCGATGAGTATGGCCATGATGTACCGGATGGCACACCCGGCAAGCTCGCGATACGTGGCCCAACTGGCTGCCGCTATCTCGCCGACGAGCGGCAGAAGAAATATGTGATGAATGGCTGGAACGTATCGGGCGATACTTACATCCGCGATGCTGACGGCTTCTTCTGGTACCAGGCGCGATCGGACGACATGATCATATCGGCCGGCTACAACATCGCCGGACCCGAAGTGGAAGCGAGCCTTCTCACCCATCCCGCCATTGCCGAATGTGGCGTGGTAGGCGCGCCAGATCCTGAGCGTGGCATGATCGTAAAAGCCTATATTGTCTTGAAAAGCGGCGTCACGGCGGAAGCTACATTGACCAAAGCCTTACAAGATTACGTCAAGGCCGATATTGCACCCTACAAATATCCGCGCGAAATCACTTACGTGGACGAGTTACCAAAAACGCGGACGGGTAAATTGCAGCGCTTTGAACTCCGGCGCATGGCCGCGGAGTCGAAAGCAAACAGCGCGCAATGAAGGACAGAATGAGAATGGTACCGATAGATCACGACGCTCTGAAGCACGGGCCTATCTCTGTCGAGCCCGAAGGCTGGCCTCAGCCCAAAGGCTATTCCAACGGCATGGTTGGGCGCGGCACGCTGCTTGTCACCGGCGGGCTGGTTGGCTGGGATGCACAGGGTCAGTTTCCAGACGATTTCATCGCACAAGTGGCCCAGACGTTGCGAAACGTCGTCGCCGTTCTGGAAGCAGGGGGCGCCAAACCAGAGCATATCGTTCGGATGACCTGGTATGTGACCGACATGGATGCTTACCGCAACAATCTGCGCGCCATCGGCGCGGCCTACCGGGAAACCATCGGCCGCCATTTCCCGGCTATGGCGCTTGTTCAGGTTGTTTCGTTGGTCGAACCGAAGGCACGCATCGAGATCGAGACGACAGCTGTCATTCCGGATTAGTTGAATGCGCAGGCTGGAAAGCACCTTGCAAGGAGCGCTATTCCAGCTTCCTATGGTGGTTGAGGAGACGCCATGACCAAGACTGCAAAGCCCAAACCACTCGCCAGCGCCAAATCCCAATCGACCAAAGCGAAGACGAGCAGCGCCTCAAAAGGGGCAGTTATGGTACTACCCAATCACCGGGGTCATGGCTCCACCACAACGCCACGGGTGATCATTGCGGGCGCCGGCGTTGGCGGCCTCACGCTGGCGCTCCTCCTCCACCAGCGCGGTATTGGCGCAGTGGTTTATGAACAGGCCAGCCGTGTTGAGCCGATCGGCGCGGGCATCAATGTGCTGCCCCATGCCATTCGCGAATTAGCCGATCTCGATCTTGTCCCGGTGCTCGACAAGGTCGGCATCCGCACGCATGAACTGATTTATATGAACCGGCTCGGTCAAATCGTGTGGCGCGAACCGCGTGGCATCGCGGCCGGTTTCGAAGTGCCGCAATATTCGATCCATCGCGGCCGGCTACAGAAAGCGCTCTACGACACGGTGATTGAACGGCTCGGGCCAGGCTCCGTGGTTACGGGACGGAAACTCGCAGGCTTCATCCAAGATGAAGGTGGCGTTACCGCCCATTTTGTTGATGCCATTGAAGGCTCGCAGAGTGAGACGGTGCGCGGAGAAATGCTGATCGGTGCTGATGGCATCCATTCGGCCATTCGCAGCCATTATTTCCCGCATCAGGGCCCGCCGAGCTGGAACGGCATTCAGATGTGGCGTGGCGTGGCCGATTTCCCAGTTTTCCTTGACGGCCATTCTATGATTATCGCGGGCGGCATGGGTGCGAAGTTTGTGCTCTATCCGATTGCGCCGGGCAAATCGCCGAACACGCGGCTTACTAATTGGGTTGTGAATGTGCGCGTGTCTGATACGCCGCATCCGCCTGGTAAGGAAAGTTGGTCGCGCAAAGGCCGCCTTGATGAAGTGCTGCCCTATGCGCGCCGTTTCGAAGTGCCCGGCTTTGATCTTGTGAAGCTGATCCGCGCAACGGATGCCTTCTACGAATATCCGATGTGTGATCGCGATCCCCTGCCGAAATGGACGTTTGGCCGCGTGACGCTGCTAGGCGACGCGGCCCATCCCATGTATCCAGTGGGATCAAATGGCGCGGGACAAGCCATTCTTGATGCACGCAAACTGGCTGATTGTATTGCCAAGGCGGAACATCCCTATCAAGCGCTGCTTGAATATGAGGAAGATCGCCTGCCGAAGACAGCTGAAATCGTTGCGCTCAACCGCAAGGGTGGCCCTGAGCGTGTGATCGACGAAGTTGAGAAATTGGCGCCCGCCGGTTTCAGCGATGTCGAGCGCGTGCTTTCGCATGATGAGCGGCGTGCCATCGTCCGAGGTTACGCCGGCAAAGCTGGTTACGCGCTGCAGCAGGTCAATAAAAAGGCCAGCTAAACAAAAAGAGCCTCCTGACGGAGGCTCTTTTCATATGCGTATCATTCTCAAATTATGCTTCAGGCGGCGGCAAAAAATCAACCTCATGCCGTGCCGACAAGGCGACGACCTCGGCTGGATTCTGTTCCTTCATGGAATGGATACCCCAGAAGAGGTCGAACAGTTTGCGCGTCGGAGAGACCCAGAAGAAGCACTTCACCGTGTCCTGCGTCTTGTTAAAAATGCCATGCGGAATGCCCATTGGCAGACGGATCAGATCGCCCGGACCAGCATGGACCTCGCGGCCATCGAGCAGCAATTCAAACTTTCCTTCCAGCATATAAATGAATTCATCCTGCGTCGGATGGATGTGCGGCGGCACGAAAGTGCCGGGAGGAAACGTGGCATGCCAAGAGAAGGACGTCTCAGAAAGCGATTTAGGAACATAGATCTGGCCAAGAATGTTCCACTTGATGCCGTCCAATCCCTCGCCTGCGCGGGTAATTCCGGGAGTGAGTTTCATAGCGTCCTCCTTACGTCTCCCGCGATGCGGGGTTCAAACATGCAGATAGCGGTCCTTCAGGACAGGATCGGCGATCAACGCCGCAGAATTGCCTGACCAGACGACGCGCCCCTTTTCCAGAATGATATGCCGGTCGGCGAACGCCGCCAATGCATCGACATTCTTATCGATGATGAGGATCGCTTCGCCCTCATCCTTGAGTGTTTTGAGGCAAGTCCAGATTTCCTGTCGGATCAGTGGCGCCAGCCCCTCCGTCGCCTCATCAAGAATAACAAGCTTCGGGTTCGTCATCAGCGCACGGCCAATGGCAAGCATTTGCTGCTCGCCGCCGGAGAGCTGATGTCCCATATTCCGTGAGCGCTCCTGCAAACGGGGGAAGAGCGTATAGACGCGCTCAAGCGTCCAGCGCGGCGGTCCAAAACGATGAGCCGCCGTTGCGATCAGATTTTCCTCGACTGAGAGTGTCGGAAAGATCTGACGCCCCTCTGGCACAAGCCCCAAACCACATTGCGCGATCTTGAACGGGGGCTCACCTGCTACGTCATGGCCCTCGATCACGACCCGTCCTGCGCGCGGGCGCACAAGGCCCATGATCGCCTTGACCGTCGTCGTCTTGCCCATGCCATTGCGACCAAGCAGCGTGACGACTTCTCCCGCTGCAACCGCAAAACTCACCCCAAACAGAACCTGGCTATCGCCGTACGCGGCTTCCAATCCCTCGACATGGAGCATCACGCGGTCTCCTCGCCCAAATAGGCCGTGCGGACCTCGGGATTGTCACGAATGGCTTGTGGCGTGTCGGTCGCGATGATCTTGCCATAGACGAGCACAGAAATGCGATCGGCAAGCGAAAAGACAGCTTCCATGTCGTGTTCGATCAGGACGATCGTCAGCCGCCCTTTGAGCCGACGGAGAAGATCGGTCAGAACGGCACTTTCTTCCGGCCCTGTTCCAGCCAGCGGCTCATCGAGCAACAACACGGAAGGTTGTGCAGCAAGCGCGATGGCGAGTTCAAGCTGACGTTTCTCCCCATGGCTGAGCAGGCCAGCGCGCAGATTGGCGCGGTCTCGCAGACCAACCTCCGTCAAAGCAGCAAGTGCAGCATCGTTCAGAACTGCTTCCCGATCAGCACGACCGAAAAAACGGAAGCTTGATCCCGAGCGCGCTTGCACCGCGAGCGCAACATTCTCCAGCGTCGAGAAATGCGGAAGGATAGACGTGATCTGGAACGAACGGACAATGCCTTTACGCGCACGCTGGGGCAAATCGAGTGCTGTGATGTCTTCGCCATTTAAGAGGAGCGTACCGGAATTTGATGACAGAAGTCCTGAAATCTGATGAATGAGCGTTGTCTTGCCCGCGCCATTCGGTCCAATCATTGCGTGCAATTCATGACGCGGAATCGTCAGGGACACATCATCAGTGACATTCAACGCACCAAAATTCTTACGAATATGTCGGAGTTCAAGCATCGGTATGGTCATCGCCCGTCGTCCGTACCCGTCAATCGCTTGAAACCACCCATCAACCCGCCCCGTGCAAACAGCACAACGAGCACGAGGAAGGGACCGAAATAGAGCTTCCAATATTCAGTGAAATGCGAAAGCCCCTCTTCCAGCAGAAGGAAGGCGGCTGCACCCAAGATGGCACCGTTCAGTGAGCCGAGGCCACCAAGAAGCACCATGACAATCAATTCACCCGAACGCTGCCATGTCATATAAGCGGGCGAGACAAACTGCGTCTGGTTAGCGAGCAGAAATCCTGCCAATCCGCACAAAGTTCCGGCGATGACATAGATCGTCAATTGATACGCAAAGAGTGAAAAGCCGATGGCTTCCATGCGTTGGGGATTTTCGCGTGCACCACGAATGACGCGACCGAAACGCGATGTCACGATCATGCGGCAAGCGACATAGACGGCAATGAGGCATGCAAAGACGAGGAAGTAGAAGGCGCGCTCGCTCTGCACAATATCATAGCCAAAGAAGAGCGAACGGCCCGGCAGCGTCATGCCATCATCGCCGCCATAGGCGGCCAGCGAGACGGCAAAGAAGTAAGCCATCTGACCGAAGGCCAGCGTGATCATGATAAAATAAATACCCTTGGTCCTCAGCGAAATCGCGCCCGTCAAGAGCGCAAACAAGGCTGAGACAATCAGGGCAGCCGGGATTTGGATCGCCGCCTCACGAATCCCATGCGCGGACAAAATCCCGACGGCATAGGCGCCGATGCCGAGAAAAGCGGCATGGCCGAAGGAAACAAGCGCGCCATAGCCAAGAATGAGATCGAGAGAGACGGCGGCAATCGCAAAGATCATCACACGGGTGACAATCGAGAGAATGAATGCATCCGATCCAAAATCACCAAGCAGCGGCAGAACAGCGAATGCGAGGAAGATCGACAAAGGCAGGATTTCGCGTCGCATGATCATTTCTTTGCCGGAAACAGACCGGCAGGCCTGAAGAAAAGGACGGCGGCCATGAGAATATAGATGAGCATGGGCGCCAACGCGCGCCCTGTCTGTGCAGCGGCAGAAGGATCGAGAAATGCCCTTAAGATGGATGGTCCAAACGATCGTCCGAGCGTATCGACGAGCCCCACCATCAGCGCAGCAATGAACGCGCCGCGGATTGAGCCGATACCGCCAATCACGATCACAACAAAAGTGAGAATGAGGAGATTGTCACCCATTCCTGGCTCGACCGAGAGAATGGGCGCCACCATAGCACCGGCGAAACCCGCCAGCATGGCCCCGAAACCGAATACGATCATAAACAGGCGACCAATATCGACACCAAGCGCCGAGACCATCGGAGCATTGGTCGCGCCGGCGCGCACCAACATGCCGATCCGCGTTTTCGTGGCAAGAATACCCAGCAAAAGCGCGATCGCGATACCGGATGCGATGATGACGAGGCGCCAGACCGGATAGAGAAGGCCTGGCATCAGCACGACAGAGCCCGAAAAAATCTCTGGAATGGGAACGGAAAGGGGGGCGGCGCCCCAGATAACTTTTACGGCCTGGTTCAGCGTGAGGATGATGCCAAATGTCGCCAGCACCTGATCGAGATGATCGCGCGCGTAGAGATGTCGAAAGATGAAAAACTCAAGGAGCAGCCCAAACAGTAAGGCAGAGGGTAAAGCAAGTGCGAGCCCGAAAAAGAAATTACCCGTGAGCGCTGTAAACATCGCCGCAAGATAGGCACCAATCATATATTGGACGCCATGAGCGAGATTGACGAAATCCATGACGCCAAACACGAGCGTCAACCCAGCCGCAATCAAGAACAGTAAGACGCCAAGCTGGAGACCATTCAGCGTCTGCACGTAAAGGAGCGTTAGGGACATGAAATGCCATTTCGCAAGCGCGTATTACAGAGAACGCAAAAAGAAGAGGCGAGGCTTCTTGATCAGATCACAAGAAGCCTCGCACCACGCCTAATCAATTCGTCGGCTTGCAGTCCTTGGCGTAAACGTCGACATAATCGCTGAAGACTTTTTCACGTAGCGAGGTCGCAAACTTGCCATCCGGACGCTGCACAACTTGCACGAGATAGAAATCCTGAACCGGATAACCATTCACGCCGATCTTGAAATTGCCACGCAGGGATTTGAAGTCAGCCTTTTTCAAGCCGGCACGCAGTGCGTTCTTATCGCTCAGCTTGCCACCTGCCGATTTGATCGCGGAATCGATCAGCAAGGCCGCATCATAGGCCTGCATGGCATAAGTGCCGGGGACGGAGTTATAAGCCGCTTCATAAGCCTTTACGAAGGCTTCGTTCTGAGGGCTCTTCATGTCCGGCGCCCAGTTGGCACCGCCGAAAAAGCCTACGGCAGCTTCTTTTTGCGCCGGCAGCGTCGACTCATCGACGGTGAAGGCTGAGAGGAACGGGATATTGGCCAGGCCCGCTTGGCGATATTGGCGTACAAGGTTGACGCCCATGCCGCCCGGCATGAAGGCAAACACTGCGTCCGGCTTCGCTGCCGCAATCTGCGCAAGTTCAGCCGAGAAATCGAGTTGGTTGAGCGGCGTATAAATCTCGCCGACGATCTCACCCTTGTAATGACGCTTCACACCGGCGAGCGAATCCTTGCCAGCTTGGTAATTCGGCGCAATCAAGAACAAACGCTTGTAGCCCTTGTCCTGAGCCGTCTTACCAAGCACTTCGTGCACCTGATCGTTCTGATAGGAGGTGACGAAGAAGTTCGGATTGCATTGCGGCCCAGCGAAGTTGGACGTACCGGCATTCGGGCTGATCAGAAAGGCGTTCGATTCGACGACCGGCTTGTGAATGGCCTGCAACACATTCGAGAAAATGGGGCCCACCACGAAGTTTACTTGATCACGCTCGACAAGGCCTTTCACCTTGTTGACCGCAACGTCGGGTTTCAGTTCGTCGTCGACAATAATGACTTCGGTATCGAGGCCACCGAGCTTGCCGGCCAATTGCTTGACGGCGAGGTTGAAGCCGTCACGGGCCTGCTGACCAAGAACCGCAGACGGTCCGGACAGGGTCACCACAATACCGACTTTCAGCTTCTCTTGCGCAGCTGCGGAACTCGCCATCAAGGCAACCGCGCCGAGCGTCAGGAATAGCTTGGCTTTGATCATCGTCACTCCCCTCTTCCGGTCTTGCGACCTCTCCCTACCGGTTTATTCCCCGGATGGCACGCCGACACCCGGCGACCCTCCGTTTATTTTAAGCTTGAAGGATTTCTTTCGTGAAGCTCTTTTTTTGAGACGGGGCAGAGGACCGAAAGCCGCAGGCCGCACCCAAAATGGTGCGGCGCACAAGAGCGCACAGGAAGAAACGCCACGCAGGACCGTCCGCCGACGACTCGCGGGCAGAACCCATTCAGTGCGGCTTCTCAGGAAGGCAGCATGCAATCACCTGGTGAGCCTCACAACGCAAAAACGCCGCCCCAGATCGGACGGCGTTTGATAAGAGAGCATTGAGTTCGGTAAAGCTGGTAGCAGAGGCTTGCTTCCACCTTTGTCGAACGAAAATTCATGCTGGGACTAAATAGTACGCCTTGAGGATAACGTACATATTTCGTGCGTCAAAACAGCTGTTCTTTGTCGCCCACCGAAGGGTTTTGGCGGCTAAGTTTTCTATTGACGCCTGTGAGGTTCCGGCTTCAACCAAGCGTCCTAGCGCATCATCTTCGCGGTCAGCGATACAGCGGCGCGACACCAAGCAAGTGAAAACGCTTCTATAGACATTGCACCGGCTGCCCAGCAACGGCGAGCTCTGCCGGTCGGCTCGTCTCGTGAAGGCTTGCCGGACGCTCAAGGGAACCGCACTCCCGCTATTCGCATCGAGCGTGCTTATGTCGGCCTAAAAGCTGCAATTTTGGCAGGCGATCAGCTTCATCTGAAAGATTTGTAGTCGGGGTGAGCAAACACGGAAGCGCCTTCCACTGATGACTTGCGCCTTTAGCGTGGCGGTGTGCAGCGGGGCGCGCTCTGATCGACCAAGATTAATTGCTCAACCGGGAAACCCTTGGCCTGCGCTTCCTTCACGAGACGGGCACGAAGGTCTGGGGCGAGGACTGGCTTACGCGCTAAGATCCAGAGATAATCGCGCGTGGGACCGGCAACCAGCGCCCATTGATAGTTCCGATCGAGCGCGAACACGTGATAGCCGCCCGCGAAAGGCGGGAAGAAGGTCACCGAAAGGCTTGCGACATGACTCGCGCTCTGGAAGCTTGCTGATCCCGTCGCATCGCGCCACCGACACTCTTTCGGATCGAATCCTTTATTGATGACCTCAACGCGGCCATCGGGTTTGAGCGTATAGCTGGCGCGTACATTGGTCAGGCCGCGCTCAAAGCTATGATCAAGCCGCATAATTTCAAACCATTCACCCGTATAGCGCTGCGCATCAAATTGAACAGGCTCAATGCCGGGCGGGAGACCGGTGCATGCGGCCAATCCTAAAACGATCACGCTCAATACCCATCGTGTGAGTGCGAAGCGACGGCATTTCATTGCTTTCTCCCCACACTGCGATCATTGAATGTCAGCATCAGCCTGCACGGAACAGTCCGAAAACGGGCA
>VERN01000246.1 GCA_018882635.1 Beijerinckiaceae bacterium | reverse complement strand
GGTATAAACTCAAAGAATAGGGGGCCTGTAAGTTTTGGATTACACCGCTATTATTGAGACCACCCGCAATCGAGTAATAATTCTGACTTCCTGAGTAATTAGTACCATTGAGTGTAAAACCCGTTGAAACCCCAGGTGGGTTTGAAACAATGATGTTTGTCTGAGCAGCCGCTAAACCGGTAAATATCACAAGATGTGATACGCCAAGAAATAAAGCTTTGCTTATAGCCTGCCGATGAAGACGTAAAACAAAACGAAAAGAGTCATCCAGAACACTGTGGTCTCTTTCCTTTTGTGTTGGATTGACGATATCTTTCATCCCGCGCGATGAAATTATAAACTTGTTCATTGTCTCGGTCTCGTCACACAGGCGAACAAAAGGCATTACAATTTCCACTCATGGCGCTGCCGAAGAGACAAAAGCGCCATAAGTTGGAAACTTACTCAGTCGGTGTGGAGAAACCCTAATGAAGCCTAATGCGCAGGCAGACTGAGGCGACGGCAGGCCTCATAGCTGATGGATATTTTTGGTCATGCGCTCATACTGGCCGCAAATCTAAGGTTTAAGTCTCTGAAATGAAACGATATATCGTTTTTTTCCTATACCTCTGTTTGAGTGTGTTCATCAACCCAGCCTTCGCTGAGAATGTTGAACAAAACCCATTTTCGGTCGCATACTTTCGCGATCCGTCCGGCCAATCCAGTTTCAAAGACATTGAGAAAGAAGCAGCCTTTATCCCGTTCGAGGGGATCCTATCCAAGGGTTATGACGCCAAGGCGGTGTATTGGCTTAAAATTCACATTCCCCCTGGAAACCCGAGTGGGCAGCCATGGATCCTCCGGTTACAACCCAGTTGGCATGACGATATCCGGCTTTTTGACCCCTTGGAATCCGATACAAGCTTTCGCCAAGCAGGTGACTTGTTTCCTTGGGCGTTGAGTGAATTTCCGTCGCTTAAGCATGCTTTTGTAATCAAGAAATTTACCGAGCCGCGGAATGTCTATGTACGGATCCAATCTGTTCACAGCTATCAGATTAATGTCGAACTCCTAAATCAAATGGTTGCAGAACGTGCGGAGTGGTATCGCATATTGTTGCTTTCACTCTATCTCAGCGCCATGACCTTAATCTGGCTATGGGCCATCTTTAATTTTTGGTCGACACGAGAACAGCTACTGGGTCACTTTGTTGCAACACAGTTCATGGCGATCCTCTATTCCGTGCTGGCTTTTGGGGTAGCGCGCGCCTTAATCGATGAATTGATAAGCGATTCAGCGCTTGATAAAGCTCATTCCAGCGTCATTATTATTTATACGTTTATGGCGATGCAATTTAATAAGTTATTGCTCGATAATGCAGGTATGCGCCGCTGGATTGCAGTACCCGTTAATGTGATTTCCTTTATTCCCACCGTATCGATATGCTTTTATCTATACGGTGACATAACACAAGCGCTATCAATCAATTCAATCTGTCTCATGAGTTTTCCGATCGCAACGATTATTGCCGTTTGGTTTGGCATGAAGCAGCCTGGGAAGCAGCAGTCACTGCTTCCTTTATGGATCTTAAAACTCTATTTTACCTTAAGCCTTGCGATTGGCTTATTGGGAGCTCTACCACTACTAAATTTAATGCGCGCAACAAATATTTCTTCACAAATATTTCTATTTCATGGCCCCCTCCTGATCACTATTCTCGGCGCATTTCTGATTTACCGAACCCGTGATTTAGAGCGACATCAAAGACGAAAGCTTGCCATTGCTATGACAGTAGCAGAACAAGAGCGGAAAAAGCGAATTGAGCAAAACCGCTTTATGTCTATGCTCAATCATGAAATCAAGATTCCACTCGGCATTCTCAAATTATTGGTAGCCGGACAATCCATACAAGATAAAGCAGAGCGGCAAATTGATACGGTTGTGTCACTCCTTGAGCGCTGCCTTCTTGACGATAAGTTGAGCGATCGCAAGCACCATTTTCAATACTCATTATTTGATCCGCAGACCGTCGTCGCCAAAGCCGTTGAAAAGCTTGGAGGTTCGCAACGCTTTGATATGGCAATGAAGGGCACGCAAGCGCTTAATAATGATCCGGAGATCTACGAAATTTTAGTTGGAAACTTAATTGATAATGCGATCAAGTATTCGCCAAGCCATAGCAAAATCCAAATTGCGTTGGAAGATAGGCATCACGACAACCAACTATGCTTGTGTTTACGTGTGAGAAACGAGATCGGTCGCATGGGAGCCCCAGATCCGCTTTATATTTTTGAGAAATATTATCGCGCTGAATCGGCGCGATCAATTCCAGGCACTGGCCTGGGACTTTATCTTGTCAAATCGTTTTCTACAGCCCTTGGTGGGGACGTCATCTACAAATCATCTTCTACTCATGTTGAGTTTTCGCTATGCCTTCCTCATTAAAAATTGCCGTTCTCGAAGATAATGATGAATTACGCGAACTGACGCTCGATCTCTTGACGCGCCATGGTTACCAAAGCCATGGCGCTTTTGATGCCGAAGATTTAAACTCTTTAATGATCGATCATCAATTTAATCTTCTTTTGCTTGACTTGAATTTGCCTGGCGAGAATGGACTAAGCGTTGCACGACGATTAAAAAGCGCAATGCCATCCCTTTATATCATTATGATAACAGCACTTGGTTCCACCAACGAACGCATTATGGGCTATGAACAGGGGGCAGACCTCTATCTGCCTAAGCCCGTATCCGAACGAGAGCTTCTTGCAGCGGTTGCCAGCATTGAACGCCGAGTAAGCCAACAAAATAGCGAAAACGTGGTAGGCGAATTAGTTTTGGATGTTGCCAAACTTCAATTGATCGGCACCCACGCGGTCAGCCTCAGTCGGACTGAATGCATCTTGCTTAAACAGTTGATTATCTCCGAACATCGGAAGACTGAGTACTTCAGACTTCTTGAGGCTACCAAAAGAGAAGTTGATACAAAGTCAAAGGCCAGTTTAGAGGTTCAAATCGTTAATCTACGAAAAAAAATATCGTCTGCAGGCTATGACAAGCCATCGATCCGATCGATACGCAACGAGGGATACGAATTGTTATGTACGATATCGGTTTTGGAATGATGATTACAACAAGCCTAATTATCAGATATTGTATTTTTAGAAATCATTTTATTTAGTAAAAATTGAAAAATATGAGGTTCTATTTTTCTTAAGGATATTTGATTTGAACCTACTTGATAAATAATCACCTATCTTTTACGGGAAAAAGAATGGCGTTCCGTTCGATCCGGAAATTCCATGGTAACATCGGGTGTCCTCTTGGGCACGCTGGCAGCCGCGTCACGCGGCTTCGGAACCATAGAAATCCGCCTTGTGGGTCAACATATTTGGGAAGTCCTCGACGGCCTGGCATCACATCCGACAGATAACAGCCAAGTGGAGAAGTGTGTTCGAGCTCAAATTGACGAACTTTGTGCACGCTTCCCTATTTATACGAAGTAAGACACACACCTCACCAATGTGGAATGCCAAATCTATTGGGTTTCCCCATAGCTGCGTGTCACATGCATGCATCCGGAATTTAGGATGGTCAGAGCTGTTTGCTATGGTTTTTGCTATCCAACTTAAGGCGACTGAATACATATTGGGCAATCTGATAAATGGGGTGAACACACGCTAAGCAACCTGAAGATTTTGCGGCATTCAGATTTATAGATCAAATTCTGGGATAAGCTTTTCTTATTGGTTTTAACGTTTCTGCCCTCCCTACTATGATTGTCAATGAATAGAGATGCTTAGGCCGGAGCATTCAATTGAATTCCTTTCTCTCCGTTGATAGGGCAGAGAAATCGTTTGGTCGATTTCGTGCGCTGGATAAGATTTCCCTCAATGTTGAGAAAGGTGAATTTCTCTGCTTTCTAGGCCCCTCTGGGTGTGGCAAAACAACGCTATTGCGAAGTATCGCCGGGCTCGAAACCATTGATCGTGGCACCATCATCCAAAACGGCGTAGACATTACGCATCTGCCGCCATCGTCCACCATACGGGTGCTGGATCAAACAAACTGATAAAACTCGCCTGCGCATCCCAATGGCGGTAGGCCAAGCGCCGGCACTCCGGATGCATCCACAACAGGGGAGGGCTGTTCCACGGAGGCTGGGGGCAGCTCGGCAGGAATCTCAGATCGCTGTCCTTGAATTCCTGCAGCACAGAAACCAAGAGTAGCGCTCGCAGATGCGGATCCACCGTGGCGAGCAGGGCCGCAT
>VERN01000245.1 GCA_018882635.1 Beijerinckiaceae bacterium | reverse complement strand
GATTAAAAATGGTTCGCCCTATCTCAGCAAAAATAATGTAGAGGCCTTTCTTGAGGTTCATATCGAGCAGGCTCCTGCTCTCGTCGCCTTAGGAAAGCCCATCGCTATATGTACAGGCATTCCAGGCAATTTTCGTTATGCACACGCTAAGATTAAGGGCGTCCACGGCCATGTTGGGACACCAAAGCCTTTTCGCCAAGATGCGGCCATGGCTGGCGCCGATCTCGCCATGCAAATGGATGCGATATGGAATGAATATGAGAAAAAGAAAATCCCAATAGCGATCACTTTTGGTCGGTTTCATACGGACCAAGAGGTTCATGGACTGACAATTGTTCCAGGTTCTTTTGATTTCAGCATCGATGTTCGCGCTTATGATCGCAAAGTTCTGCGTGATCTTGAAAGCCAATTCCTGTCTATTATTAAAGATATAGAGCGCAAACGAGGTGTTACATTTGATTTAGGCGCCCGTGCATCGGCTGATGTGGGCGACGTGGATCCTACGATTGCAGATCGCCTCAAACATATTGCTGATCGGATCGAAATTCCCAAAGTAGAGTTAGGTAGCCCTGCATCGCACGATGCCGCCGCCTTTGCTGCTGCTGATATACCGATGTGTATGATCTTTGTAAGAAATGAAAACGGTAGTCACAATCCGCTCGAGCATATGAATATCGAAGACTTTATGGATGCCTGCTGCGTCATGGCATGCTGGGTTGCCGAAAAGTCTTGCTACAGTGAGGAGAGCCATTCTTATGTCTGAAGCGCAATTTGATGTTGTTATTCGGAATGGCACAATCGGCGCTGTTGAGGGCCGCTACAAGGCCGATATCGGTATTCAAGGTGATACGATCACAGCTATCGGATCTCAATTGGGATTAGGAAAAGTAGAAATTGATGCGCATAGAAAATATGTTGTTCCAGGCGGCGTTGATGCCCATGCTCATGTCGAGCAAGTTTCCGCAGGTGGATTGCTGAATGCAGACACGTTTGAGAGTGCAACATTGTCTGCCGCCTGTGGCGGCACAACAACCCTCATCTCTTTTGCTGCACAGCACCGCAATTTAGATCTTAAAAAAGTCGTGTCCGACTACACGCAATTAGCCGAAAATAATGCTTTTATTGACTATGCCTTTCATATGATTATCGCAAATCCTGATAAGAAAACAATTGAGCAGGATAATCCAGATCTGATCCATGCAGGCCATTCGTCAATTAAAGTGTTTATGACATATGACCTCATCAAGGTTGATGATGAGCCTCTTCTCGATATTCTTATGGCGGCCCGCAATCATGGTGCCATGATATGTGCCCATGCTGAAAATCACGGCATGATCTCGTGGATGAGCAAAAGACTGATCGAGAAGGGATATATCGAGCCAAAATACCATGCCGTCAGTCATCCGCGCGCATCAGAGGCAGAGGCCATCAGGCGCCTGATTTCCATGTGCGAATTCATTGATCAGCCAGTCATGATATTTCACGTTTCAACATCAGAGGGTGTGGCTGCTGTGAGCGAGGCACGCAGCCGCGGCCTCAAAGTCTTTGCTGAAACTTGCCCTCAATATTTATTTCTCACACGGCATGACCTCGATAAGCCAGGCCTCGAGGGTGCAAAGTGGATGTGCTCGCCGCCGCCCCGTGAATATGCCGACCAAGACGCATTATGGCTTGCGCTATCTTTGGGCGTCTTGCAAACCGTATCATCGGACCACGCCCCCTACCGCTTTGACGAGACGGGAAAGCTTTCGGCTGGTCAGCATCCCACTTTCAAGCAGATCGCAAATGGCCTCCCCGGCCTAGAAACGAGGCTTCCTCTGCTTTTTGATGCTTTGGTTACGAGAGGACGCCCCGAATTCGGAGAGCGCGGTCTTGAGGCTTTTGTCGGCCTGACGGCAACCAATCCCGCATCGATCTATAATCTTTCAAAAAAGGGACGCATCGCGCCGGGATATGATGCTGATATCGTCATATGGGATCCCCATCGTGAGGTGACGATAACGGATGAGGCGATGCATGACAGAACGGGCTTTACGCCCTTTGCTGGACACGTTGTGCGAGGATGGCCTGAAACGGTCCTCTTACGTGGTCAGGACATCATCAAAAATAGCGAAATTCAACCGAAAGACAAAAGAGGGTCCTTGATCAGACGCTCAGGCGGATGGGCCGCTCAACCTCTAGGCCGCATGAGCCATGAGTTTAATCCCGCGACCAATTTCGGCGCTAAACTCGCCTAGTGGTGCCGCATCGCAGGTCAGGAGCATATTATGAGCTACTTCAACATCAAGGCCCTCAAGATCCCCGGTATTGAACAAACACCGCTTGCGGGAGCCGTTCGGCATAATGAGCGCGTGTATTTATCGGGCGCAAACGCTGCCGCGCGTGGCTTGGGTCTGAGTGATGGCGACGCAAGGCAGCAGGCTCATGCAGCGCTTGACCAGCTTGAAGAGAGCCTTGCGTCCGTTGGCGGAACTTTGCAACACATTACAAAATTGACAACATGTCTTGTCGATAGGGGTTACAGGGCTGAGGTTTATAGGGCGATCGTCGAACGATTACCAAACACACACCCCGTCAGTACAGGCCTCGTTGTCGCCGGATTGCCTCAGCCAGAACTCGTGGTCCAGATTGATGCCGAGGCTGCTATCCCTTCCAAACCCATAAATCTGACGCGGCCCTACACATTTGAAAGTTGGCACGGACAGGGTTTCCCATGGCGTGGTTCCATGGTCATCGAGACAGATGATGAATATTTCGTGCGTGGCCAGACAGGAGCCCATCTCGACCATTCGGGCATGGTGACAAAGGGGAGAACACTGGACGCTGCGGCTCAGCAAGCCGACGTTGCGCTGGGCAATTTAGTAAGCCTTCTCAAGGAGGCAGGCGCCGATCCAAAAGATATTTGCAAAATGACGGTCTACATATCGGACCGCGCCTATAGGCCTGCTGTCTATCCGATGATTGGGAAACATCTTTCTGGCGTGCGTCCTGTCTCGACGGGAATTGTCACCAATGGCTTCGCAAGAGAAGATATACAATTTGAAATCGATGTAACTGTTGCCAAAAAAAGTGCCGGAGTACCGCATCACAGGATCCGCCCATATCATTCAAGCGCCGCGCGTTACGGAACAGAAAAGCAGGGACTGAATATTGACCTCTGTATGGCGGTCGTTGCAGGCAATCGCATTATATTGCGAGGCCAGACGGGCATGGGTCTTGATGAAAAACTTTATGGCGTGGGAAACGCAAAGCATCAAGCCGAGAAGGCCATGGAAAATGTTGGAATTCTTTTACATGAGGCCGGCGCAAAGCTCAGTGATATAGCGAAGCTCACCATTTACGTCACAGACCGTGCTTATTTAGCAGAAGTGAACGCAGCCATTATGGCATGCATGGGCACACATACACCGGCCTTGACATGTGTCGTCGTCAAAGGCTTGGCAAGCCCTGAATTACTCATGGAAGTTGATGTCGTTGCATATAAGGGTAGCGGATCATGACCTTCTCTTTGGCAGGTCGTTGCGCGAGGACAGGCATGTTCGGGGTCGTTGTCACAACGTCATCGATAGCCGTCGGATCACGATGCCTCTTTGCTAAGGCAGGTACAGGTGCATCTCTGACGCAGCATAGAACCGACCCAAGGCTTGGGCCGCTCGCAATCGAACTTCTCGATCGCGGCTTTGATGCCGTACAGGCCATGGATGCTATTGTTGCAGCGACACCCGATCGCCATTGGCGTCAATTGGCCATTATCGATCGAGATGGGAAGACGTCTTCGTTTCGTGGGAACCACGTCAAAAGGGAATGTGACGAAGTTCACGGGCAAGATTGCGTGGCCTTGGCAAATATTGTTCGTAATATCACAGTGCCTCGAGCAATGGTCGAAGCCTTTGAGGCTGATCCGAGCCTTCCTTTAGCAACACGCCTTCTTTGCGCCCTCAAAGCCGGTGAAGACGCAGGGAGCGAATTCGAGCCGCTCGTATCGGCAGCCCTGCTTGTCGTTCACAAAGAGAGCTTTCCCTTCGTCGATTTGAGGGTGGACGCGTTACACGACCCCATCAAAGAACTCTCTCGTCTGTGGCGTGACTATGAGCCACTTGCAGAGAGTTACGTTGAAAGAGCAATACGGCCGGAAGGGTTTGTTCTTCCGCCGAAGTCTTGAGGCAATCGTATCATTACTGTTGAGGGGAATCGACATGAAGACCATACGGAATTTGATCATTGGCGCAAGTCTCACGACAGGCTTGGCCGTATCGGTGGCGTTC
>VERN01000033.1 GCA_018882635.1 Beijerinckiaceae bacterium | reverse complement strand
GACGATGGCGCATCACTGCGGATGACGGCAAGGCCCGCCTGCGCAGCCCGCCGGGTGACATCGAGATAGAAAGACCCGCCGGGCAACGCCTCGCCATTGGCGCTCCGCGCCATCACGAGGCGCGCATAGACGCCATTCGATTGCGGTTGGCCGATGGTGATCACATCCTCGCGCAGACGCGTGCGCGCGTGACGACGCGCTTCATGCGTGCGGCCGAGGCCTTTCCATTCCGGCATATCGATCGAGACGGGGATCGCAGGCTTTTCGACCGCCTGCCATTCTTCGGGCGCAGCCGGTGCCCGTCCGGACATTGAAGCGCCGCCGCTGACATCATGCCAAGGGAAGAACGCGACGCCGAGAAAGATGGCCCCAATAGCCCCGATGGCCGCAGCGCCCATCCACCCAACCGAACGCGGCAATCCGCCGGAAACCAACGCCACCATACCGAAGCCCCTCGCCCCTGAACGCCCACAATCATTCAAAAGCGGGCGAGGACGGATTCGAAGCGGAAAGCCAAAAGACGCTGAACGAGGTGTTACGGAGCAGGGTAAACAGGGTGTAAAAGCCCTCCACGCGGCCTGCGCCGCCTCGAACCTTAGGCGCAAAACGACCAAAAAATGGCCCTCCAAGGCCCGTTTCGATTGACTTTCCGGCCTCCTGAGTGTTTCTGCCCCCATCCGGCCCGGCCGGACGCATAGCCGCGCAAGCGGGCTTCCCGCCCCATGCCGCGGATCTTTTTCGGAGACAGAAGATGGGCTTCAAGGTCGCTATCGTCGGCGCCACTGGCAATGTGGGCCGTGAACTTCTTTCCATCCTCGACGAACGGGCTTTCCCGGTCGATGAGGTCGTCGCGCTCGCATCCTCGCGCAGCCTCGGCACGGAAGTCTCATTCGGCGACAAAACGCTCAAATGCCAAGCTCTCGAACATTATGATTTTTCGGATACCGATATCTGCCTGATGTCGGCCGGTTCTGGCGTGTCCAAGGAATGGGCCCCGAAGATCGGCGCGCAGGGCTGCATCGTGATCGATAACTCATCCTGCTGGCGCTATGACGAGCGCGTGCCGCTTGTCGTGCCAGAAGTGAATGCGCATGTGCTGGCCGATTTCATGGCCGATAAAAAGCGCATGAACATCATCGCCAACCCAAATTGCTCAACGGCCCAGCTCGTTGTTGCGCTGAAGCCGCTGCACGATAAGGCAACGATCAAGCGGGTTGTTGTCTCGACCTATCAATCGGTGTCAGGTGCTGGCAAGGAAGCGATGGACGAATTGTTCTCGCAAACACGCGCCATCTTTTCCGCCGGTGAAGTCGAGAACAAAAAATTCCCGAAGCGGATCGCCTTCAACCTCATTCCTCAGATCGACGTCTTCATGGAAGACGGCTTTACCAAGGAAGAGTGGAAGATGACGGCCGAGACGAAGAAGATTCTTGATCCGAAAATCAAGCTGACCGCCACTTGCGTGCGCGTGCCGGTGTTCATCTCGCATTCGGAATCAGTGAACATTGAATTCGCCAACCCGATGTCAGCAGATGAAGCACGTGATATTTTGCGTGCAGCACCCGGCTGCCTCGTTATCGATAAGCGCGAGCCCGGTGGCTACATCACCCCCTATGAAGCGGCTGGTGAAGATGCCACCTACATCTCGCGCATTCGCGAGGACAACACGGTTGAGAATGGCATCGCCTTCTGGTGCGTCTCAGACAATCTGCGCAAGGGTGCCGCACTGAACGCCATTCAGATCGCGGAAGCACTCATCAATCGCAAATTGCTGCAGCCGAAGAAAAAAGCTGCCTAACAGCAAGCCTAATGCGCCATTTTGAAAAGCCGTCCGCTCAGCGGGCGGCTTTTTTATGCCGCCAGAACGACAGGATCGGTGGCACGGATCAAATAGCCCTGATCCGTTGAGCGGGTGATGATTCCTTCGATTTCACCACCATCGAAAGCGACTTTGGCTCCGGCTCCATCCCGCACCAACACGAAATCAGATGCCTCGCGGAACAACACCAATCCCGGCCCGATCTTGAGGATCATACCGGGCAGCGCAATGCCGCCTTTCAGATGCAGTGTTGCATCCACCCGGCAATCATCACGGGCGACCGCGCGTTTCCAGAATTTGAACAATGAAAATGTCATGATCAATCCCTTCCTCAGCCAACCTCACGCGTGGCTGGCGCAGAAGACTGCGATCGCGCAACCTGCGTCTGCCGCATGAGATCCGCATAGAGCGTCAACGCAGACTGGAATGCGCCAGCGACATCGTTGAGCCCCTGCGAAAGCGATGTTTCCAGCGAGCGTGACAAAGCACGAATTTCTGACACAACGGCCTCCTGCGGCGCGACAGCTGGCGGGACACTCGTTGCAACAGCAGCACGCGCAGCGTCTTCGAGCTTACGGCCGATCGCGTCGAACCCCTCAAGCAAGACACCACGAATCGCGCTGCCAATGAGCGCAGGATCAGGCGCCATCGCAAGCTGCGCTTCCATCCGACGAAGACCAGCCACGACATCAGCCTGACGTGCCACCAGATCAGCGGTGAAGGCATCACGTGCACGCTGCGCCTCTTCAAGGCTCGCTTCAAAATTCGCAAAACCCGCCCGTTGCATTGAGGCCAAATCACCAACATGCCGGTCCGCCGCATCAAGCCGCGCATCAAATGACGCGCGCAGCGCTTCAATGTGACTATCAATCGCACCAGCAAGTGCTTTTTGTTCGCCAATGGCTTGCCGTAAAACAGCAAATGCATCCTCCGTGGCGCCTCGCAATGCGTGCTGATCCTGAGCCATCCCCTGCCGAAGATGGTTCATTTCATCAGCGAGCAGATCCGTGCGACGGAGAATTTCCTGAAGCGCGGCATGATCCATCGCGGTCGCTTCGAAACGATCCGCAATGGCTTCTAGCTGTTGCGCTTGCGCGGCTTGCGCATCGGCCGCGCGGGCTAATGCGGCTGCGAGCTTATCGTTTGACAAGGAGGCGGCAAAGCCGGGCAGAACAAAGCCCGCGGCTTCGTTCGCTGAAGCCGGTTGAGCCAGCTGACGTCCATCATTGCGACGGACCTGCTCCATCTGGCTCACACCGGTGAGCCATGATTCAAATTGTTCTTTCACACTGTAAGACGCGTTGTTCCCAAAGCGGCCAACAAGCCCCAACGCTAAGGAGGTAAACAAACCAAAGAGTGAGGCCGAAAAGCCCTGCGCCATACCTGTTAATGGTGTCTGCAGGGCTTTAATCAAATTCTGGATGGAATCGGCCGACGCATTGGCGCCAGCGAGCGAGCCAATGATGCCACCAACCGATTGCACCATTTCCATCAAGCCGATGAAAGTACCGATCAGACCAAGGAAAATCGCAAGTCCCGATACATAGCTGATCAAACCGCGATCGCGGGCCATTTTATGCTCGACGGTGCCAATCAATAATTGGACTGTCTCCAGCCGGAACCGCAAAGAACGGCCCCGCCAGAACTCATCCATCAGCATATCAAAAGCAGCACCAAGCAAATTCGGCCGGGATACCGCGACACCCTTATTCAGACAACGCTGACGCCGTGCTGCCAACACTTCGTCCGTCACATCACCCGAATGCGTATCCTTATATCCCTCTTCAATCAGACGCAGCGCGTTGACTTCATTATCGAGCGATAGAAGCGACTTCCAAATCAGTGCGTTGCCGATAAAAAAGACAGCAATGATGACGCCGTTGAGAATGGGCAAAGCCATCATGCCGCTATAGACGAAATGCCACTCGAAAACGATGATCCCTGCCAAAATGGCATAGACCAATAAAATGCGAGCCTTTTGGAGAGTGATTTCGCGTTTCATGGCAAACCGAGCAATAACGTTAAAAATTAGGGTGATTTACGAACAGCAAGAATGCGAACAACCGAACGATCTTTGACATCAACGCTGTCATCGATTTGGGCCACAACCTGCCCCGGCTTCAAACCAGCCTTGACCAATTCCTGACGTACCAACATGGCACGGTAATAAGCGAGGCGGCGCGCTTCAGTGATGGTTCCGGAATTATCGACAGCATAGGCGCGAATAATGAAATCACCATCCTGCGCCTTTTGCCCAAAGGCCATGATGGCGCGACGCACGGTCTCATCAAACATGGCCGCATTGTTCTGAAACACGATGGTCAAGGCAATCTCGGCGTCGCCAGCAACAGCGCCAGCCGGTAAAGGCTTGATATCAGCAGGTGCTTGGGATTGATGCTTATCGCCCGGCAAAACCAGAAGCGCCTCTCGTTGTGAGCGTTCCTCAATGGTCTTCTCGGCAGCCATATCGCGCGCCTTGCGCTTTTGGCCTTCAATTTCCTTTTTCTGCGACCCAATCGCAGCGATGATCTTGTTCACAACCTCTTCAGATAAATCGCTGGCTGGCACATCGACATTCACCGCATCAGCAATTTGCGCCAAAAGAATTTTCGATACGTTCTGTGACAGGCTGAACACGGTGAGGCCCAAGATCATCATGATGAAAGTGAGCACCATCACCATGGTCGTCAGCGCGTCGACAAACCCCGGCCAATAATTCTCGTCTTCGCCGTCCTGCGCAACGTGAGCCATCTGAAAAGAGCCTTCTCTAACAATATGCCCAATCTAGGCCGTGACTCTTGTCATTCAGTTAACGTTACGGAATATCTTACGCAGCTGGTTGGCTGATTTTCTTGAGGATCTCGTCACGCGGGCCATCCGCAATGATCCGCCCTTCATCCATGACGATGATACGATCAACCAGCGATAGCAGCGGCACACGATGGGTTGAGACAATCAAGGTGCGATCTTTCAACCAGCTGCGCAGCGATTTGATCACATGGCTCTCAAGCGCATTATCCATCGACGCGGTTGGCTCATCCAGCAGCACGATACGCGGATCACCAAGAATAAGGCGCGCCAAAGCCACCGCCTGCCGCTCTCCGCCCGATAGCAACTGACCCTCAGCGCCGGCGGGCAGATGCAATCCCTTCGGATGCCGTTTGATAAAATCCGCCGCGCCACTGATCGCCAACGCCTCGCCAATCGCCTGCGCATCGGGATCAGTCAGACCGAGGGCGAGATGGCTCGCCGGTGAGCCACCAAACAGCTTCGCATCCTGCCGCAAAAAGCCAACAGAACGGCGCAGACGATAGGGGTCATATTGCTGCAAGTCATATCCATCAAGACTGATCGCACCCTCACTTGGCTCCGCCAGCCTTGCGATTAAACGCAATAATGACGTTTTACCGCATCCGATCCGCCCGATGAGTCCAATCTTTTCACCCGGTTTCACAACAAAATTGAGATGATCCAGCGCTTTGCGTGCTGACCCGCGATAGGCCATCGACACATGATGAAATTGCAGACCGCCTTCAATACGTTGTTGCGCACGCAAGATTTCGCCGCCACTTTCGACAGGCTGCGCCATCAAAATATCAATACGCTCCATCCCGCGCCTTACATGCCATAGCCGATGGAAGAAGCTGATCATCTGACTCAGCGGCGGCATTGCCCGACTAACAATCATCGCTGCCGCTGACATGGCACCCACCGTCATGATGCCAGCACCAATGGCAATCACACTGAAAACCATCGTCAAAACAGTCATCATCTGCGCGATCGTGATAGAGGCTTGTTGGGCCAATGCGCCATAATGGCGTTCACGATGGCCCGCATAAGCCACTTGATCGGCAAGCGTTTCAAACCGATTGGCCAGAGCGGCACTGGCATGATGCGCCTTAATCGTTTCAAGCGCTGCAATTGTTTCAATCACTAAGGAGGATTGTGTGCGTTGGAATTTTTGGCTCCTTTCGCCCTCCCTTTCGGCGAAAAAATGACTGATGCCATAAACGATCACAAGCAGAAACACGCCAATCAAGGGCACCAACCCGACCCACCCGCCGATGATCGCCAGGAAACCACAAATCGCGATAATAAAAAGAATATCGACGCTGAGTGAGACAAAGAGCGCCGGTAGAATCTGACAGACCTGCTCAAGATCGCGAAGTGCGAGAAGAAGCGGTGCGGGATCACGCGGCGCATCCATCATGCGCACATGAAGCAACCGATGCAGGATCTGCGTTGTCATATCGACCTGCACGCGCAACGCAATCGCATCAGAGAGCTTTGTGCGCACGGCGCGCAAACCAAAATCGGTAATCAAGGCGAGGATCACCCCAATTGACAGGGCAACCATCGTCTCACTGGCATTATGCGGCACGACTTTGTCATAGACTGCCATCGAGAAAATCGGCAACGCAATGAATAAAATATTGCCGATGAGACCTGTCACAGCAAGCGCGGCCAGTAACCGACCATTACCGCTCACCATCCCTGCAATGAGCGTGCGCACTGTCCGTGAGCGCATGAGACTGAACGGAAGACGCTGCGTTTCTGGCGGCGGCAGCGTGGGCTCATCCACCTTTGGCCCATCAAAGGCAGGCGTTACTGGCTCCGCTTGCGGTGGTATTGCACGCGCAAAAAAGACCGTGCCGGTCTCCGCCTCGGCGAGTTCGGCTGCGGTCGCGCGGAAGCGAACACCCTGCCCATGGCAGAGATAAGTCTCAGCATCGATCCGTGACAACACGAGCCGGCTCGCACCGGCTTTTTCGAGCAGCACAACCGGAAACGCGTGATCAGGCACCTCCGCCACGCGCATTTTTTTAAAGCCGAGCGAGAGCCCCTGCCGGGCCGCCGCATCCGCCAATTGCTTCTCGACGTCAGACGTTTCCAGACCATTGTCGCGCTGCTGAAACCATGCGGCCATCAACTCGCGTAAATTCGCGAGCAGATGGTGCGATGGTTGTGGGCTGCGCGGTGTCTCTTCGTGAGCGTCCATACGGGTCTCCGGACTATGGCCGGACAACGCAACACCGCGGCACGCCCTCTCTGTGCCATGAGCGAACTTAACGTTACGTAAAGCATAAGCATGCAATCTTTTGTCATGCACCCGAATTTGAAAGCCGAAGTTCTCGCAGGTCTTGCATCCGCTGGGTTGCGCAACCCGAGGGCGTTGCCAGATCGCGCACCGCGTGCGGTCGACCGTTTGGTGTCCGAAGCGCATCTTCGCGCGGTCGCTACGACTGCCTTCTTTATCCTGGCCTTTATCGTATGGGCGCAATGGACCGTGCTCGACAAAGTTGTGCGCGGTCTGGGCCGGGTGGTTCCTCAAGCCCAGAACCAGCTCGTGCAGCATTTCGAGGGCGGCATCATTGCTGAAATTCTTGTGCGCGAAGGCGACACGGTCAAAAAAGGCGATGTGCTCTTGCGTATCGACAATTCCTTTGCCCGCGCGGAATTGCAATCAGCGCGCCTTGAGACGCGCGCCAAAAAACTCCGCGTGCAGCGTCTAACGGCAGAAGCTTTGGGCCTGAGCGAGCTCACCTTTGATACTGCGCTGACACAGGATCTTGCGAATATTGCAACACGTGAGATGGATCTATTCCGGAGCCGAATTCAAACGCTCGATTCACAGATTCGCATTCTTGATGAGCAATTGCGCCAGAAGGAACTTGAGCTATCCGAGCTCAATTCCCGCTGGAAATTGACACAAACCGAACGCGAGCTCGTCTCAAAGCGGCTCGGCAATCTACGGCGCCTTGCCATTGCTGGCGCGGTTTCCCAAAACGAATTGCTCGATAATGAGCGCGGGATGCAACAGATTGAGACGCGTATCTCTGATCTTGCTCACGATATCCCCCGCACCGAAGCTGCCCTGAATGAGATCCGTGAACGCCGCAACGAAGTATCGCTCCGCTTCCGAGCCGACTCAGAGCGTGAGCGCGCTGATAATGAATTGGCGGTCGCTAAGCTTGAGGAGCAGATTGCCGCTATGACCGACCGCTCGGTGCGTGCGGAGGTGATGGCGCCGCTCGATGGTGTCGTGAACAAGCTGTTCGTCACAACGCTTGGCGGTGTGGTCAAATCCGGTGAACCGCTGGTGCAACTCGTGCCAACGGGAAGCGCCATTGCCGTGGAGGCCCGCGTCTCACCCAATGATCGTGCGCAGGTTTGGCCCGGCCTCCCTGCAACCGTGAAAATTAGTGCTTATGATTTTTCGCAATATGGCGGGCTCAGCGGAAAAGTTGTCGAGGTCTCACCCGATACGCTGACAGACGAAAAAGGCCAGGCCTATTACCGGGTCAAACTGGAGGCAGAAGCCGCCGATTTTGGTCGCGATAAGCCTGTCGTGCCGGGCATGATGGCGGAAGTTGATATTCTCTCCGGCCAACAGACCGTGATGCAGGCTTTGATCCGTCCCGTGCGTACGCTGCGCGATCGCGCCTTGCGCGAATGAGCGACACGAACAAAAAAGCGGCCCCGTAGGGCCGCTTTTGATTTGTTGTTATGGCCGCGCTCAGTTGAGCGCACGCTTGCTCTTCGGCCGATCTTCGATGACCGCCACATCCGCGATCCGAAGACCATCAGGGCCAGCATGCACAGGCACTGTATCGCCATCCTTCACTGCGGCAGCAAGGATGAGCTGAGCCAGCGGATCCTGCACATTTTTCTGGATGACGCGCTTGAGCGGCCGCGCGCCATAGGCAGGATCATAACCCTTCTCAGCCAACCAATCGCGCGCATCTTGCATGAGCTGCAACGAGATTTTCCGCTCGTCGAGCAGCTTCTGCAGACGTGCAATCTGGATATCGACAATCGCACCCATCTGATCCCGCTTGAGGCGATGGAACAGAATGATCTCGTCGATCCGGTTGAGGAACTCCGGCCGAAAATGCGAGCGCACAACGCTCATCACTTCGTCCCGCACCTCTTCTGAATCAGCACCATCGGGCTGATTGACGAGATATTCAGCACCAAGGTTCGACGTCATGATGATCAGCGTATTGCGGAAATCGACCGTGCGTCCCTGTCCATCCGTCAGCCGCCCATCATCGAGCACTTGCAACAAGACGTTGAACACGTCCGGATGCGCCTTCTCGATTTCGTCAAACAGCACGACTTGATAGGGCCGACGCCGCACCGCTTCCGTCAGCGCGCCACCTTCTTCATAGCCGACATAACCGGGAGGAGCGCCGATCAAACGCGCGACCGAATGCTTCTCCATATATTCCGACATGTCGATACGCACGAGCGCCGTCTCATCATCGAACAAGAAGGACGCTAACGCCTTGGTCAACTCCGTCTTGCCGACACCTGTTGGGCCCAAGAACATGAACGAACCAATCGGCCGGTTCGGATCTTGCAAACCCGCGCGCGCACGCCGCACGGCTGTGGCAACAGCTGTCACCGCTTCCGCTTGACCAATGACGCGCTTGGCGAGTTGCTCTTCCATCTTGAGGAGCTTTTCTTTCTCGCCTTCAAGCATCTTATCGACCGGCACGCCCGTCCAGCGCGAGACGACTTGCGCCACATCGCTTGATGTCACGGCTTCATCGACCATCGAGCCCTTGGCTTCCTGCGCTTCCACGGCCGCGAGTTTCTTCTCGAGATCGGGGATCAGACCATAAGCGAGTTCGCCTGCGCGCTGGAATTCGCCCTTGCGTTGCGCAATCGACAATTCATTGCGCGCTTGCTCAAGCTGCTCCTTGATCTTCTGCGCCTCGTTGAGCTTTTCCTTCTCCGCTTTCCATTGTGCGGTCAGCACACCGGATTTCTCTTCGAGATCGGCAAGCTCCTTCTCAAGACGGCCGAGACGATCTTTCGATGCGGCATCACTTTCTTTCTTCAGCGCCTCCTGCTCAATCTTGAGCTGGATGATGCGGCGATCAAGCTCGTCCAATTCTTCGGGCTTGGAATCCACCTGCATGCGCAGACGTGCCGCAGCCTCATCGATGAGGTCGATCGCTTTATCCGGCAGGAAACGATCCGTGATGTAACGGTTCGACAGAGTGGCCGCCGAAACAATCGCAGAATCGGTGATCCGCACGCCGTGATGGAGTTCGTATTTTTCCTTCAAGCCGCGCAGAATCGAGATCGTGTCCTCAACCGTCGGCTCAGACACGAAAACCGGTTGGAAACGACGGGCAAGCGCCGGATCCTTTTCGACATGCTTGCGATATTCATCGAGCGTCGTCGCGCCAAGGCAGTGCAATTCGCCACGCGCCAGCGCAGGCTTCAACAGGTTGGACGCATCCATCGCGCCATCGCCCTTGCCTGCACCCACAAGCGTATGCATTTCGTCGATGAAGAGAATGATATCCCCTTCAGCAGACTGCACCTCGTTCAGAATTGACTTCAGGCGTTCTTCGAATTCGCCGCGATATTTTGCACCCGCAATCAACGCACCCATATCGAGCGCGAGAAGTTGCTTGTCCTTCAAGCTTTCGGGCACATCGCCATTGACGATGCGCAGCGCCAGCCCTTCGACGATGGCTGTTTTACCAACGCCCGGCTCACCGATGAGAACAGGATTGTTCTTCGTGCGACGCGAGAGAACCTGAATCGAACGACGAATTTCTTCGTCACGCCCGATCACAGGATCAAGCTTGCCATCCCGCGCAGCCTGGGTGAGATCGCGCGCATATTTCTTGAGCGCGTCATAGGCGTTCTCAGCCGAAGCATTGTCAGCGGTGCGCCCTTTGCGCAATTCATTGATCGCGGCATTCAGCGCCTGCGCGGTGACACCCGCTTGCGCGAGAATCTTGCCCGCTTCCATATCCTTCTCGGTCGCCATGGCGAGCAGAAGCCGCTCAACGGTGACATAAGAATCACCAGCCTTTTGGGCAATTTTTTCAGCCGTATCAAAAAGGCGCACGAGATCGCGCGTGGCTTGCGGATTGGCTGCACCGCCACCCGAAACCTTGGGCTGTTTGGCGACCCATTCATCGACCAGACGACGCGCTTCGCGCGCTTGGCCGCCAGCGCGATCGATTAGACCGGCTGCCATGCCCTCGGAATCATCGAGAAGGGCTTTCAGAAGATGTTCGGGCGTCAGTTGCGGGTTGCCCTCGCGCATCGCAATCGTTTGCGCCGCTTGAACAAAGCCCTTTGCCCGGTCGGTGTATTTTTCAAAATCCATTGTTTTGCTCCCCAGCCGCGTGCCACTCCCCGAAGGCGATGCGATCACGCGCCGTTATGGCGGGCACCCGTATCCCGGGGCCGCCCTCGCTGACTCATGTAGGTGTTGCAGATCGGCAACGGAAGGGGTGGGGCCGCAAAAAAGAAGCCCCGCCGGAGCGGGGCTTCAAAGCTCTGAAAAAGCGAAGGAATTACTCGCCTTCACCCTCAGCCGGGCGGCGGGGTGGACGGCCACGGCGGCGGCGGATCGGGAATTCGCCGCTCTCGGGTGCTGCTTCACCGGCGACAACGGCCACGGGCTCTTCAGCGACTGCAGGGGTGGGCATGGCGCGCACCGGAGCGGTGATAAAGGCCGGCAGGACATTATCATCCGCCAAGTCCGGCTGCGGCTGGCGCTCTTGGCGCTCTTGGCGCTCTTGGCGCGGTTGATCGTTCCGATCACCCCGATCACGGAATTCACCGCGCTCGCGACGCTGGAAACGCTCTTCACGATTGAACCGGCCTTCACGCGGCTGGCCGTCGCGTGATTGGCCTTCACCACGCGGGTGGCGCGGTTGGAACTCGCGCTGTTCCCGGTGCTCACGCGGTTCACGTGGCTCACGCGGCGGATAGCTCACGCGCGGCTGCTCGTCCTGATCAAGGTCGGGCTGAGGCCCGCCAAAGCGGACATCCGGCTGCGGCGCGCCATGGCCAAAAGCCATGCCATCATCATCGCCATCATCGTCCTGATCATTCGGGGAATAGGGTTGGTAATTCGGGTTTTGCAGCCGGTATTGCTCCTGCGCCGCCGCAATGAGGCGCAGATAATGCTCGGCATGCTGGAAGTAGTTTTCGGCAGCGATATGGTCGCCCGTCGCCGAAGCATCACGGCCAAGCTGCATATATTTCTCAGCGATGTGCTGGGCGGTCCCGCGGACCTTCACATCGGGACCGTTCGATTCGTAAGTGCGCGACAGCGGGTTAGGACCCTTGCCGTTGCGGTTGCGGCCACGCATGCGCTTGTTCTGATGATTGGGTCTCATCGAACGTCCTCAGAGGGTTTGTGTTCGGATCGTTGGGGTCGTGGGGCCAGTCGCACATTGCGACCGGACATCCTGCGGTAAGTTCAAGGTTTAAGACCTTTTCCTGCCTCGCGCGGACTTGCCGCGGGCACCGAGACCGGCTTTCAGAGCACGGCAACGGACACCAATAAAGAACCGGGGTGAAAGCCGAACGTTCCGAGCCTTGCCCGAACCATATTCCCGGTGACCGGCGGGTTACGCCCCGGATCTCGACGGGATTCGACGTTCCTTGACTTTCACCCTAGCCGGTCAGCCCGGATAAACCAAGCATATTCCGCACTATCCCCGTTAAATTTCAGACCAGCCCGCCTTTTAGGCGGCCTTAGGCCTGACCGTGATAGCGCGGGGACGGGCACCAAAATCGGCATAAGGCCCTTCAATGGTGAACCCAGCCTTGAGAAAGATGGCCGAAACCGTCTCGGCCTGATCCGACCCAATCTCAAGCGTGGCAAACCCACCGTCTTTGAGGAGACCCGGCAAGGCCGCTGCAATCGCCCGGTAGGCCTCAAGCCCATCCTTGCCGCCCGAAAGCGCCCGAACAGGATCATGCACCCGCACTTCCGGCTCGAGCCCCTCGATCACCTTGTCGGCGATATAGGGCGGGTTCGACACGATCACATCGAACTGGCCCTCGACATTTTTCTCCCAATCCGAGAGGACGAAATGCGCCCGCTCAGCGACGCCATTGCGCGTGGCGTTGAACTGCGCGGCTTCGAGCGCACCTTGCGAGATATCCGTGCCGACCCCCGTCGCGCCCGGCAATTCCTTCAACAACGCGATCAAAAGACAGCCCGAACCGGTGCCAAGATCGAGCACGCGGACGCCATCAGCAGCGTGGCGACGATCCTTCAACCCAATCAGCGCCGCTGCCACGACGGTCTCGCTATCAGGGCGCGGCACTAACGTGTCGGCCGTTAACGTGAATGGCATCGACCAGAATTCCCATTCACCAAGAATGCGGGCCACCGGTTCGCGCGTGACACGGCGTGCAGCATGGTCAGCCAGCTTCGCTGCCGCATCACCGAGCGGCACGCGTGCGCCGCTCAACAAGTCCGTATGCGCAATGCCCGTCGCATTGAGCAGCAATAGTCTTGCATCACGCTGCGCCGTTTCGATCCCCGCCTCTCGAAAGATTTCGCCGAGATGTTTCAACGCTTCGACGCGGGTCGTTTCAGGTTTCAATGCAATGCTCATGAATCGGCCTCGGCCAGAAGTGCCGCCTGATGCTCCGTCGTCAGCGCGTCGACCAATTCATCAAGCGCGCTGCCTTCGATCACTTGCGGCAGTTTATAAAGGGTAAGATTGATCCGATGGTCCGTCACGCGGCCCTGCGGAAAATTGTAGGTCCGAATCCGTTCGGAACGATCACCCGATCCGACTTGGCTTTTGCGCTCGGCAGCGCGCGCACTGTCACGCTTCTGCCGTTCCATATCGAAAATACGAGTCCGCAAAATATCCATCGCCTTTTGCCGATTGCGATGCTGTGAACGCTCTTCCTGCATCATGACGACGATGCCAGACGGCTTATGCGTGATGCGGATCGCGCTCTCCGTCTTGTTGACGTGCTGACCACCCGCGCCACCGGCGCGCATCGTTTCAATCACCAGATCCTTGTCATCAATCGCCACATCAACATCTTCGGCGATTGGCAGAACGGCCACGGTGGCCGCGGAGGTGTGAATACGCCCCTGTGTCTCCGTATCAGGCACGCGTTGAACACGATGAACACCGCTCTCGAATTTCAAGCGGGCATAGGCACCAGCCCCATGAATCTCGGCGACGATTTCCTTAAAGCCGCCCATGACACCATCACTGGCCGAGAGAATATCGACCTTCCAGCGCCGTGCCTCAGCATAACGCTGATACATACGGAAAAGATCACCGGCAAATAAGGCTGCTTCATCACCGCCAGTGCCTGCGCGCACTTCAAGAATAACGCCGCGTTCGTCCGCCGCATCCTTCGGCAACAGCATGATCTGCACATCACGCGCCAGCTGCGTGAGGTGTTCACTGAGCGCACCGCGCTCTTCTTCTGCCATGGCCCGCATATCGGCATCCGTGCCGGAATCAGCGAGCAAAGCCTCGAGGTCATTCAATTCTTTTTCGCACGCGCGATAACGCGCAATGCTCGCAGCCACGGGTTCGACTTCCGCCAATTCGCGCGACAGCGCCACAAAAGCCTCGCCGTCCGCGCCAGACGCGAGCTTGTCCGTCAGAATGGCATGACGGGCGAGAATGGCATCAAGTTTGGCGGAAGGAAGCGACATGATTTTTAACCTGCTGAAAACGAAACTGGGCGATGCAAGCGCCCGTCGCTACAGCGGCAAATCATGCGCGGCTGCAAAAGCAGCAATATCAGGCCGCAGGCTCGCAATGCGTTTGCGATCCGCCAAAGCCTCATCAATCATGATGCGCAGAGGTTCGATATGGGCGGCCAAAATCGCGGCCTTCACAGGCCCGATCGACGCAGGTGACATCGACAGCGCCCGGTATCCAAGCGCAACAAGCACCAAAGCCTCAAGCGGTTTGCCGCCGAGCTCACCACATAAAGTCACAGGAATGCCCGCTTCCGCACCCGCATCTGCGACGCGTTTGAGCGCGCGCAACGGCGCAGGCGCTAATGGATCAAAGCGGTGCGCCATGGATGGATTTTCACGATCAGCCGCAAACAAGAATTGCATCAGATCGTTCGAGCCAACCGAAAGGAAATCCGCACAATGCGCCATTTCTTCGATTTCGAACAAAAGCGAAGGCACTTCCACCATAACGCCGAGCTTCGCCTCGGCGGGATGCTCATAACCATGCCGTGTGAGATAGGCGAGCTCGCGATCAAAAATCTCTTTCGCGCGATGGAATTCCTCCACCGTCGAAATCATCGGATACATGATTTTGACGCGACGCCCCGCGGCAGCTTTTAACAAAGCGCGCAACTGGGCCCGCAAGAGACCTGGACGATCAAGCCCAATGCGGATTGCACGCCAGCCCAACGCCGGATTCTCTTCTTCGCCCGTGAGGAGATAAGGCAACACCTTGTCGCCACCAATATCGAGCGTGCGGAAAGTGACAGGGCGGTCACCCGCAGCATCAAGCACTTTGCGGTAGAGTTCGATCTGTTCATTGGTGCGTGGCAATTTCTCCGCGACCATGAACTGCAATTCGGTACGGAACAGGCCGATACCGGCCGCGCCCGTCTCCTCGATATGCGACAGATCGACAATCAGGCCGGCGTTCAGATGAAGCTCAACATTCACGCCATCCTTGGTCACCGCAGGCACATTGCGCAAAGAGCGATATTGTTCTTGCCGCTTCGCGCGCAAACGCGCCTTCTCGGCAAAGGCCGCCTCGACATCTGATTGCGGACGAATATGCACATCCGCCGTGCCACCATCGACAATGATCGCGTCGCCTGTTTCAACAAGGCTCGTGACATTGTCGACATTGCCTACCGCGGGAATGCCAAGTGCCCGTGCGACAATTGCAATATGGCTGGTCGGCCCGCCTTCTTCCAACACAAGGCCGCGCAATTTGGCGCGATCATAATCAAGCAGCGCGGCAGGGCCCATCGAACGCGCAACCACAATCGCATTATCCGGCAGCGCTGATTGTTTCGAGACGAGATCCTGTCCCATCAAGCGATGAAGCAGGCGATTGGCCAATTCGTCGAGATCGTGCAGACGTTCGCGCAAATAGGGATCGGTCTGGCGCAGCATGCGCGCGCGATTATCCGATTGCACACGCTCCACCGCAGCTTCCGCTGTCAGACCGCTGGCGACAGCCTCGCGCAGACGCCGCATCCATCCCGGATCATGCGCAAACATGCGGAAGGTTTCGAGCACCTCGCGATGTTCGCCGCCGTGGGCGAGATCACCGCGATCAAGCAATTGATCAAGCGAGGCGCGCAGATCAGCCAAAGCGTCTTCAAGCCGTTTGAATTCGCCCGCTGGATCGTCAGCAATGATGTTGCCAATGACGACGCGCGGTTCATGCAGAACGACGTGGCCTAAACCGACGCCATCAGCGAGGCTTTGGCCATTCAGATGCAGAGACTTACGGAGTGCAATGTCCTGGCCCGGCCGGGCGAGTGCCTGCAATTCTCCCGACGCGAGCATCTCGGCGAGAACCATCGCCGTCGTCTGCATCGCTTCGACTTCTTCTTCGGAATAAGAGCGGCTCGCGCGGTTCTGCACCACAAGCACGCCGAGCAGATTGCCCGCGCGCAACACCGGCACGCCGAGGAAGGATTGATAGATCTCTTCACCCGTCTCGGGCTTATAAGCGAAGGCCGGGTGATTCTGGGCATCAGAAAGGTTGAGCGGTTCGGCCTCAGCCGCAATAAGGCCAACAAGGCCTTCACCCGCACGCATGGTGGTGACGTGCACCGCCTCACGCTTCAAACCTTCGGTAGCGAAAAGCTCGAGCGTGCCATCGGCCCGCATCACATAGAACGAGCAGACCTCGGCCACCATGTTGGCGGCGATGATGACAACGATCTTGTCCAGACGCGCCTGCGCGCCCACCGGCTCCGCCATAACTTCGCGGAGACGGCGGAGCAGAAGGCGGGGTCCGCCAAGTGCGCCGCGCATCGGCATAGAATGGTTCCCATTTAGCCCCGAAGGGCCGATCCCTGCCCAAAGAGGCGGCAATCATGCCACCCCTTACCCCGCTTTAGCGAGGCTCGGCCCTCAATGCAAAGGCCAGACCGTCATCGATTGGCAACCCTGCCTTTTTGACGGGTCAGGCCGCGTCGAGGCCGTAGAGGGAATGTAGGGTCCGAACCGCCAGTTCCGTATAGGCCGCGTCGATCAAGAGCGAGAATTTGATCTCAGACGTGGTGATGGCCCGGATATTGATGCCCTTATCGGCGAAGGCCTTGAAGGCACGGGCCGCGACCCCGGCATGGGAGCGCATCCCAATCCCAATGGCCGAGACCTTCACGAGGTCCCGCGCGCCTTCAAGCGCCCCGAAATTGATCTCGGCCTTCCGCCCTTCGAGGATGGTCTTGGCCCGCTCGAAATCAGCGGTCGGCACCGTGAAGGTGATGTCGGTGGAGGTCGTATTATCCGACGTGACCTGGATGATCATGTCGACATTGATATTGGCATCGGCCAACGGAACGAAGATGGCGGCAGCCACACCCGGCTTGTCGGCGACGCGGCGGAGCGTGATCTGGGCCTCATCCTTCGAATAGGCGATGCCAGTAACGATCTGCTGTTCCATGATCTCTTCCTCGTCGCAGATGAGGGTGCCAGGCGTAGGATTGGCGGGGTCATCAAAAGAGGAGCGCACATAGGTGCGCACCTTATGAACCATTGCGAGCTCAACCGAGCGAACCTGCAGAACCTTGGCGCCCAAGGACGCCATTTCTAGCATTTCCTCGAAGGCCACCTTCTCAAGCCGGCGCGCCTTGGAGACGATCCGCGGATCGGTCGTATAGACACCGTCCACATCCGTATAGATGTCGCAGCGCTCTGCCCCGATGGCGGCTGCAATCGCCACCGCCGACGTATCAGACCCGCCGCGCCCCAAAGTGGTCAGACGGCCGGTGTCGGCATGAATCCCCTGAAACCCGGCAATGACGGCCACTTCGCCGCGCTTAAAGCCATCATCAAGGTTCTTGCCGTCGATGCCTTCAATGCGCGCCGAGCCATGCGCATCCGATGTCAGAAGCGGGATCTGCCAGCCCTGCCAGGAGCGGGCCGAAATGCCCATGTCCTGCAGAACAATGGCCAGAAGACCGGATGTCACCTGCTCGCCCGAGGCAACTACGGCATCATATTCGCGCGGATCATAGAGTTTTGAACCCTCATTGACCCAGCCGACGAGCTCATTGGTTTTGCCTGCCATGGCTGACACCACAACGGCGACCTGATGGCCTGCCTCCACCTCGCGCCGCACATGCTGGGCGACGTTGCGGATGCGCTCCATATTCGCGACGGACGTGCCGCCGAATTTCATGACAAGACGGGCCATGAGGGGTCCGGACATTGATTTTGGGGTTTCGCCCGACTGAACGCGCTTGCGTCGCGCCGCCACCCGGCCGAAAAGAGCGCTCTTCCATGACGGCCATGTCCGGGCCTGTCAATCACCCGTCCGGCTCAAGGAGCGGAAAATGAACGCTGAAGCGCCAACCTCGACCATCGACCCCGCTGAGGTCGCCCGGTTCGAGAAGATTGCCCGGACCTGGTGGGACCCCAAAGGCCCGATGAAGACGCTCCACAAATTCAACCCGGTGCGCCTGACCTATATCCGCGACCAAGTGGCCGACCATTGGAACCGCGACACGCGCAATGGCCGCACGCTGGATGGCCTCTCCTTGGTTGATGTCGGCTGTGGCGGCGGTCTCTTATGCGAACCCTTGGCTCGTCTGGGCGCGACCGTCACCGGCATTGACCCCGCACCAACCAATGTTGAAGTGGCCAAGCTGCATGC
>VERN01000244.1 GCA_018882635.1 Beijerinckiaceae bacterium | reverse complement strand
GAGCGGACCGCCGAGTTCCTTGGCGGCCGCTTCGGCCTGGCCCTTTTCGAGCACGGCGCGGCCATTGGAGACCGGCACGCCGAATTCTTTCAACAGCGCCTTGGCCTGATATTCATGGATGTTCATGCGACTCTCCGGAGTCAGTGACAGGTGGGGAGGCCGCGCGCGACACGCGGCCCCGTTTTGATCAGGCTGCGATTATTTCGCGAGCGCGGGATTGATCTGCTTGCAGGCGTCGACGAGACCTTCGACCGATGCGAGCGACTTCGCGAACATTTGCTGTTCCGGACCCTTCATGCGGATCTTGACGATCTTCTCGACGCCCTTCTCACCGATCACCACTGGCACGCCGACGAAGAGGCCCTTCGCACCATAAGCGCCGTTGAGATAGGCGGCGCAGGGCAGAACGCGCTTCTTATCCTTGAGGTAGGATTCAGCCATCGCAATGGCCGATGCAGCCGGAGCGTAGAAGGCCGAACCGGTCTTGAGCAGATTGACGATTTCGCCACCGCCCTTGCGTGTGCGTTCGACGATGGCGTCGAGACGCTCCTGCGTCGTCCACTTCATCTTGACGAGATCGGGAAGCGGAATGCCAGCGACCGTCGAGTAACGGACGAGCGGGACCATATCGTCACCATGGCCGCCGAGCACGAAGGCGGTGACGTCTTCAACCGACACGTTGAATTCTTCAGCAAGGAAATAACGGAAGCGCGCCGAATCGAGCACGCCAGCCATGCCGACAATTTTCTTCGGATTGATGCCCGAGAATTTCTGCAGCGCCCACACCATCGCATCGAGCGGGTTGGTGATGCAGATCACGAACGCCTTCGGGGCATATTGCTTGATGCCCGCGCCGACCGCTTCCATCACCTTCAGATTGATGCCGATGAGATCATCGCGGCTCATGCCCGGCTTACGCGGCACGCCAGCGGTCACGATCACGACGTCAGCGCCTGCAATCGCTTCATAAGAATTGGCGCCCGAGAGCTTCGCATCGAAGCCATCAACCGGGGAGGATTCCGCAATGTCGAGGGCTTTGCCCTGCGGCGTCCCTTCCGCAATGTCGAAGAGGACGATGTCGCCGAGTTCCTTGAGGCCGGCGAGGTGGGCGAGCGTGCCGCCGATCTGGCCTGAACCGATCAGAGCGATCTTCTTACGCGCCATGGGACATTTCCTTTCAGGGAGGTCGTTTGCAAAGGGACAAAAGGCAAAACCGTTCCGCAAAACCGTTCCGTTTGAGCCGGGTCACCCTTAGCCGCGCGCCCAAAGCCCTTCAAGCACAGCGAAAGACGTAGAAATACGGGGTTTAGGGCCTAATTTTACCGGGTTAAAGAGGCCAACTATCTGAATTTAAAGGGATAAGCGTTTAATGTCGCAGGGTCGGAGGTGGCCCTTTGAAAGTTGTTACATTTTACAAAGTTTGTAATTTGTTACGAGTTTTTTGGCTATATCGCCCCAGCTTTCAAAGCCCGAATAGCGGCTCCAATGGCGCTTGCCGCCCTCTGATCCCATGTTTTGCGCGCCGTTTCGCGATCACTTTCAACCGGCGTAGGCGTCACGAAGCGATAAGCCGTATCAAACACCAGAGCCAGAGCCCGCTCGCGGCTTTTCACTGGGAAAGTGCCCGACCCGATCCCTTCCTCAACCACCCGCTCGACGAGAAGACGCACCCGCGAACGGTGCCTTCGGGCGACATCGCGCCCTTCGACAAAGGCCTCAGCGAACAGGCGAAACAGATTGGGCTCGGTTTCGGCACGGTCACGCATGGCCGAGGCGAGCGCCAACACCATGCGCTCAAGCTTGTCATCGGCCGGATCCGGTGCGGCGGCGGCATCGGTCAGCAAGCCGTCGAGTGGTTTCAGCCATTGCGTGCTCACCGCATCGGCAAGAGCGGTTTTGGATGGGAAATAACGATAGACATTGGCATGCGTCATCCCAGCATCACGCGCGACAGCGACCACGGTCAGCCGGTCGATCCCGAACCGGCGAACATGATCCTCTGCGAGCGTTATGAGCCGCGCCTCTGAACTGTCACTATTCATCGCCAACACCGATATCATGCGCAGAGGCAAAAGGGAGCCGCGTCGCGTCAAGCTATGACAGAAGAACGCGCAACCATTCAGGCACGCCGCCGCAAGAGCTGGCTGCGCGCGCTTGGCCCCGGCATCGTGGCCGGCGCCGCTGATGATGATCCTTCCGGCATCGCCACCTATTCGCAGGCTGGGGCGCAATTCGGCACCGGTCAATTATGGAGCGTGATTCTCTCTTTCCCCTTCATGGTGGCGATCCAGCTTGTTGCCGCACGTATCGGGCGCGGCACCGGCAAGGGGATCATGGCAGCCGCACGCGAAACCGTTCCACGTCCGCTCCTCCTCGCGCTGATGATCGCCATCGTCATCGTCAATACGATCAACATTGCAGCCGATCTCGCAGCAATGGGGGAAGTCATTGAACTTGTCGCGGGTGGCTCACGCATTCTCTTCGCGCTCGGCTTTGGAATCTTTTGTGCGGCCCTCGAAATTCTTGTGCCCTATCGCCTTTATGCACCCGTGTTGAAGGCCATGACGTTGGTGCTGTTTGTTTATGTTGCGGCCGTGCTGACGATTTCTGTCGAGTGGGGCGCAGTGCTCCGCGCGATTGCTTGGCCACCCTTACAATTCAGCCGTGACTATCTGCTGACGTTGATTGCCGTGTTTGGCACGACGATCAGCCCATATGTTTTCATCTGGCAAGCCGCGCAAGAGACCGAAGATATGCGGCAACGGCATCGTAGCCCCATTGCACATGATGGCGCGCAGACCCACCGGGAAGAACGCCGCATTCTAACCGATACTTTCATTGGCATGGCATTTTCAAACGCGATTGCCTTCTGCATCATGCTGACAACGGCAATGACGCTCTTTCCCGCGGGTCAACACGATATCAATACGGCGGCAGAAGCTGCGAACGCTTTACGCCCGCTGGCGGGTGAATGGACTTTTATTTTATTTGCACTCGGCATCATTGGCACCGGATTGCTTGCTGTCCCCGTGCTTGCTGGTTCAGCCGCCTATGCTGTTGCTGACCTGATGAAATGGCATGCAACGCTTGAGGCGCGCCCGGGGCGTGCGCGCGGTTTTTATTGGATCATTGGGCTTGCCACATTAGGCGGCGCTCTCATTGGGATGATGGGCTTAAACCCAATCCGGATGCTGTTCTGGGCGGCTGTCATCAATGGATTTGCAGCGGTACCCATCATGGCGCTGATGATGTGGATTGTGACCCGCCCTACATTGATGGGAGAATTCAAGGCCTCACGCTTGCTAACACTGTCAGGTTGGTTGGCAACGATCATGATGGCCGCTGCCGTGCTCGCAAGCGCTTGGACAAGCCTGTCCTGATCAGGTTTCGACGAGGCCTGTGCTACTGCCACTGAGATGCTGGCGGCCATGCGGCAAAGCCAGATAATCATGCGAGCGCATTTCAATGAGACGCGATGCGGTGCGATCAAATTCAAACGCCTCGCGCCCGCTTGTTGCCACATAAAGTTCCGTGGGCTCAGCGGCCGCTGAAGCAATCAATTTCGTCTGCGTGTCATAAAGCTCGTCAATCAGAATGATGAAACGCTTCGCCTCATTACGCTTAGCAAGATCCATCACGGGAATATCATCAAGAATGAGCGTGTGAAAATGCGTGGCAAGCGCGAGGTAATCCGACGCGCCAAAGGGCTTGGCACATAAATCATCGAATGAGGCGCGCGCTACGCCACGCAAACCCTGCGGCACTGTGAAGCTATGACCCTTCACCATCAACGTCACCGGAGGCCCAGACGGCTCACCCGTGAGTTTCAAAAAGGCTTGATCAAGCGCGGCCCGCGCGGCCTCATCGGCAGGCACATGCCACACTGGCGCACCACCAAGCTTTTCCAATCTAAAATCCGTGCGCGAGGATAGTTCGATGACGTCCATCCGCTCTTGCAGTAACGCGATGAATGGTAAAAAGAGCGCGCGATTGAGGCCGCCTTCATAAAGGCGCGATGGCTCAACATTCGACGTGCAAACGACTGTCACGCCCTGCGCAAAGAGGGCTGTAAAAAGCCGCCCCAGAATCATGGCATCAGCGATGTCCGTGACGGTGAACTCATCAAAACAAAGGAGCCGCGCTTCAGCTGCCACTTGCGCTGCAACCGGGGGAATGGGATCGGTGTCCTTCACCGCGCCCGCTTTCACCTGCTGGCGAAAGGAGAAAATACGGGCATGGATATCCGCCATGAAGGCATGGAAATGCACGCGCTTCTTCGGCGTGACCTTGGCCACATCATAGAAG
>VERN01000243.1 GCA_018882635.1 Beijerinckiaceae bacterium | reverse complement strand
GCATTAAACCGATCGGCTTCAATGGTTTTGACCCAGCCGCTTTTGCGCCCGAGGCCAGCGTTGAACAATCACGTGCCAGTATTGAAGCGCTAGCCATTTTCAACAGCACGAGTGCCAAAACGCATTCCGGCATT
This sequence comes from Beijerinckiaceae bacterium, assembly GCA_018882635.1. Classification (GTDB taxonomy): domain Bacteria; phylum Pseudomonadota; class Alphaproteobacteria; order Rhizobiales; family Beijerinckiaceae; genus TNE-4. The sequence continues at coordinate 4,179 of VERN01000243.1, read as the reverse complement.
TGGCGGGACCTCGCCGTCCGAAAGCGTAAAACAGAAGTTGATCCGCAAATCGGCATCATCGTGAAATTGGCGCGTGAAGCTGGCGTTGATACGCCGTGTCTCAGCAATCTCGTCAAGCTGATCCACGACATTGAGGATGGCCGCAAGCCGCAATCATCCGATCTCATTCAGGCGGTGCTGCCGTGACGCGCTTCGATTATTCAGGCCGCGTGGCCCTCATTACCGGCGCGGCGCAAGGCATCGGCTTTGCGATTGCCAAGGCGTTGAAAGAGAGTGGCGCCATCGTCCACCTCGCCGATGTGAATGCCGATGCGCTCGTTGGTAATGCCAAAACACTTGGCGCCGAGACGCATGCATTTGATCTTGGCAATCGTCAGGCCTGTCACGATGCGGTTAAAGCCGTACTGGATCGTTCCGGGCAGATTGATTGTCTTTTCCATGCAGGTGGCGGTGTGCGTGGTCAGGTTGGCCGCGCGAGCGAAGAGGTTTCGGAACAGGATTGGCGCGTGGTGTTTGAGGCCAATGTCGATGGCGCTTTCTTTCTGTCTCAGGCTGTTGCACCGGCGATGAAGGCGCGAGGCTTTGGCCGTCTGCTGTTTATCGCCTCAGGCGCAGGGCTGCGCCCAAGCCTGACAGGGATCCAAGCCTACACCGCTGCGAAGCATGCGTTGGTGGGGCTAACCAAGCAATTGTCTTGGGAGTTCGGACCGCATGGGATTACGTCCAATGCTGTGGCGCCGGGCTTTGTCCTTTCAAATCCCACCACGCAAAAGCAATGGGAAAGCTATGGTGAGGAGGGCCAGCGGCGTCTGGTTGAAACGATCCACACCAAGCGTCTCGGCCGGGCTGACGATATTGCCTACGCCGCTTTAATGCTGGCGGCACCGGAAGCGAGTTGGATCTCTGGCCAAATCCTATCCGTGGACGGCGGTCGCTCCTGAACCGTCCCCGTTCAGTGGCGGTTCAGCAAATTGTGCTAATCTCGCAGCATGAGATGGCTGCGCGCGCCCCTTTATCTGTGTCTGGCTTTGGCTGCTGGCCCCGTCATGGCGGGGCCTGAGGCACCGACGCAGGTCGCCCTGACCGAGAAAATGGCGCAAGCCTGCCTGTCTGATGCCGAATTGCGCGAAGAGATCGCCGCCCAAAAGGCCATTGCGCAAGCCGAAGCGCTGCGGGTGGCGAGAGCGACCGTGGCTGCCGAACCGGTGCGTGCGCGGCTGTGTCGGCGTGATGGAACCCTTGTTTATGTCATCACGGCACTCGCCAAGGACGGCAAGGTCACGCGGATTACGCTCGATGCCGGGACTGGCCGCGTTTTAGGGCAGCGTTGAGGCATTAGGATGCGGCTTCTGCTTGTTGAAGATGATCGGGATTTGAACCGCCAACTCGGGTCGGCGCTGGAGAAGGCGGGTTACGCCGTCGATCGCGCCTATGACGGTGAAGAAGGTGGATTTCTTGGCGAGACTGAACCCTATGACGCGGTCATTCTCGATCTCGGTCTCCCGATCAAAGACGGGGTGAGCCTTTTAAAAGAATGGCGTGCGGCCGGTCGCACCATGCCGGTGATTGCGCTCACCGCGCGGGATCGTTGGAACGATAAGGTGCAGGCTTTCGATGCGGGCGCCGATGATTACGTGACCAAGCCGTTCCATATGGAAGAAGTGTTGGCCCGTGTGCGCGCTGTTTTACGCCGTGCCGCTGGCCATGCGCAAAGCGCCATTAGCTGCGGTCCGGTGACCGTGGATACCGGCGCTGGCCGCGTGACAGTCAAGGGTGAGCTGATCAAACTCACCTCGCATGAATATCGGCTGCTTGCCTATCTGATGCATCATCAGGGTCGTATCGTCTCGCGCGGGGAATTGACTGAGCATATGTATGATCAGGATTTCGACCGCGACTCAAATACGATTGAGGTTTTCGTCGGACGCCTGCGGAAAAAACTAGGTGTCGATATTATTCAGACCGTGCGTGGCCTCGGGTATCGCATGGAGCCGGGTGGCGCGGCGTGAAGGCGCTATTTCGTAACTCGCTTGCAGCGCGCCTTTTCCTTTCGGCGTCGTTGTGGAGCCTGCTCATTCTTTTTGCGGCAGGAATTATTCTGTCGACCGTGCAGCAACGTGCGAGTGAACGCGCGTTCGATGATCGCCTTAGTGTTTATCTGAAATCGCTTGTAGCTGATGTCGCTTCGCCCAACGAAGCCGACCGCAACGACCATTCCGGCATCAGCGAACCGCGGTTCGATCTGCCATTATCGGGATGGTATTGGCAGGTGACGCGGCTTGATCGCCTGCCGCCTGATGTGCGCGGCTCCGTTTCGCTGTTTGGTGGCCAATTGCCGAACCTTCCGGAAGCGGCGCAGGGTGGCGGCCTCGTCCGCGAAGCCTATGTGGCAGGTCCCGATAATCAGGCGCTGCGCATGGTCGAGCAATCCATCGATCTGGGGGATGATGGCCGATACCTCGTCCAAGTGGCTGCTCCGGCCGATACGATTGCAGAAAGTGTGCGCACGTTTCGGCTGACGATGATCATCACATTCGTCCTGCTCGGGCTCGCGCTTGGTGTAACAACGCTGTTTCAAGTGCGTTTTGGCCTGCGCCCGTTAGCGCTTTTGCGAAAAGAAATCGGCGATATTCGCACGGGAGAACGCCAACGCATTGCGGGCATTTACCCGGATGATCTGGCTCCCCTTGCCCGTGAACTAAACCTGTTGATCGATTCAAATGAAGCGATCTTGGAACGCGCGCGGAAGGAAGTGGGCAACCTCGCTCATGCCTTGAAGACGCCGCTCAGCGTGATCGTCAATGAAGCGGACGACGATACTGCGCTGGCGCAGAAAGTGCGTGAGCAAGCAATGGTGATGCGCGATCAGGTCAATTGGTATCTTGAGCGTGCGCGCGCTGCTGCGCGGGCCGGGACATTGGGTTCTGCAACCGATATCGAACCCGTGATTGCTGGTCTTGCGCGCGCTTTTGAAAAAATCTATCGCGACCGCGCGCTTCGCTTCTCCATTGATATTCCCTCTGGCCTAAAATTTCGTGGCGAGAAGCAAGATCTCGAAGAAATGGCCGGTAATCTGATCGACAACGCAGGCAAATGGGCGGCATCGGAGATTAGGATCGCTGCGACAGTAAGCGAGAACGGCTTCGCGGTTTTGAGTGTCACTGATGATGGCCCGGGCCTCCCGGAGAAGGCGCGCAGCGAAGCCTTGGCCCGCGGCCGCAGGCTTGATGAATCGCAGCCTGGCTCAGGCCTCGGCCTGTCGATTGTGGCCGATCTCGTCGTCCTCTATGGCGGCACTTTGACGCTTGATGCGGCAAGACCCCGCGGGCTTCAGGCCAGTTTGCGTCTCCCTGCAATCGGAGGTTCAACTGTTGGTCCCAATATTGTCTGATTCGCATGGTCTGACGTTGTGAACGCGACCTTGTCTGGCTGGAGGCCTTCGATGACTGTTCTTTCCGTTTCTTCCCGTTCTTTGCGCACGCGCTTTATTGCGGTGGGCGCAGCGGGCGCTCTGGCTCTTTCCCTTGCCGGTTGCGGTCCCCAGACGGGCCCGAATGAAGCGGGCGGCACGCTCATCGGCGCTGTGGCAGGTGGTGCGATTGGCAGCCTTTTCGGCGGTGGCGCGGGTAAGGCCGCGGCGATTGTCGCGGGGACCATGATTGGCGGCTATCTCGGCAATACGGTGGGCCGGAATATGGACGAAAATGCCCGCCAGCAGGCCTATGCAGCCCAGATGAACGCCATCAATGCGGGCCAGGCCCAGAGTTGGCGCGCGCCGTCCGGCGCTTATGGCTCGGTGACACCAGGACCCGTCTATGTCGACCAGGGGGCGCAGGCCTGCCGCCAATACACCCATACGATCGTCGTGGACGGCAAGCGCCAGACGGGGACCGGCACAGCCTGCCGCAACCCGAATGGGACATGGCAGATCGTCAGCTAACACCTGACGACCGGGACAATCCCGATGGTAGGCCGGGGCAGGGTGCTGTAAGGGGACACCATGGTTTTATGGTTCTCCCTCGCCATCTTGACCGGCCTTTGCGTTCTGGCGCTGCTGTGGCCGTTGTCCCGCACCCGGCCCACGGCTGAAGCGGACGATGCTGTCTTTTACCAACAGGAACTGGCCGACATCGATCGCGACGCCGAGCGCGGCCTCATTGGCTCGTCTGAGGCCGAGGC
>VERN01000242.1 GCA_018882635.1 Beijerinckiaceae bacterium | reverse complement strand
GTTATAGCCGATCTGCAGGCGACGTTGGATATAGGACGTCGAGGCCTTGCGGTCGCGCAGCACAATGGCAACCGCTTGATCATAGAGATCGCCGGAAGGCGCGCCGAACGCGCCTTGGTCCATGATGGCCCCGCCATCCTCGTCCTCGCCCGGTCCATCATCCTGGGTGACGGCTTCGAGATATTGCGGCCGCGCCTGCGCTTTGAGATGGGCGACCACTTTTTCAACTTCATCGTCAGAGACGAAGGGGCCATGGACACGAGCGATCCGTCCGCCGCCTGCCATGTAAAGCATGTCACCCTGACCAAGCAGTTGTTCAGCGCCTTGCTCGCCAAGGATGGTGCGGCTGTCGATCTTCGAAGTGACTTGGAAGGAAATGCGGGTCGGGAAATTCGCTTTGATCGTGCCGGTGATAACGTCAACCGATGGGCGTTGCGTCGCCAAGATCACATGGATACCGGCCGCGCGCGCCATTTGCGCGATGCGTTGAATGGCGCCTTCGATATCCTTGCCAGCGACCATCATCAGGTCTGCCATCTCGTCGACGATGACGACGATGTACGGCAAGGGCTCGAGATCCATCACCTCTTCTTCGTAGATCGCCTCACCTGTCTCGCGGTCAAAACCGGTTTGTACCGTGCGGGTGATGATTTCGCCGCGCGCCTTGGCTTCACCGACGCGCGCATTGAATCCATCAATATTGCGCACGCCGAGCTTCGACATTTTCTTGTAGCGCTCTTCCATCTCGCGCACGGCCCATTTGAGCGCGACGACGGCTTTCTTCGGATCCGTCACGACAGGTGTGAGCAGATGCGGAATGCCATCATAGACGGAGAGTTCGAGCATTTTCGGATCGACCATGATCAGGCGGCATTCTTGCGGCGTGAGCCGATAAAGAAGCGACAGGATCATGGTGTTGATGGCAACAGACTTACCCGAGCCGGTGGTGCCTGCGACAAGCAGATGCGGCATGCGGGCAAGCTCAGCAATCACAGGCTCGCCACCAATCGTTTTGCCGAGGCACAGTGCGAGCTTTAGTTTCGATTTTTCGAAATCTTGTGATGCCAGTAATTCACGCAAATAAACGGTTTCACGTTTCTGGTTCGGCAATTCGATACCGATCGCGTTACGACCTTGGACGACGGCAACACGCGCCGAGACCGCACTCATCGAGCGGGCAATATCGTCAGCAAGCCCAATCACGCGTGAGGATTTAATACCGGGCGCGGGTTCTAATTCGTAAAGCGTGACGACGGGGCCGGGGCGCACATTGATGATTTCGCCACGTACACCGAAATCTTCCAGTACGCTTTCAAGCAAACGCGCATTCTGTTCAAGCGCTTCGGTCGACATTTGTGTCGAGACGATGCGCTTATGTTCGGCGAGAAGAGAGAGTGGCGGTAAGCGATACTCGCCATTATCAAGCATTGATGTCTGCGCTTCGCTGACGGCGCGCTTGCCTTGCTTGGGCGCGGGTGCGCGTGGCGCAACGCGTGTTGACGCAGCCGGAGTTTGCGGTTGCGGCTCGTCATCCATCTCAAGCGGGGGACGCAAGGGATAGGTGCCGAAGTCGGGCTCTGCGCGGCTACCTGCCGCGCGGCGACGCATGGCTTCGAGCGGATCATCATCCTGATTGCGCAAGCGCAGCGCAAAACGTGAGAGAAGGCCCGGTCCTGATGTGTCACTGCGCGTGGGCATGCGACGCGCAATTGCGCTGCGTAGGCTGAGTACAGCGTGAAAGATTGCGCCGAGCGACACGATTGCAAAGCCGGGTTCACCGGCACGGTCATCGTCGTCGAATTCTTCGGCACGCACCGGACGCGCTTTTTCGCGCGCAGCTTCACTTTTTTGACGACGCTCGCCCTGGCCGTAAAAGCCGCTAGCAAAGGCCAGTGCAAAAAAGGCGATGCCGCCAAAGGCGAGACCGAATGCCGTGCGCAAGGCGATGCCGCCAAGACCGAGGTGATTTTGCAGACCGTTTAAGATCGCGTCACCCAGCACGCCTCCGAGGCCTGTCGGCAGCGGCCATGCGCCTGTCTTCGGCATGGCTGAGGCGCAGGCACAGGCGGCCAATGCGCCAATGATCCAAAACACAAAACGGAGTTTACCAAGGCGCCCCTTTTTGCCTGACAGCAGGCGAAAGCCGGAGAGCGCGACCGGACCAATCATGGCAATCGCGGCGACACCAAACAATTGCATGGTGAGATCGGCGAGCAATGCGCCCGGGCGGCCGAGCAGATTGCGCACGGGGCCCGATGTCGCGTGATTGATGCTGGGGTCCTGCACCGACCATGTGACGAGCGCCAAGGTCAATGCAACGGCAAAGACCAACATCGCAACGCCAGCGATTTCCGCCGTGCGGCGGATGACAAAGTCTTTCAGATGAAGCCCGAATTCATCAAATCCGGATCTCGATGACCGCGTTGTTCGCATGAAGAACCCAGACCACGCCACACCCTCCTCGCTCGCTGGACCCGAGCGCGGACGGAACCTCTGTCATCGCACCCTAAGAAGCGGGGAGTTAAAGCGGTCTTAACCCTGGGTCCGGCTCAGGCCATGTCATACGAAAAAGCGGCTGGATGGCGCCCGGAGCCGCCGCATTCCATCGCTTGCATCTGGCGAGAAGGGCGAGTTCGTTATCGTCCAGATGGTCCAGCCAGCGTCGCGATACCCCAAACGCATCCTTAGGGTTGCAGGTCCATAATTACTCCGGCGAGCCTTAGACCGCTACCACTCTTGGAGCCGTTTTCATTGACTTTTAGTGATGGAAATATTATCACAAAATTGCGGTTCTCGCTTGGCGAGAAGGGCCCAAGGGCCCTTCCGGGAGGATAGCCAAGATTGCGGATTTTCGCGAGCCGCACGCGTTAAAATTAAATCAGCCTTTAATAATAGTGCTTGGTTCCTCTCGACCAGAGGTCGAACTCGTAAGAAATTTTGTCCTTTATGAAAGCGTAGGAGCGCCCATCTCCGCGTTCCCATTTCCTTTGAATGGCCCAAGCACAATAGTCGGCGACTTGAAGACATGGGTCCGCTTGGCTTGGCATAAAATCAGTACGCCATTTGGCTGATTTTTGTGTCTGACGCATAACATCTGAAACAGCCTCTTCAAACGCTGCTCTTTCCTTTCGTGTGCCAATGGATGCTGTTGTCACCAATATCTCTGATTCTTGGGTCAGCATTGGTGCAATCCCGTGTTTGAAATGAAAATAAAAGCCATTTTGATAAAAGCGCGGTTTGCTTTCCCTTATCTTTTCATCAGCTTTTGATTTTTCCATGACGGTCGCTTGCACCTTAATCTCATAGCGCGCAATGATCTCAAAGACATGATCACGTACTGATTGCTTATCTTCGGTTGCATGGAAATAATCATTTAATTCGGCCCCTTCCCACACAAGCTTTCTGCGCAAGGCCAAAAGCTCTGTGCCGATGGCACAATCCGTCATCATGACCGTGCACAAAATGAAGTAACGGCTGACATTTGGTTTTCTGTTGAACGTGAAACATCCCGCTTCATCGGCAAAAATAAATAATTTCGGCATTGGGCAATTCTTATCTGAGAGCAAGTTTGAAATAGTGCCTAAAAATTCTTAGCTATTAAAGGAGCTTTTGTTCGTATCCGGATTTGGCAGCCAGAAATTGTGATCATGATCACTGTCGCATTATGGTTGAGCCACACGAAAAAGCGGCCGGATTGCTCCGGCCGCTTCCCCCTCTCCCCGCTCACGCGGGAAGCTTTTGAGATCCTTGCGGATCAATAATTGTAGGCGCGCTCGTCATGCTCGCCGATATCGAGACCTTCGCGCTCTTCTTCAGCCGGGACACGCAAGCCGACAACCAGATCGACGATCTTGTAGAGGATCGCTGAACCGATGCCCGACCAGGCGAGGGTGAGAAGGACGGCTTTGATCTGCGCCATCATCGCGGTGCCGAATTCATAGGGGGCAATCGCGAGTTCGCCGGGCTTGCTCACATAGTCCGGGATGCCGACGCCGCCGAGGTCGGGATTGACGAGAATGCCGGTGGCCAAGGCGCCGATGATGCCGCCGACGCAATGGACACCAAAGACGTCGAGTGAGTCGTCATATTTCAGCGCGTTCTTCACCGTCGAGACGAAGAAGTAGCACACCGGACCCGCGACGAGGCCGAGCACGATCGAGCCCATAGGACCGGCAAAGCCAGATGCCGGCGTCACAGCCACAAGACCGGCAACGGCACCCGAGACAAGACCGAGAAGCGTCGGCTTGCCTTTGGCGAGCCATTCGACGACGAGCCAGCCCAGACCCGCTGCCGCAGTGGCTACGAAGGTGTTCACCATCGCAAGAG
>VERN01000032.1 GCA_018882635.1 Beijerinckiaceae bacterium | reverse complement strand
CGGTTATACGGAATGGTGGGCGTAGGACTGCAATCAACTCTTTCATGATTTACGCATGAATGATGTACAAAAGTGCGCTCGGATTATGCGTTTTATTTTTCAATGTCTCGAAGCAAACGATCGAACGAAGGTCTAGTCCATCATTGTTCAGTTGTGTTCTGTCTATTTGTCAAGCTTGTTTCAGGTATCTGTAGGTTTAAATAGGTGCACCCAGTCGGCCATTCATTGTCAGATCTTGGTTCGCTTCCGCCGTGGGCAAAACATGGAGGAAGCATTCTAGTTCGGTTAATTCCGCTCATTTGTTTCTGCGACGCGATCCAACCTAGTCGCTCGCGAGATCATACTCCCTTCCCATGGAGCATCCCGCGTCTAGGCGCAGATGGGCATGATACCATCATGTTTGATAATCAGATGCTTTCGTGAACCTGAGGCCAACCTTCTGATCCTGGCGAACCCTTCCGGCTGCGAAGCCACCAAGCCCAATCCTCTGGTATGAGCGAGAACGGGTCAGGGTGCTTTAACTCTCGTGCAGCCCAAACCGGCCAGTGGGGATTGGCTAATGCCGGCCGACCTAGAAAAATAAGATCGGCAGCGCCCTCACGGATGACACGATCGGCCGTCTGTGGCACGCCGAGGTTCCAGCTCACACCGACTGGAATTCCTATTTTATGGCGTATCCTCGCAGCCCTTTCGACCATAAAGCCTTCCTTGTTGAAAGGCGGTTCGACCATATCGTCTGTGTTAATGCCAAGACTAATGTCAGCCAGATCAAGGCCGTGCTTGCGCAATTCGCTGACAGCCCAAATCGCATCATCGAATTGAACACCCTCCGGGTGGAAATCATCCGAACCTAGACGCATCGTCAGCGGCAGCCTTTCCGGCCAGACCGCGCGCACAGCATCCATGGCTTCTCGATGGAAACGAAGACGGTTCTCAAGGCTTCCGCCATAGGCGTCTTGCCTCTGATTGGCGAGGGGTGAGAAGAAGCTGGCACCAAGATAGCCATGCGCGAAGTGCATCTCGAGCCATTCAAAGCCAGCATCACATGCGCGTTTCGCCGCTGCAGCATAGGCGTGGTGTAAATCTTTAATGTCTTCGATTGAGAGCTCTTGAACAGGAAAATTATAACGCCCGCCATACGATATCGGTGATGGCGCCCTAACTTGCCATCCATCAGGGTGGTCAGGAGGTAATTGCGTTTTTCCATCCCAAGGCTTTTTTTCGCTTCCCTTTCTGCCTGTATGCCCGAGCTGGATTGCGGGGACTGCACCCATCTCTTTGATTATTTTTGCAATCCTGGTCAGTCCTTCAACATGACGATCATCCCAAATTCCAGCGCAGCATGTGCCGGTTCTGCCATCGGGTAGAATTGCGATTTGTTCTGGAAAGACGAGACCGAACCCGCCAGCAGCGCGCGAGCCCATGAGCATGACATGGTAATCTGAAATATATCCCTCGACAGCTCGATACATCGTCATAGGCGACATCACAATGCGATTGCGTAAGGTGATATCTTTTAATGTGAAGGGCGAGAAAAGATCGGCCATGTCATCATAATTCCTACTTCGATAAGAGGTCGCCTTTACTATCATCCAATTGAGACATTGTTGGAAGGGCCTGACCACAAGGGTGTCTGGCAAGTTTGGTTTAAAACCTTTTGTTTGAAACGCTGCGGGTGCTTGACGGCTCTCATCAGATCGTTCAAAATATCATCATCATCAAGAAGGGGTGCAAAGCCCCGCCAACCTGCCCAACCCGGCAAGGTGGTGTCCTGAAAAGGGATGAGGCCGAAAGGCAAAGGACGGGCATATCCATGAAAGAAGATCGCATGCGCCCCTTCGTGGCGTTTGTTTCTCTATTTGGCTCTCTTGGCCTTTATTCGCAGCACAAAGCGTACCGTCTCAGTCGCGATGGAACGACTTGGAAACCTGTTGAGCCGCAATCGCTCCTACACGGCATTGTTATTCCTCCTAGTCGCTTCCTAGAGAGCCTGCCTGGCCAAGCCGAGAAGCTTCCTGATCCTTGGCGTAGGCTTACTCCGCAGCATTTAAAGAAAATGAGTAGAGCGCGATGAAACATGCATACTTTGTTGAATGAAAGTTCTACTGCTCAGGACGGCGTCTGTAAGCACATTAAAAAATCATAATAAGTTTTTCTTCTTGGATGTGAATCAGATCAAAAAAACGACATCGTTAATTGATCAAAATGATGCCCTCATGCTCAGCTGCGGCACGCATCTTCCGATCAAGGGTACAAAGATGAGCATGTTTTCGATGCGCAAGTTCAATATAAAGACTATCATAGATGCTAAGGCCGTATTGTTTTGAAAAATTATAGACATCATGTGACGAAGGGGTGATATCAAAGGTCACGTCTAATCTTTCAATGGCAGACATTGCTCGACTGGCGGCTTCTGGCAGAATTAGGCCTCGCCGCTCCGAAACTAAAATAACGTTTCTAATCTCTGCCCAAAACAAGAAGGGTGCAAAAAAATCATTACTTGCTTCGATCAGTCGATTTAGATCAATTCCGTCTTCGTGAGGAAGAACCCAAGACGCTGCAGCTGAGGCATCAATAACGATCATTTTCGACCTTCGTCTCTCATTGCAATCACGTCCTGAATTGTAACGAATCTTTGAACTGAGTTTTTAATCGCAGCTAGCTCGGCTGCTGCCGCGCGTCTCTGTTCCATTTTGTTCGAAGCGGGTGACAAGATGGCCACGGGTTTACCCCGTTTTGTAATCGTGACGCTTTCGCCGGCTTCGACGGCGTCGAGGATTTCGGAAAGGTGCGTCTTGGCTTCGAATACCCCAATCTCTCTCATGACGAATTCCTCCTATTTCTTCTTTTTAATACTAGTTAACAAACTAGTCAAATACAAAGTTTCCTCTAATTGAGCTTCCGCCTCACAACTCTCCCATCGATTGTCTTCTTAAAAGGCGAGTCTCGCCCGCAGGGTAAAGGACGTCTGGATCGTTTTGCGCCATTGTGGCGCATGAGGATGCGCTTGGTCTTCGCGATGCGCGGTATATCTTCGTAAGCCGTCTTCGTGATGTGGCATGACCAACATAGGATTTGCAGGTTCGTGTCCTTGTTGGACCCTCCAAGTGCTATGGGAAGGATGTGATCAACATCCCATCTCTTGCCCGGCATGATCTTCATTTCGCAGTGAGCGCATTTCCCAAGCCTCTGAATGAAGAGGTTAAGGCGCGCCATATTGGAGAGGGAACGACGCCTTGTCATGGCGCATCCTCGTTTTGAATCATTGCTGGTTGGGCATCGATTTTATCAAAGTCACGAGGCATATTATTTTGGTGATCAGAGCCGTGAGGATTTCCATGCTCAATGCGAAAGGCGTGCCTCTCAAAGATCGCGTCAGATTTGTTCATGGCATGTTGAGGGAGAGCCTTCAGGCGCTCTGAAAACTCTTCAGCAATTTCAAGGAGGCTCTCTTGGTCATTGGCGCAGCAGAGAGCGGCATCAAAGAGATCGAGACATGCCTCCCATTCACCTTCTGGAACAAAGCGATCCTCTCTTGGCTCATGAATGGGCGAGAGTCCCTTTGGCTGCCGAATGGACCATTGCTTCCTAAAGCGAAGCGCTAAAGCGTTTCTTGGCATGCGCCGCGAGCGACGAAGATTGGCGATTGGTGGAAGATTGGCATGGAGGAGGCGATGCGGTTTTGTCTCTTCCTCATGGGTAGGATGGGTTTTATGAGTGCTGTCTTCGGTACCCGTGCTGTTGTCATCGCGCGGTTTGGTCGAGGCTTCCGCCCCGTGATGAAGGGGCTGCGCTTCTGCGATGGAGTGATCGGGGTCATGACGTGCAGATGGTGAGCTGAAGCCATCGATTGAACTAGTACTTACTTGTTCTGAATGATGGGCGCCTCTCTGCGCGCTTTCATCTGTTTCGCTATGCTCTTGGATCCACTCCTCAGTGAGATAGAGACCGCCCAAGACGTCAGGAAAGGCATCGCGAAGAGCAAAGGCGCGTGCCCTCATTTGAAGCATGCGCTTGGGGTATTCAGACCAGGGACCTAACTTGCCCCAAAGCTTCGCGCGCCTTGCGTCTTCCACTGAGAAGCGACGTTCCGTTGGAATGAGGTCACCGCGCCGCATGACATTACACACAGCGACCCATGTCTCAGGCTTTTCGCCCTCAATCCACTCATCAATGGCTTCACAAAGACCAGAAGCCTTCACAAGAGCCAAGGCTCCGTCGCCCCAGATAGTTGGGCGACCATTGATCACAGCGATGCGCTGCAGGGCTGATAGGGGAGAAAGACCCAATTCAAGGCCATGCATAATGGCGATCATGCATGCCTCAGGCGTATCGAGACCTTTCGGTGCCATCTTGGCTGCGCAGACAGCTTGAGCAATTCGATAGGCTTCAGACAACGACTTTGGAACAATGGGTCTGGGCTTGGATCCAGCCATCATGTCGCGCCTTCGTGGCGATGGTTTATTATCGGGATGCTCTTCGCTGTTGAGGCCTCCATTCATCGCGCCTTGATACGATCTGTCTTTGGATGAAGGGATCATGATACGCTCCTCTCTTCGATCAATTTCGTTCCCGGTATTGTTTTCCCGGCTTTCAAATCATCGTCTGCGTATTGCTTCAGGATTTTGCGATAGGATTCATTTTTAAGAAGGCGCTCGTCGCTGCTATAATAAGCGGATAGTATTTCTATTTCGGTGATCACAATTTTCTGAACATGCCTCAGGGCGATGCCTCGCCCATAGCTGCCTGCCTTCGGCGGTAGAAAAGATGTTTTGTCTTTGCGTGACAAGGCTTCGAGGCGGAGCCATTCCTTGACCAGGAAGGGCCCGATGGCATTCTTGCATGATGATCGTGCCGTCTTGGCTGCCTCGATGACAGGCTTCCACTTGGCATCAACAGATCGCCCTGCATCAAGATAGGGCTTCTTCTCCCTGACGCGCATATCTTCTGACAAGGCTTCAAGGTTCGACAATGCGCTTGCGTAATTCGCGCAACGATCGGCTTGGATCTGATCTACGATCGGGCCGTTGTCTTTCAGCCAAGACGACACCTCGTCCCATAAGAGAGCGATGTGATCTGACATCTCCTTCGCATCAGCGAAGGGGTCGAGCATGATGTCTAGGCGCGATGGTGATTGGTTTGGGTTGTGGGCCTTCGATGAAGGCTCTTCGTTATGATCGTTTTGTGTTGATCGACGTGGAGCTCCGATCAATTGGGCACTGTTGTGGCCAATAGAGGGATAGTGAGCGCTTTGACTTGCATTTGGCTGTGAAGGTGCTGCGCTTGAGGTGTCTGGCTTGTCGTCGCGACTGTCATTGCGATTGTCATTGAGATTGTCATTGAGATTGTCATTGAGATTGTCATTGAGATTGTCATTATGGCTCGCGTGACTGTCGCTCCTGTGATCGTGGCTCGGGTGGTGGGGGCTCTTGTGATGATGGCCTGCGATCTTTTGGCTTGTCGCGCCATCGCTCCTTGGATCGCTCGCTTTAATTTGCACGTCTCTCTGCTTGAGACGGATGGCTGAAGCCTTGGCGAAAGGCGTGATCGCGCCGGGGGTTTTACTGGAGGTTTTATGGGACGAAGGAACGCCATCGGGCCATGGATCGCCGCTTTCCAGTGCTTCGTTGTAAGCATCCTCAGAGACCGGGTTCATGCAGCACCAGGTCCAAACCTCAAAAGGATCGACTGATCTTCCAGCTCTCAGAGCGCTCAGGGGAGCTGCCTTATTCTCTTTCCAAATCCTGATGGGGAGGGATGCATATCCCTTCTTAGGCCTCGTCCTGTACCAGCCGCATTGCGGGTCATTTTCATGGATGGGTCCAAGAATTCCCAAGAGGCCGTTTTTCCAGTATACCAAATCGTCAGACATAACACTCACCAAGCACATCTATATTACTTTTTGTAATATAGAAAACGCTTTTAATGCTGTCAATACGGTTTCATGTTAACTGGATCGCAAATTAGGGCTGCTCGTGCCCTCCTGAACTGGAATGCATCGGACGTCGCCGAGAAGGTTAGTGTGACACGCCAAACCATCCTGCGCCTTGAGCAGTCTGACGGTGTTCCAGCCAGCAAGACACAAACCATGCTGGCCCTTCAAAAGGTCTTCGAAGAGGGAGGCGTGGAATTTATTGGCTCTCCCGAAGACAGGCCTGGTGTGAGGATGCGGTTTTAAGAGCACCATCCTGCTACTCGTGAGATCGAGGCGTGCCGTGGAACCTAATTGGCTTCTGAAGCCGAAAGGAATGTTCACTGGATTGACCCGAGCACCGGTCCTCTCGGGCTTTAGCGAAAACATCGAAAATCAAACCCTGCCCATTGGGACGGTAGGCCGTCTATAACCTGCCCATCGGGCATGTTTCCAAATATTCATGCCCATTGGGCATGCTCTGCCCGCGATTTTGCAGATTAAACGTAATTTAGTTAGAATTTACAGTAACCTACGTCTACCAAAGAAAGAAAAGCGACAGTAAAGGTGGCACACAAAGGGACCCGGTTCTGCGTTTCCTAATAAGTCTCAGGGCCACCTACGGGGGCGTGGCGCATCCGCGGACTTTATGCGAGGAAGGGGCCAGCGAATTGAGTGTTGCGTGCCATGGCTTTTGCCGCGTCTCTCGCCGAAGGCGACCAGTTTTACCAATCGGGGCAGGCCGAAAGCGCCCGCAACGCTTGGAGCAAGGCTTTCTCTTTGGCTTTGACAGATGCCGAACGCTGCGCGGTAGCGGGGCGCTTTCTCTCTCTCGGCTTCCTTGCAGAGGCTGAAGAGGCTCTCTCCTTATGCCAAGTTTCTTCTGCCTCTCTCATTGCTCTACGCTCGTCTTTGGCGCTGGAACGAGGAGAGGTTGAGACGAGCCTTACGTTTCTCGATGATGAGGCTGCACGTGATAACCTCACCTTGATGAGCAATGCGCTTCTCGTGGCGCATTATCTGACGCCCGAAAATCCCCTCGCCATTAAGAATAAGAGCCTGCAATGGGCTGCAAAGGCCAAGGTGCAGCGGGATGTTTTACCAGCACGCTCTCGATCCGCGCGAGGATCCAGCAAGCCTCTTCGCATGGGCTTTATGTCGGGTGATTTATGCGCACATCCCGTTGGCTTTTTGATTGGGCCCATATTGCAAGCCTTGGCCGCTCGCCCTGACGATGTGGAACTTTTTATCTTTGATAATGGAGTGCAAAATGATTGGGTTACTGATCGTCTGAAGTCATTCTGCCGTCCCGACCATTGGCACATGATCCGCCATTTGAATGATGACGATGCTAGTCAGATTATTTTTGACACTGAATTGGATATATTAGTCGATTGCTCGGGTCATACCAGCCGCTCGCGTATCGGATTGTTGACCCATCGCCTTGCACCATTACAAATCTCATGGGGTGGCTATTTTTCGACAACAGGGCTCGATACGATTGACGCGGTTATTATGGACCGTTTTCACGCTCCTGAGGGAAGTGAAGCGTATTTTGTCGAAAAAATTGTCCACGTCCCAAGCCGTTTCATTTACGCGCCACCCCCGGCCTGTCCACCCGTTACAGATGCGCCTTATTTCCGGAATGGCGTGATCAGCTTTGGGTCTTTCAACAATATCGCAAAAATTAATGACGATGTCGTAAAAACTTGGTCGTCGATTTTGAACAAGGTTCCTGGATCAAGACTCATTCTCAAATGGCGTTGCTTTGCAGATTCAAAGTTCTGTGACTTCACTAAGCATCGTTTTGTTCAGCATGGCATTGAGAGTGGGCGCATTATCCTACGTCCCTTCTCCATTTATCGCGATACGCTAGCTGAATATCGTGATGTTGATATTGCGCTTGATCCCTTTCCCTTTACCGGCGGACAGACAAGCCTTGATGCGCTGTGGATGGGCGTTCCACTTGTAACAATGGCGGGGCGTTCTCCTGTCGCGCGTCAAGGGCACGCCTTTGTCAATTTAATTGGGAAGTCAGAATGGTCGTCTTCCAATGAAAGTGATTACATTCAATGTGCGTTGACGTTAGCCCGTGATCCTGATGCGCTTCGTTCCATGCGGTTTGACCAGAGAACACTTATCCATCATTCAAAGCTGAGTGATGCAGTGTCTTTCGTTGATGTTCTAATTAATGCGATACAAAAAGGAGATATTTCACCAAGCGGGTTAAAGGCTCAATGATAAGATTTCAAAGTGGTGACATCCTGTTTCAAGACCTCGGATGTGGGCCTGTCGCGGATGCGATCAACGGTGTCACGCCGGGCTATGCAAACGCAGAGATCAATCATTGTGGTATCGTTCACGTCGTCCAAGGACATATTTTTGTAATTGAAGCGATTGCGCCCCACGTGCGGGCTCTTCCTATTGATATTTTTTTGAATCGTAATGTTGATCACAAAAACAGGCCCGCCGTCATGCTAGGGAGGGTCACACGAGAGCTTTATAATTTAGTACCCGCGGCTGTTGATTTTTGTGCTGAACAAGCGGGGAAAAGATACGATCCCCTGTTCCTACCAGATGAAGGAACATTCTATTGTAGCGAGTTGATCGTCGAAGGCTTTCGCTTCGCCAATAGCGGTCATGCAGTGTTTGCTAAAATGCCCATCACCTTTAAAAGTCCGGACACAGGGGAAATCTTGCCGTTTTGGGTACAATATTATAGCCGCTTCGGTGTTGCAGTTCCGGAAGGTGTTCCCGGATCAAACCCGGGAACACTTTCGTTGGACCCTCGGATCAAGATCATTGACCAGCTTGGGAGTATGCGCGGAGCGCCGATCACTTGAACGTCTCAGTGATGATTTGAACTCCGATCGCACAATGCTAATTCCCCTGATAGATCCTTTAATCGCGCCAGATGAGTTCCTCAATAATTCACAAAAATTGAAGATCTTGAATCACTCGAAGAAGATATTTCGGCGTGAGGTAAAATGATATTTCTATTCGCTTTGAATACAATAGTTGCCGCTTGTATTATAACCGCTCGGGCACGAGCCGTTGCGGTGGATGGCGTGTTTGCCCTCGCTCTTGCGCACGCAATAATTGCCGCTTGTATTGTAGCCAGATGGGCATGACCCGTTTCGCTCAATGGCATGCAGATGGCTATTGGTTGCAACGCAATAATTTCCACTGGTGTTGAAGCCACTCGGGCATGAGCCATGGCGCGGGATCGCTTGCTGCGCTTCCGCAATACTGATCGTCGATATCAGGCTCAAAACGCCAATCGCTAACGCTTTAATCGAAGACATCGCGCCCCTCGTCATTGCTTAACGGAGTATACTTCGAACTGTGTGTTTGCCATATCCCAAGGGCTCACGCTTCGCTGCGGCACCATAGGATCATTGAGGTTAAGTTCAGGGAATAGCTGAGTATGAGCTTCATCTGATTGCTCTTTCCACTTTTTAAATCCAATGTCTAAAAGTCAAGAATTTGAAGTACTCTTTTTCTAATCGCGAGATTGAAAGAGCCAAAATCAATCGGAAGACGATCATTTAGGTCTTGGATCAGCTTTTATTTATGGAAAGACCGTATCAAGACCCATTGACCCAATTCGAGTGATCATATCCTTAAAATGTCATAGCATAGCAGTATTAATTAAAATGCGATCTCTTCACGAGGGTAAAACATGGCCAAAATTGTTCGAAAGAAGCGCTCAGGCGGTGTGGCTGGCGCATCGGTTGAAAGCGCAACAAAAGCGGCTCAGGCGATCGCGCAATCGCTCGCCAAGACGCGGCGGAACAATGAAGGCATATCCATTCAGGTGCATATTGGCGATCTCTATCTGATCGGTTTTGATGAGGCCATTGATGCCGAAGAATGGGGTGCACGCGAAATCGCGTCGCCTGACGGCAAAGAAGGTCGCAGAAGCCGTATGACGGCTGAGGAGCGTGCGGAAGCCCAGCGCAAGACTAAGCGTCGGCTTACTTTTAAAAAAGGTGCGGTTCAAATCACCGCGAATGAAGATAGTGAACCCATGACTCGCCGACGCATTAACAAGGCAAAGTCGCCTAAGCTGCGTGCTACGATCCGTCGCCGTAAGCGTTGATATCTAAAGACGGATTTCCATCATGACGGCTCCTTGCGCAAAGGGGCTGCCCTGATGGATAGGGAGTTCATTTGTCTAACGGCGTCAGTACATCTGTAATCTGTGACTTAGCGACTTGGATAAAACCGGTTGACATGAATTCATGTTCACGCACGATATAGACAAAAAATGAGACCGCGATTGAGCACAGAGCCAGAACGGTAATAGCGATCCGGTTGAATGGTGCGAGAATAAAATAGAATAAGAAATTCAGAAAGAACCAGAAAATACACCCTGTGAGCATGATATTGATTGATTGATCAGCCGCTTCCGATAGTAGCATTTGGCGCAAGCGCCCTACCTCATGAATGCTCTCTAGAAGATTGGTTTTCAATACGATCTTCACATTGCTCTCTGCTGGCATGTGTACAATTTTTTCATAAAACGCCATGACCTCGTCCGACTTTTTCTTTTTCTCCGCCGGCGTTAACGTATTCTCATCCCATAATACATCTGCGATGTTGCTGGTGGCGATGCGCAATTCTTTCCGTAGGTCGCTATTATTTGGCTCATAAAGGCGTAGCATCTGATCGATGATACTAATGTGGGAACCAATCTGATCAATCTGGCTACGACGCTCCGTGTAACGCGCCGCACTTTGTGCCATGACAATTCCTAATACGACGCTGGAAAAAGTCAGAATAAAGACCGCACTGACGCCAATAACATCGCGGGTTTCTTTATCGAGAAGATCAGCGCGAACCATTTTACGGATCAGGAGACCCAGAAGCGCTGCTGCGACCGTTCCGAGAAGCGTGAGAAAAGGTGCAATCGCATCATCCATGGAAGATCAGCCTGGGATTGAAGAAACGGGAGCTGCGTTTGAAAGGCGCGTATGCATCCGTTCATATGTATCATGAACCGGAGCAAAAGACCCGCGGAGTTGAAAATAGTCAATCACAATGGACGAGTCGATCCAGCGATAGACGATGTCGCTCTCTAAGCGGTCAAGGATCGCTTTATATTCTTCTAGCTGACTGAGTGTTTGTGCTTTCACCATTTTTTCTTCAAGGCGCCGAAGCTTCATAAATAAAACGAGAAGGACCCATTTGGTATGCGACTCCCGAATGTCGCCAATGCGTGACAAGATCGGGTACCCGACTAAAATGGCTGCGACTATATAAACCCAGAATTGATTTATGCTCGCTGCGATCCAGATCGGAAAATAACTAAACAGATGAGGCGTGCCATGGTTAAAGTAATCAATAGCAATCGGCGATAGGGCCACATTGCCCTTCGTTTCGCGCGGAAAATATTTAGGAGGCGTGAAAAAGCCTTCCGTTTTTGAATGAAATTGCTGTGTGGCTAATAAGAACGCCCATTGATAGGCAGGATGTAGCGTCTTGTCGACGACAAGCTCTAGAGTTGCGGCCAAAAGAGTAATGTCATGATCTGGCTTCATCTGCTCGATATTGAGCGCCCCTTGCGGGATGACTACTTTTTCTAACACAGGAAATATCTTGATATAGGCGTCAGCTAACTCAAAATTATAAAGCTTTATATTTTTGGTGTTTAAGAGCTTTTGCACAGCAGGTGAAGCAAGCGGTCCTACAAGAAAGACAGCATCGATCTCACCTGCCATCAATTTTTGATATGCTTCCTCGTTGGCAAGGGTGAGAGTTTGATCAACGATTGTCTGTTTGAAAAGTTCGCGATAGACGATCTGCGCTGTTGAATTTTCGGTTCCAATATTAACCGTTTTGCCACCTAAGGAAGAAACCAGATCTTTGGTGAAAGTGAGGTCGCCACGATAAAAGAGCCAGATCGGAACAAGATCAACGGCGCCTAGCGAGTAGAGCTGATCAGCACGCCGCTCTGGCAGTGCGCCAGCAAACGAAAATGCCGCAGCCTGCTTACTGTCCGGCGCTGATACTTTGGCGATGGCTTCACGCAGTCCTGCAACGTCTTTGCTTAATAGGTTTAAATCATTTTCAGCAAAATATTTCTCATAATTGGTTGATCGCGTTGAGAAAGATGCGCCGGTTGCATCTTTGAAGAGGATGGCGGGTGTATAGGGGAAGGGCTCGATATAAAAATAGAGACCGGTCAAGACAAGGAGAGCCGATGCCCAAAGCACGGCATAATACCGAATGAGACTTTTCCAACTGTTCAGCTCATCAATAAAGTCTTCTCGAAAATAGACCTTAAGCGATTGAACAAGTGTGCTGGGTTGGCTCTTCAAGCAACAGGCTCCTTGCCGATTATTTTTTGTAATTTATCTTCAGCGGTTTTTTTAAGTCGGGAAATTGTCGATTCAAGACCAAACGAGGAGCGGATGTCTGATTCATCAAACCATGTTTGGTCAATCGAAGTCTGTAATTTAGTGAGCTGACGGGTTATGTATTCCAATTCGTGACGATCATTTGCGGTCTCGAGCATAAGATCAAGGGCACGGACTTTTCTTGTATAATAATCAAGATGCATATCTGAATTGAAAGATCGCATCTTGAGCACTTTATTGAGCAAGGGTTTGACGATCAGGACAAACCCGATCATATAGATCCAGATATGATCAATCAGCGATGCGAGTGAGACTGGCAGATAAAAAAATAGAGATGGAATGCCAGATTTATAGTATCGCTCGGCTACCTCGCTCAGAGGGAATGACTTATCGAGATAACGGGGCAGCGTGTTTGCCTGTGAAAAAAAGTTGTTTTCATTGAGTGAAAGCTTTTGCACAGACATAAGCAAGGCCCATTGTAGAGCTGGGTGCGTATCGTCGGTAACGAGAAGGTCAATTGGTGAGGCAATTAACTCGATGGCTTTTTGTGGGCGTTTTTCTTTTAGATCAAAACTGCCAGCCGGGATTGTAAGTTTTTGCAAAAAAGGAAGTTGCTTGGTATAGGCGTCCGCATAGTGGAAGCTGAATAGTTGGATATCGTTTGATCGGATGAGGCGTTGCACGGTTGGTGATTCAAGTGCGTCGACCATGAAAGCGCCGTCAATTTCACCCCTCATCAACTGGTCGGCCGCATTCGCATTTGGTGTCGCGATTTCTTTGATATCTCGGGTCGAGTCTGCCATGGAAAGGCGAACGATCGTGCGGTAGATGCGATTGGTCACACTACCGTCTGGGCCAATTGAAATGCTTTTGCCCTTAGCCCACGCGAATGGATCGGTATTTTCCATCGCATCGCCGCGATAGAAAAACCAGATCGGGGAAAATCCGATACTGCCGAGTGATCTCACATTTGGCGCTGCTTTCTCAGAAAATGTCCCGGCCGTTAAAAGTGAAACAGCCACGCTGTCTGTATCGCTTGCAAGTTTTTCAAAACCAGCGATCTGGCCAGACGTGCTCGTCAGCAAAGCGTGGAAACCAAGCTTGTTTAGATTGTCTTTGATCGTCTGCGCTGTCTGTTGATAGGCGGACCCTAATTGTCCTTCGGCGATAACGATATTTTTTGGTGGAAATGGTTTGGTTGATGCCACAATCCAGGCGGTCAGAATGGCGGCAGCGGTCAAAATACCCGCGTAGTAAATTGTGAGACGGAGCCAGCCATAAAATTCACGCCGCAAGTCATGCTTTAAATAACGCGAAATATCACGGAAGAGATGGAACGGGGTCACCTGCATCGGTGGCTTATCCTTAATCGGCGCCAATAGAGAAGATTAGTGTCGGCTTGCGCTTTATGCGCCCTTTAAACCGAACAATCATTCGTCTCCCGGCCTTAACTGGCTTTATGTCCGATGTGATGAGCGTTAGTTGATTACCAATAGGGCCACGTAATGTCACAGCGCAGCCCTTATGAAGTGCAAGATAAGACGGGCCGTCGTCCACTTCCAAATCAAAAAGATGACGATCAGGACTTATCTCTTGAAGATCAATGGTCAACGCCTTTTTGATCTGTAACTGGCTGCTTGAAAGATTGATAGCGTCTTCAATCGGAGCAAGAATTTCGAGTCGATCAATCGATATCTTTGAATTGGTCATATCGAGACCATCATCGGCTGAGTTCTGGCTTGATATGGCTTTCACATGCCACTCGTCTTCGGAGAGACCCATCAGTGAAATCGCATCAATATCATCGCCCCAGGAGGCCTTCTTTTTTGTTTTGATGTTTTTGTATGCGTCGTAGCGCCCGAGATAATGAGTTGTAATTTTAGTGGCATGAAACGATGAGGGTGGTATTTTGGCCAGTCGCTTCAGCTTGATTCCGTCTTTTGTGGCATTTGCTGAATTTCCAAGAAACCAGAGACCCGCATTGTCTGCCACCGTCTCCGGCTGCATCGTTGCATCGGCGGCGCGCACGACGAAGCGCTTGGCATTTAAACATGAACCCGCTTCAAAGATGAGTGCTGATCGACGAAGCGTGCTGTTCGGGAAACGTCCATTGACGATCCTTATTTCGCAGCCATCTTCAATCGTCAGGACTGCGCCTGGCTTGATACGGACTTCGCCCCGAACAGCGTAAACCGTCGAGGCTTTGAGGGTCCGCGATCCGCGTATCGATGACGGCAATTTGGCAATGGCGCTAGCCATGAGGCGATTCCTGCAAGCGATGTTTCGCAAGGGAAACGCTAATGGAAAAGCGTGAACTCCGCCAAGCGAATGTGCCACGCAAATGTGTCATTCCGTAAGGGCATGTGTTCTGGTTTTAGGTTAGTATGTGAACAAGCTCGACGATACACCCCATTATGGGTTTAATCCAAGCTTAGAGGATCAATTGACAGGATAACTGGCCGACCTGTGAGTAACCGAAAGTTCTCTTAGCGATGCCGTGTTGCAGGATGAGCGCGAGGTCATTCAAGGCAAGCGCACACGGCAATTCGCAGGCGCATATTGACGGGTCTTCAACGATCATGCGCTCACGCCGGTTCGTACGGGCGCACTTTTACTTCGACGGTCAGCCCAACGAGAGGCCCAATGCGATCGAGACAAGAAAGATAAGAAGAGAGGCGAGGTGCTGTTTTATACTCACGGCGCGCAGGTAACCCTTCCTCACCGCCGAACGCCAAGTGTCTTTGGGCCCAGTGCCTCATGGGTTTCGTCGATCATTTTCGTATCAGATTAAACGAAGGTGAATTGGCTCGTCGCGATGCTGGTTACCCCTTGAAGATGAGCAATAAACTCATCTTTCACCTCATATTTTCCATTTGCGTTGCTGTCCCAATAGAGCCCGACGCCGGTGGTGCCGTTCAGGGTGAGATTGGCGAGGAAATAGGTTCCCCCTTTGACCTGAATTTTGTCGCCCGAGGAGAAGTCCTTGATCACCGCATAATCGGTGTAGCCTGCATTTGTTGTAACGCCATCATTATAGAAAACACCACGCGTATCGCCGAGCACGAACAGATCATTTCCCGCGCCGCCCGTTAGCGTATCGACGGAATTCTTGCCGAGATTATTATTTGTCGATGCATTGGCAATGCCATACATCACATCATTGCCGCTGGTTCCTATGAGAGCGTCATTCCCAGCTGTGCCGTAAAGCGTGATACCTATTGTTGGTGCTGGCGCGGGTGTGACGGCATTGGTGTCACCAAAGATAGCGCTGATATCAAGGCGGCCGCCCGTTACTGTTTTTCCAGTGAGTGATGCGGTCGCTGCTGTCGAACTTAACAAGGCATCGCGCAATTGTGATGCGCTATATTCAGGATGGATGGAGGCCAGCAAAGCGAGAGCGCCCGTCACATGCGGCGTTGCCATTGATGTGCCGCTAAAGGATGCATAACCCCCGCCTGCAACCGTCGACCAGATTCCCGCGCCAGGCGCAGCAAGATCAACCGTGCTCGCACCATAATTGGAGAATGAAGCCATTGCGCCCGTGCTGGTGAGGGCAGCTACTGCAATTACACTTTCAAAGCCAGCACTTGAGACTGTGCTATAATTCGAGGGAAAATTGGCCGCGATATCATTATTGTCGCCGATCCCATCCGAGCCGCCATTGCCAGCCGCCGCTATAAAAAGTGCATCCTGCTTGGCTGCCCGTGTGATGGCATCGAGGAGTGCTTGGGAATAGCCCGCACCACCCCAAGAATTGTTCGTTCCTATAAATTCAGCCGGTGTTTTATCGAGCGATGCGATTTTGCTGTAATAATCAAGTGCAGCAATGGCAGAGGAAAGGCTACCGGCGCCAGTCGCATTCATAAATTTGAGCGCCATGATGCCGACGCTCCAATTCACGCCTGCAACACCTGTTCCATTGCCGCCCATCGCGCCGATCGTTCCAGCCGTGTGCGTCCCGTGATTGTTGTCGTCATAGGGATCATTGTCATTATTGACAAAATCCCAGCCAATCAGGTCATCAATATAACCATTGCCGTCATTGTCGCTGCCATTGACCCAGCGCGCATCTTTCAAAAGGTCGCCTGCATCAATGCGCCCATTCCTATTGATATCGCTGACATAGGATGCGTTTTGCGAGGCGTTGAGATCACGAAACGTGATGAGACCATCGCTATCGATATCGACAAGCTTCACATCTTTCCGCAGTTCGCCCTGGTTCAGCCAAACATTCAGATAAAGATCGGCGTGCGTATAATCGATGCCGGTATCGATATCGCCGACGACAATTTTTGCGGAGCCTGTTTTTCCAGCTGACCAAGCCTCGGCGGCTTGTGATCCAAATGCATTTGTTGGTGCGGATTTGTCGCCATAAACGCCCCAAAGCGATCCATTGCTATAGTATGTGTCATTGGCAATCGCTTGGACGCCGACGTTCCAGTCAGGTTCGGCGAAACGAACATGAGGATCACGCTGCAATGCTTCAAGACAAGTCGCTTGTGCCGCAGCTGGCACTACGACGCGAACAAGATCCCCGCGTTCTCCATCGCCTGCGCTGACGATCGTTGCCTTGCTGGCACCAGAGGCTTCAATGAGGAGCTTCCATTGGGCCTCGCTGACCCCTGCCGCCCATTGCACAAGGATCGCTTGGTTTGATGGGCCGGTTGGCGCTGTGATCGCACTCGACGCCTTTCCATCCTCGAAGCCTAGCGCATGATAGGATAGCGCGTGCGGTGCTGCATCAAGCGACGGCATGGACGAGGTTTGGATCGTGAGTGAAATGGAAGGGAGGGTTTCGCTCAAGGTCGGCGATGGATTTTTCGCCTCTGCCGTCTGAAAGAAAGATGTTTGAAAATTATGCAATCCATCATCGCCACGGGCGAGGCGCGCAGTCCAAAACGCGTCTTCCATCATGCTGAAGGTCGCAGCACCCTCTTGGTCAGAACCCTGATCAAACACGCGGCGGGCTTTGGGATCGGTTCTCATGCGCGGCATCTTTCGAGAGCAGTCGCTGATCCACGATTCAAGACCAGCGGCGTTACGATAGCAACCAAGTTGAATATCAAGAACATGCCGATGATGATGCCCGGTGGGGCTATCAGCTTTTCAACCTATTCCTGGTCAACTGAGAGGACGGTGGACATCGGGTCCCGTTTAGCTGGGTATCCCGACACGCCCCCGTGCCTCTGCCCCGTTTTATGGTTCGCGCCTCAGCCTGTGCCAAGAGAGGTTTCATCCTATCCCTAAACAACAATTAAGCTGTTGAAATAATTGAATAAAATTAAGATTGCAAAATTTCGAATTTGCTTTATCCCAACCCTCAACCAAGTGAAGGGGTTCAAGCAATGCCTGTCATTACGATTGATAACAAAGAATACGACACCGACAAGATGTCGGACGATGCCCGTAACCAGCTGATGAGCCTGCAGTTTACGGATCAGGAGATTATGCGGCTTCAGGCCCAGATGGCCATGGCTCAAACCGCTCGTATGGCCTACGCCAAGGCGCTCGAGCAGGCTCTGGCCAACTATGGCTTCTCGGCCGAAAGCGCCAATTGAGCGAACAAGGCTTATTTGAATCAATTGAAACGGATTTAAGGCCCCTTAAGGGGCCTTTTTCTTTGCCTGTTGCTTCTGGTTTCAGTGTTGAGCAGGGAGCCGCTCGCATGCGCTGAATGCGATCAACACAAATCCGGCGTAATTCATTTCGATATGGATACAGTCTGTTGCGTTTTTGGAGGAGGCCCCTTTGGCCGTCCATCCCATGCTAGTTGCGCTCAACCGTTTCGGTTTGGGTGCTAAAGGATCTGCTGCACTTTACCTCGCAGGAGGTGGGGGCGACCCCCGTGCCTTCGTTCTTTCGGAGTTGAAAAATCCTCCGCTGGATCTGCCGGGAAAGCCGCTTCCCTCATCAGAAAGTCTTTTGCAAACGCTGTTTGAGGAACAGAAAGCGGTTCGTGAGGCGCGCCAAGCGGCGGCGCCCATACCGTCAATGCATGATCCCAATATTCCCAAACCGTTTCGGCAAGAGCTGAACATTGCCGTCGACATCTATCGCACTGAAGCGCTCGCGCGCTTTCAACAGGCGCTGCGCGTGCCTTGCGGTCTCGTCGAGCGACTCACCGCGTTTTGGGCCAATCATTTTGCAGTGTCGTGCCTTAAGGCACCCTTTGTGCGGATCAGTGCGGGTGCTTTCGAGCGAGAGGCCATCAGGCCGCATGTTCTGGGCCGTTTCAAGGATATGGTGCAGGCCGTTGAACGCCATCCGACGATGATTTTTTATCTTGATAACACGCAATCGGCGGGTGCGGGATCGGTTGTCGTGCGAGGGAATCCCAAACGTGGGCTTAACGAAAATTTGGCACGCGAAATTCTCGAATTGCATACGCTTGGTGTG
>VERN01000031.1 GCA_018882635.1 Beijerinckiaceae bacterium | reverse complement strand
AAAAGCCGCCATAAAGCGGCAACACCGTCTGGCGCGTCGCAAGCGGCGATTATGGGCGGTCAGTCCGGCGGGGAGAATGAAAATGGTTGAGTGGCGGGCAGGAGATGGGGCGAGCGGTTGGCCGCACACCTCCCTGATTCCATCACACACCTGTCCTGCCTACGCCGTAAAAAAGGCGAGAACATCTGCGAGCCTCTTGGCCGACCTGATGGTTCTGTCCCGCGCGGCGCGCGGGTTTAATGTCGATCTGGAATGTGAATGATGGTGCGCGTGCGGTTGAGCTCTCTGGTTTTAATTGGGCTTGTGGCCGCCACGCCGGCGCTGGCGCTTGATGGCAAACCCCAACCAACAGCCCCACTGCCGCAAGGTGCTTTCAAATCCGTTGGTGATGCTTTTCGCTCTGGCATGCGTGATTACAATGCGGGCGAGAAGGATAGCGCGATCCGCGCGCTTGAATACGCCGCCGAGCAGGGCCACACGCTGGCCCGTTGGAAACTGGGTCGCATGTATGCCGATGGCGACGGCGTCCCGACGGATAGCCTGAAAGCGTTCGAATTCTTTTCCAAGATTGCCGATGAGCACGCGGATGAAAGCCCCGATTCGGCGAATGCGCGGTTTGTCGCGTCAGCTTTCGTTGCGCTGGGCTCCTATCATCTGTCGGGCATCCCAAACAGCTATGTGAAGGCCAATCCCGAGCGCGCCAAAGAAATGTTCAATTATGCCGCGTCATGGTTTGGCGATGCGGATGCGCAGTATAATTTAGCGCGCATGAATTTAGATGGCACCGGCTGCCCGCGTGATCCTAAGCAGGCCTTACGCTGGTTTCATCTCTCGGCTGAAAAGGGCCATGTCCAAAGCCAAGCCATGCTCGGCCATTTGCTGTTCACGGGTGAAGCGGGCATGCGTCAACGCGCGCGCGGCCTGATGTGGCTAACGATGGCGCGCGAAAACGCCAATCCGCGTCGTGACGCTTGGATTTACGAACTGCATGAGAAGGCCATGGCCGCGTCGGGCGACAATGATCGTTCAGCCGCGCTCGCTTATCTCGAACAGCAGATGAAGAAAAAATAAACCTGCTTACATTGGGATGTCGAAAATGGCGCGCACCGGCACATGGTCGGATGGTTTTTCGCGTGCCCGCATATCCTTGTCGATCTCGACGCCAGTGAGCCTGTCTGCGGCTTGCGGCGACAGCAAAAGATGATCGATGCGGATGCCATTGTTCTTCTGCCAAGCGCCCGCCTGATAATCCCAGAATGTATAGAGACCACCTTCATCCGTTGTTGCACGCAGCGCATCAGTCAGGCCAAGCGCTAAGAGCTCTCGGAATTTGGCTCGCGATTCTGGTTGGAATAATGCGTCTTCTGTCCACGCGTCCGGGTTCTTTGCGTCCAGAGGCATCGGGATGACATTGTAATCGCCCGCCAGCACGAAAGGCTCTTCATAGGCGAGCAGCGTTTTGGTATGCGCAATGAGACGGTCCATCCAACTCAGCTTGTAGGTGAATTTCTCTGTGCCGAGCGGATTACCATTCGGCAAATAAAGCCCGCCCACGCGCACCACGCCCGTTTTCGTCGAGACAACGCCCTCGATGTAACGCGCCTGTTGATCGTCATCATCGCCGGGCAGACCGCGCGTCACCTCATCGAACGGATGCTTTGATAAAAGGGCGACGCCGTTGAAGGTCTTCTGCCCATGCGTCTCGACATTGTAGCCGAGCGCTTCAATCTCCATGCGCGGAAACGCCTCGTCGACGCATTTGATTTCCTGCAAGCACACAATGTCCGGCGAGACATCCTTTAGCCAGTCACACAGATGCCCGATCCGCTGCTTCACGGAATTGACGTTGAAGGTCGCGATCTGCATGGCGGGCTCCGGAATCAGAAGGATAGGACACGGAAAAGAAGCGGAACGAGCAGCGCCGTCAACAGGCCTGACAATCCGAGCGCGATTCCCGCAAAGGCTCCCTCGAGGCTGCCAAGCTGAAAAGCGCGGGCCGTGCCGATGCCATGCGAAGCCGTGCCCGCCGCAAAACCGATGGCACGCGGATCTTTCACGCGGATGAGCCGCATCAACGGCGTTAACAGAACCGCACCGATGATGCCGGTCGCGATCACAAGCGTGGCCGTCAGTGATGGGTCGCCGCCCAATTCGCGCGCAATCCCCATGGCGATGGCCGCCGTGACGGATTTCGGCGCAAGGGCAATCAGGCTGGCGCCTGAGACGCCGAGAAGCTTGGCAATGCCGACTGCGGAAACCATCGCAGTGATGGCTCCAGCCAAGAGCGCACCCGCAATTGGGATCAAGGCGCGCATCACGATTTTGCGGTGGGTGTAGAGCGGCAAAGCGAGCGCCACCGTCGCAGGCCCGAGCAGAAAATGCACGAATTGCGCGCCGGTGAAATAGACCGGATAAGCGGTGCCGGTGAGTTTGAGCAAAACAAGCACAATCGCCACGGCGATCAGCACGGGATTGGCGAGGGGCGCACGATTGAAAAAAGCCGAGATCCGATCGGCAATCACATAGGCGATGAGTGTTGTCGTCAGCCACAGAAGTGGCTCAGCGGCGAGATAGACCCATAATTCGCTGATCGGCTTCATCCTTCGCGCTCCGGTGAGAAGCGTGCCGCCAAGATTTGAAAGACGATCGCGGTCACGCTGAGCGCTAAAGCGGTGGAAACAACGAGCGCGATAATGAGTGCGGCTCCGTCACGTTGGAGCGTCGACCATTCCTGCACAATGCCAACGCCCGCTGGCACGAACATCAAAGAGAGATTGGCCAAAAGAAACGCGCACACCTCATTGAGAGGTGTCGTTGCAATCGGCTTGGCGTCCGACTGCACGCGATCACGCACTAAGAGGAGCACGAACAGAAAGATCAGCCCGAGCACCGGCCCCGGCACCGGCCAGCCAAACAAGCGCGTGAGGCTTTCGCCCGCGAGCTGGCATGTCAAAAGAAGGCCGATAGCGAACATCATGGCATCAGGACCTGAAAGCCGAAACGGGTCCCTAGCTTTAGCGCTCTTGCCAAACCGCGCCAAATCGGCGAGGCGGGCTTGATGAACAGCAGGGTTGAACTGATCGGTCTCGCCATCGTCTCGGTGGATGATTGCATCGCCGATGCGCGCGGTGCGATGCCGGACGGGCTTCGCAACGAGGCCGATTGGGCGCATTTCCAAAATGAGCTCGATCGGGCCGATCTCACGCTGCTCGGCCGCATCGGCCATGAACGCCATCCCAACACCAAAAAGCGCCATCGTCTGATTGTGTCCTCGGCCGCACGAGGGCTCGAATTGCGCCCAGACGGCTGGTGGTGGGACCCCGCAACCACCTCATGGGACGAGGTGAAAGATCGATTGATGCCGCGTGGTGGCCGCGTCGCCGTTCCCGGCGGCCGTCGAGTTTTCGATCTCTGCCTCGCTCTTGGTTATGCCGAATTTCATCTCAGCCGTGCCGAACGCTGTCTCTTGCCCGGTGGGACGAAACTCTTCACCGCTTGCCAGATGACGCCTGCCGAGGAGCTTCTCAGTGGAGCGGGCCTCAAGGCAGGGCCGCGCTCTTGGCTTGATGAGGCCGCTGGCGTCTCCTTTTGCGTGTGGCGAAGCTGAACCCTCGCCCTTGACTTGATGAAGCCGAGCGTGTCTCACGGCAGCCATTCAGGGAGGAGTGGTCCATGAAGGCGGCATTTACATTTCCAGGGCAGGGCAGTCAGGCAGTCGGCATGGGCAAAGCGCTCGCCGAGAATTTCGCCGAAGCCACGGCCGTCTTTGCCGAGGTCGACGACGCGCTCGGCCAAAACCTCTCCGGCCTGATGTTTGAAGGTCCCGAGGCGGACCTCACCCTGACAGCAAACGCTCAGCCTGCACTGATGGCGGTTAGCCTCGCCACGATCCGCGTCTTAGAAGCGGAAGCAGGTCTCGATCTCGCGCGGGATGCGGCTTATGTGGCTGGCCATTCCCTTGGCGAATATTCGGCGCTGGCCGCTGCGCGCGCGTTCTCGATTGCCGATGCCGCCCGTCTCTTGCGTATTCGCGGCAATGCGATGCAGGCCGCTGTGCCACCGGGCGAGGGCGCTATGGCCGCGCTTCTTGGTCTCGATTTCGAAGCCGCCGCCGCCGTCGCAGCAGAAGCGGCGCAGGGTCAGGTTTGTCAGGCCGCCAACGATAATGGCGGTGGACAGGTTGTTGTCTCCGGCGCCAAAGCAGCCGTCGAGCGCGCATGCGAGATTGCCAAAGCCAAGGGCGCACGCCGCGCTTTGCTGTTGCCAGTCTCCGCACCCTTCCATTGCGATCTGATGCAGCCAGCCGCTCTCGCCATGGCGGACGCCCTGTCGAAAGTCACGGTGTCGAAGCCGATTGTGCCGGTTGTTGCGAACGTTTTGGCGAGCGCGATTTCGGATCCCGACGCCATTCGTAAAGCGCTCGTTGAACAGGTCACGGGTACGGTGCGCTGGCGCGAATGTGTCGCCTATATGGCGTCCCATGGCGTTCAAGTTTTCTATGAAGTGGGTTCAGGCAAAGTGTTGACCGGACTCGTGAAACGACTGGCCGAAGGCGCAGAAGGAATGGCTCTCGGCACGCCGGACGACATCGCCGCGTTTAAAGCGCGTCAGCAGGGTTGAGGAGAGTGTCCATGTTCAATTTGACGGGCAAGTTCGCGCTGGTCACTGGCGCGACCGGTGGCATTGGTGGCGCGGTGGCGAAGGCGTTGCATGCACAAGGGGCGACGGTCGGAATTTCTGGCACGCGGCGCGAAGCGCTTGAATCGTTGGCCGGTGAGTTGGGCGGCCGCGTCCATGTCCTGCCTGCGAATTTGTCGGAAGCTGAATCAGTCGAGGGTTTGATCCCTGCGGCCGAAGCAGCGATGGGTCAGGTCGATATTCTCGTGAATAATGCCGGTGTCACCCGCGATAATATTTTCATGCGGATGAAGGATGAAGAGTGGGAGACGGTTCTGCGCGTCAATCTTGAAGGCGCATTCCGTCTGTCGCGTTCGGTCATCAAGGGCATGATGAAGCGCCGTTGGGGCCGTATCATCAGCGTGACATCGGTGATCGGCACAACGGGCAATGCGGGTCAGGCCAATTATGCGGCTTCAAAAGCCGGCCTGATTGGAATGTCAAAATCGATCGCCCAAGAGGTCGCAAGCCGCAACATCACCGTCAATTGCATCGCGCCGGGCTTTATCGCGACCCCCATGACCGACGTCCTGAATGACAAGCAGCGCGAGGGGATTCTCGCCAAAGTGCCTATGGCACGCCTCGGAACGCCCGAAGATATCGCTTCGGCCGCCGTTTATCTTGCGAGCGAGGAAGCGGCTTATCTGACCGGCCAAACGCTCCATATCAATGGTGGAATGGCAATGATTTGAATGGGTTGAGAGCTTTTTCTGAATCAATCTCTCAACCTCCCGGCCTCTCGCAAGCGGGCTGATTATGTGATAACTGCTCATTCGCAAGGCGTGGGGGGCTTGACGTTCGCGCTGGTTTGCGGCGTTTGGGGCAAGAAATTTCGGTCGCGGGTGCTTCGGCTCTCAGGGCAGGGTCTTCGACCGGGGGCGCGGGTTCGTTTCAAGTGGCGGCCCGTCACGGAACATCGATAGGAGAAGTCATGAGCGATATCGCTGATCGAGTGAAGAAGATCGTCGTCGAACATCTGGGCGTTGAGCCGGAGAAGGTGATCGATAGCGCCAATTTCATCGACGATTTGGGCGCGGACAGCCTCGACACGGTCGAACTCGTCATGGCGTTCGAAGAAGAATTCGGCGTTGAGATTCCCGACGACGCGGCAGAAACGATCCGTACGGTCGGCGATGCTGTCTCCTTCTTGGAAAAGAAGGCGGCCTAAGGCCACCCTCCCGTTGCGACTGTTCGGACAGACATTATGAGACGGGTTGTCGTAACGGGCCTCGGCATGGTGACGCCGCTAGGAAGCGGCGTCGATGCCACGTGGAAGAATATCGTCGAAGGCCAGAGCGGCGCAGGCCGGATCGAGAACTTCGACGTCTCCGACCTTGCAGCCCAGATTGCCTGTCAGATTAAGCGCGGCGATGGCACCAACGGCACTTTCAATCCTGATCAATGGATGGAGCCGAAGGAGCAGCGCAAGGTGGACGAATTCATCGTCTATGGCGTGGCTGCGGCGAAGCAGGCGCTCGCCGATTCAGGCTGGTCTCCCAAAACCTATGAAGAGCAGACGCGCTCCGGCGTGTTGATCGGCTCAGGCATTGGCGGCATTGGCGGCATCTATGATGCGTCCGTCACGCTGCATGAAAAAGGCCCGCGCCGCATTTCGCCATTCTTTATTCCGGGCCGCCTGATCAATCTCATTTCAGGTCATGTCTCGATTGAACATGGCCTCAAGGGTCCCAATCATTCGGTCGTGACCGCCTGTTCTACGGGCGCACACGCCATCGGCGACGCTGCGCGTCTCATCGCGCTTGATGACGCTGATGTGATGGTGGCCGGCGGCGCGGAATCGCCAATCAATCGGCTATCGCTCGCCGGTTTTGCCGCATGCAAAGCACTCTCGACGGGCTTTAACGATCGCCCTCAGGCTGCGTCGCGTCCTTACGATAAGGATCGCGATGGCTTTGTGATGGGCGAGGGCGCTGGTGTCGTCGTTTTGGAAGAATATGAGCACGCGAAAGCGCGCGGCGCGAAGATTTACGCCGAAGTGATCGGCTACGGCCTATCGGGCGATGCGTACCACATCACGGCGCCGTCTGAGGATGGCGATGGTGCCTTCCGGTGTATGCAGGCTGCGCTGAAGCGCGCCAAGATCGGTGCCTCCGAACTGGATTATATCAACGCGCATGGCACCTCGACGCCGATGGGCGACGAGATTGAATTGCGCGCGGTGGAGCGTCTGCTCGGCGATAGCGCATCAAAGTTGGCCATGTCGTCGACGAAATCAGCGACGGGCCATTTGCTCGGTGCCGCGGGCGCGATTGAAGCGATCTTCTCGATCCTCGCCATTCGTGACAATATCGTTCCGCCTACGCTTAATCTCGACAATCCGTCCGTGCAGACCGCTATCGATCTCGTGCCGCACAAGGCCAAATCCAAAGAGATCAACACGGTCCTGTCGAATTCGTTCGGTTTTGGCGGCACCAATGCATCTCTTGTGATGCGTCGCGTGGCGTGATCCTGCGGATCCCGCGCTCCATCGCGGGGTTCTCCCTTTTGCCATATTCGCGGTTAGTTTGCGGAGTGTTGGATCGGGGAGCGGTCCTTTGATGAGGTCGGCGATCAATGGCTGAAAACGAAAGCGGCAAACCGGAAGACGAAGCGCCGAGAGAGGCTGCCAAGCGCAGTTTCTTCCGTCGCATTGTGCCGAAAAGCCCGAATGCGGCCATTCAGCCTGTGGCGGTCCCGCCGCCGCCGCCCGCGACCAAAAAAGATCGCACCTTCGTCCATTTCGTTTCTGGCTTCCTGTCGCTGGTGCTGGTCATCGGCTTGTTGGCGGTGGCCGGTGCGTGGTTCGGCTATACGCAGTTCATGGCACCTGGCCCCTTGTCGTCGGACAAGGTCGTCGTAGTGAAGGGCGGGGTGGCTGACGTTGCAGACCAATTGGCGCGCGAAGGCGTGATCGATTCCCATCTTCTCTTCATGGCTGGCCTTTATGCGACGGGGCGCTCGGCGCAGATCAAGGCGGGTGAATATCTTTTCCACCAGCGTGCAAGTCTGAACGATATCGCCAACACACTGGTCGAAGGCAAAGCGATCCTGCATGCCGTTACCATTCCTGAAGGGCTGACGGTTCAGCAAATTATCGAGCGCCTTGCCGAGAACGACATTCTCGTCGGCGATGTCGTCAATATGCCGAAGGAAGGTTCGCTTCTTCCCGATACCTATAAGTTTACGCGTGGTATGACGCGTCAACAGCTTGTTGATCGCATGGCGCAGGAGCAGCAAAAAGTCGTGCGTGAAGTGTGGGGTCGTCGCGGTGCGGACATTCCGCTGAAAAGCCCGCAGGATCTCGTGATCCTAGCCTCTATTGTCGAGAAGGAAACGGGCAAAGCGGACGAGCGCACGCGCGTTGCCGGTGTGTTCGTCAACCGTCTCAACCGCAATATGAGGCTGCAATCCGATCCGACGATTGTGTATGGCCTTGTTGGCGGCAAAGGCACGCTGGGGCGAGGCATCCGTCGTGATGAGATCGCGCAAGAGACGCCTTACAACACATATGTGATTGTTGGTTTGCCGCCCGGCCCAATTGCCAATCCCGGCCGCGCCGCGCTTGAAGCGGTCGCTAATCCCTCGCGCACACGCGAACTCTATTTTGTGGCGGATGGCACGGGTGGCCATGTGTTCGCCGAGACGCTTGATCAACACAACAAGAACGTTCAGCGCTGGCGGCAGATTGAAGGCGAGCGGCGCGATCAGGCTCCGATTGCTGCTGATCCGGCTGCATTGAAAACAGATTCAGACGCTCCGCCTCAGCCGCCACCGGGTCCTGCGCCCGCACAAGGCAAGGGCAAGACGCCGCCGCCGCCAAAGGGCGGGAGGCAGCAGCCTGCGGCTGCACAGGCGGCGCCATCGGCCCCCGCACCCGCTGCAGCGCCCCAGCCTGCGACCGCGGTTGATCGTGCGCCTACAGGCGCAGCCTCTGCCGTTGATCCCGTGGCTGGAACAGCGAAAGACCCCCTTTTAAACCGGACCTTTGATCTCAATAGTCCCAAAACGGTGCCGCAGCTTTCGCCCTGAGCGGGTAGCAGCGTGCCCGCAGAGCGATTATGGTCCGGCCACGATTCGTATCAGGATTTGGTCATGGACAATCTCGGCAATCCAGAAATTGCGCGGCGCGGTTTAATGCTTGTCCTGTCCTCGCCGTCAGGCGCAGGAAAGACCACGCTGACGAAATTGCTGCGTGATGAAGAGCCGAGTTTGACGCTCTCGATTTCGGTGACGACGCGCCCGCGTCGCCCGAGCGAAGTGCATGGCGTCCATTATTATTTCATCACGCCTGAGGAATTTGTCGCCATGCGTGATCGCGGCGATCTGCTCGAATGGGCAGAGGTGCATGGCAATTTCTACGGCTCGCCACGCAAGGAAATCGACCGCGCGCTGCAATCGGGCAAGGATATTTTATTCGATATTGATTATCAGGGCGCGATGCAGGTGCGTAAAACGGCGCCCGACGATGTGGTGTCGATCTTTATTCTGCCGCCTTCGATCCCCGAGCTGCGTCGCCGTCTTGAGCGACGCGCCGAAGATTCTGCCAGCGTGATTCAGCAGCGTCTTAAAAACGCAAAAAACGAAATCGATCGTTGGCGCGATTATGATTATGTTCTGGTGAACGACGATTTACAGGCGACCTTCGCCAAGATCCGCGCCATCCTTGCGGCCGAACGTTTGAGGCGCGACCGTCAAATCGGTTTACCGAAATTCATCACGAGCCTGCTCGCCCATCTCTGATGCGTTAGCGCGCGGGCGTCCGTGCCTCACGCCACGCATTAGCAAGCGCGACAAAGCCTTCAACGGGAACGGTTTCAGCCCGCGCGGTGGGATCAAGTCCGGCTTCGGCACATAGAAGCGCTGGATCGGTACCCAGCGATTTCAAACTTTGCCGCAGCATTTTACGTCTTTGGCCGAAAGCCGCTTGTGTGACGCGCGAGAGATCATCCTCCCGGCACGCCAAAGGATTGTCGCGCGGCAAGAGTTCAACAATCGCACTCGTCACTTTAGGCGGTGGGGTAAACGCTGATCGGGGCACATCAAACAGGATTTTTGCCCGCGTGCGCCAACCGCACAAAACCGCGAGCCGACCATAATCATCACGCTGCTCAGGCGTCGCGACAATGCGGTCGGCCACCTCGCGTTGAAACATCAGCACCAGCTTGTCCCAGAAGGGCGGCCAATGATCTGGCGAGAGCCAGCGTGTGAGCAGCAAGGTTCCAATATTGTAGGGAAGGTTGGCGACGATGCGCAACGGACCTTCAAGACCCAAGCTCAGATAATCCGTTTCAAGCGCATCACCCGCGATCACATCCAGTCGACCGGGATAATGCGCCGCAATCGCTGCAAGCGCAGCAAGGCATCGCTCGTCACGCTCAATGGCAACAACGCGTTTGGCACCACTCGCTAAAAGGGCCCGCGTCAGCCCGCCCGGGCCGGGGCCAATTTCTAAAACGGTCACGCCATCAAGAGGGCCGGCTGCGCGTGCGATCTTGGCGGTGAGATTGAGATCAAGAATGAAGTTTTGGCCAAGCGATTTTTTGGCGGCGAGCCCATGCTCGGCGATCACTTCGCGCAGAGGCGGCAGCGCGTCGATGCTCATTGCGCCAAACGATCCGCAAGTTTGATCGCCTCGATCAAGCTGGTTGGGCGCGCAAGGCCACGGCCCGCAATATCGGGTGCAGTGCCGTGATCGGGTGATGTACGCACAAAGGGTAGGCCGAGCGTGACATTTACACCCTCATCAAAAGCGAGCGTCTTGGCAGGGATCAGCGCCTGATCATGCGTCGGGCATAGCGCGACGTCATAAGTCTTGCGTGCTTCGGCGTGAAACATCGTGTCGGCCGAAAGAGGCCCTGCGATGGCAATGCCTTCGCCACGCAGAATATCAACGGCGGGGCGCAGCACGTCTTCATCTTCGCGGCCGATCGTGCCGCTTTCGCCCGCATGCGGGTTAAGGCCAGCCAGCGCTAAACGCGGCTGAGCGATTCCGAATTTCTCTTTGAGATCACGCGCAACAATGCGCGCGGTCTCGATGACAAGATCCTGCGTGAGAAGGCGCGGCACATCGGCCAACGGCACATGAATGGTAATCGGCACAACAGCGAGGAGCTCTGACCAGATCATCATCACCGGTTGAGCAGGCACGCCCCAAAATTCTTCGGCGAGTGCGCCTAGGAATTCGGTATGGCCGGGATAAGCAAAACCGGTTTTGTAGAGCGATGCCTTGCTAATTGGGTTGGTGATGATGGCGCGTGCAGCGCCCGCATGAATATGTTTCACCGCTTCCGCAATGGCCGCCACCACAATCGCTTCCGGCGGCGAGCCATGCAGCGGGATGATGGGAAGATGCTGCGCGAAGACAGTCGATACTTCATTCAGAGCGCATTCACGCAGAGGTGCCGCCATACCAATCTGTTGCGCGGCGCGCGCGAAAATTTCGGGGTCACCGATGAGCGCGAAAGGCGCGAGGCGATGAGCGTCCCTCTGAGCCCACGCTTTCAACGCGAGTTCGGGGCCGATGCCATGCGGGTCACCCTGTGAGAGCAGGAGAGGGCGCGGCGACATCAATTGCTGGTCGATGCTGAGGATGAGCTCTGCGAAATGGTCGCGCCGCCCAAGGTGCGAAGTTCCAGACGCAACATGACAGTCTGCACGCGTCCATTGGAGATACCCTGCGAGCTGCCCGACGTATTGGAATAGGTCAGGCCGACGGTGGTGCAATCATCCTTATATCCTGCACCAATCGCGAAGCCGGGAATGGACGGCCAAGGATCAGGGTTCGAAGTGCTCGCCTGCGGGAAGCCATTATCACGCTGGAAACGCGCAAGGTCGAAGGAAAGCGAAGCGGTGGCATACCATTTCGGATCAGGGCGAACAGTCAGACCCGTGACAAAACCATTGCGCGTCTGGAATGTGCCGAGCAACGGCTGTGCCGTGTAGCGTGCCCAAGCAATCTGCGCCGCAATATAATTGCTGAAGGCATACGCGCTCTGCACTTCGAGAGCTTTCGGCGCGTAGCTTGTCACGTCAAAACGTCCGCGCGCGAGGAAGGTGAGCCCGCTTGTCGGCGTGAATTGTAGGCGGCCGACATAGTCAGCGCGCGGTGTATCAAGACCTGATTCAAGGCCGGTGCGCGAGAGCGAGAACTGACTGAACGAGTTCATGCCGGCGACCTGATAGGATTGGCCCGCCAGCGCATTGATCATCGCGCCATTGTCGAACTGCATCGAGTAATTGAGCCCGACGTTAGCGCGGGTGCCGCCTTCGATACGGTCATAGCCAGTAAATTTATCGACCGAAAACAGATTTGAATCGTCATACATCAACGAGATCGCGTCTTCGTTCGGGAATTGGCGAATGCCTGTTTCATTGGGGCGCGCCACAATCTGCGCCACAGGTTCGATCACATGCGTCGTGCCACCCAATCGCCCGATGAACGGATAACGCCATGTCATGCCAGCGCCCGCCATGCCGCGGGTTAAGGTCTGTCCCGTCGTATCGATGAAGTTCGGCAAATATTGATTGAACGGCCCGTTATAGCTCAGCTGCGGCAAACCGACATCGCCACGCACGAAGCCGAACGGCGTCCATGACATGCCGATCGGATCGATGATCGTCCGCTTCCAGTCGACGCCCATCGAAGCGCGTGCATATGTTCCAGCCAGCCCGCGCACGATGCAGTTTTGTGGATTATATTGTCCGGGTGCGCAGGTCGAATAAAGCGCAGTTGATGCATTTGTCGCTGCCGACGCGATCGGGAAATAATAGGTTCCGGGATTGCCATTGGCATCCACAAGGCTGCGGAAATCTGTCTGCTGGCGCACAACCGTCGCGGTATTGAAGTTGACGCGCCAATCGCCCTTCACAACGCCGCCCCCATCGAAGGTGCGGTCATAATCGATGACATCAGGAACGATGGGCTGGCGCTGTTGCCAATCAGCATAACTCAGCACGCGGAAATAATAAGATTGCGCGTTGAAATAGCTGCGATCGCCCTGACCGTTCAAATACAGCGTCGATGTCGATTCCAAAAAGTTCGTCGTGCCATATTGGGTGATCGACGGGCTTGGAATCTTGTAGTTACGGAAGAACCACTTGTCCGACATCAGCGCGATGTCCCAGCCCCAACGCCATTGTTCGTTGATGAGGAACTTGCCGTAGGTTTCAACCGAACCGCGCCAATCCTTATTGCCGGCACCGAAGGGGGCCGGTGCAAAGCTGGACGGGTTGAGCTGATAGATGCCGGCAGCGCGGATCGCGTAGGAGCCTGTTTCAAGCCGATGCCGCCATTCGATGTCGCCGAGCACGCCTTGCTTGGTCAGAAAGGTCGGCCGCAACGTGATGTCGTAATTCGGCGCAAGATTGATGAAGTACGGCGTTTGTACGCCATAGCCCAGCGCGGTCGACATGACGAAGCGCGGCGCAAGAAAGCCGCTTTCGCGTTTCACCGTTGAGTCAGGCGCTGAGAAATACGGCACCCAAGCGACGGGGATACCGGCGAATTCGAGCGTGGCGTTTTCGTAGTAAATCCGCCGCTCGGTGTTTTTGTGAATGATGCGGGCGGCTCTGACCTGCCAGAAGGGCGGTTTAGCCGGATCGTCCTTACAAGGCTCGCAGGCCGTGTAGAGCGCATTTTCGAAAACGGTCGTCTCGCCGCCTTCGCGCTCGACGCGCGGCGAGGAGATGCGTGTCTTGTCCGGCGTCGTCATCCGGAGTGAGTTGATATAGGCGTCCTTGAAATCATCGGTGAGTTCGATCCTCTCACCGGTGACCACATTGCCGGACGCTTCCGTCATGCGGGCATTGCCGATCGCGATGACGCGTTTCGTTTCCCGGTTGTAGACGACCTTATCGGCCTCGACGACTTTGCCCTGATAGAAGAGGTGCGCGTTACCGACGGCAGCAACAGTGTTGTTGTTGCGGTCATAGACGATCTCGTTGGCCTCAACGAGCATCTTGTCTTTTTGACCTTCGGCCGCGGGGCCACCCTGCGTCTTGCGCGCCAATTTCTCCGACATCGTTTCGGCGAACAGATTGGCCGTCTGAAGCACGAGGCCACAGCCGAGCAATATAGCCGACGCGTTCCGTGCGAGACGTCGCAGGGTCATTGAATTCACCAGTTACAGCCCGTTCGTCGCGCTGTGTTTATCCGTCTTCTTGATACAACAGCGCGAGGGTTCCGAGCAAACTCCCAATGACCGCCGGCGACCATGCCGCAATGGCTGTCGACAGCAATCCTGAGCTTCCCAGATCCTCGACCAGTTTCGTTGCGACATAGAGCATGAACCCGGCCCCGATGCCATAGAGAACCATCTGGGCAACACCGCCAAAACGGAAGAAACGGAGCGAGACCGAGGCGGCAACGAGGACCATTGCTACGAAAAGCAAGGGTCGCGCTGTAAGTAGTTGATATTGCATGCGATATCGGGTCGGGTCGAAGCCCGCCCGGCTTGTATTTTCGATAGCGTGCGGCAGCTCCCAAAAGGGGATCGTATCGGCGGCCATGATGCTCTCGCGCACCTGAGCGGCGGAGAGATTGGTGGCCACCAAATAGGTCTCAAACGACTCGGGTGGAACGCCTGGCCGGGTCAGCCGGGCTTCGGCCAGCTCCCAGTAACCATCTTTCAATTCCGCACGGCGGGCCTCGACGCGACCAATAAACGCGCCCGACTTGTCAAATTCGAAAACCGAGACCTGACCTAACGTCGCCCCGGAGCCTGAGGAGCGGTCGGCGCGGATGATCGCATCCCCGTCCTTAGAGCGTTGGCGGATCCAGAGATCCTTGCCCGTATTGGTCTGCCCCTTACCCAAGACTGTGGTTTCGATGGTCAGAGCCCGCTGCTTCAGGCGGGCCGAGAGCGGGTTATAAACCGTCACGACCGCCACCCCGAGCAGCAAAGCGACCAGCACGGCCGGCGTCAAAAACTGCCAAGCCGAAATCCCCGCGGCCCGCGCCACCACCAATTCGAGCCGCCGCGACAGGTTGAGAAGGGCGATCATCGCACCAAACAACATGGCAAAGGGCAGGATCTGCTCGGCCACGGCGGGCGTCCGGTAGAGGGCCAATTTGGCCAGAAGAGCCGTAGTCGCCTGCGGGGTTTCGCCGGCTCGGCGCATCAGCTCGACGAAATCGATCGTGTAGATCAGCAGGAAGACCGTCGCGAAGACACCCGTCACTGTGACGAGGAAGCGCCAGCCGAAATATAGCCCGAGCGTCCGTCCGATCATCACTGCCTCACGAGCCTGTGAGCGCGGGAGCGCCATTCAGGCTCCGCCGGCGCAGCGGTGGGGCCAGAGCGATGGCGAGCGCCACCGCCGTGGTTGCGATCGGCAGGATATAGGCCATCGGCACGGACGCGGGGGACCGGACGATCAGGGTCGAGATCGCAAAGCCTGCGATGCGCACGATGAGAACCGCCAAAACCGCCATGCCGGTCGCAAGGCCACGTCCCTGACGCGTCGTGCGCGGACTGCCTAGGGCAGCAAAAGCAATGGCCACAAAAGCGAAGGCATAAAGCGGGGCGGCTAACCGGTCATGCAGTTCGGCGCGGAAACGCCCGAGTTGCACTTTCACATAAGGATCATTCGGATCAAGCCGCATCAATTCGAATGTTGAGCGTTCGCGCGGCTTGTAAGTAATCAGATCGCTGTCGGGTCCGAACTGACCCAGATCGATCGCATAGCGCTGGAAATTAATGACGCTCGCATCGCCACCTTCCGCTTTTTCGCGATGCACGACCCCTTGCTCAAGCACGAGATAGGGTGTGCCCTTCACTTCGACGGCTTGGCCACGTTCGGCAATGTAAACAATGCTTTTATCGGGATCGCGGCGATCTTGCATGAAGATGCC
This sequence comes from Beijerinckiaceae bacterium, assembly GCA_018882635.1. Lineage (GTDB taxonomy): Bacteria > Pseudomonadota > Alphaproteobacteria > Rhizobiales > Beijerinckiaceae > TNE-4. The sequence goes on along the minus strand of VERN01000031.1, from coordinate 3,294 downwards.
AAGCAGCGCATCGCCAGCTCTCTCCCGATAATGGAAAGTAATGCCCTGATCGAGATTGGTGAATTGGCCTTCGCGCGCGACATTGGTCACAAAATCGGCGCGCACCTTCGTCACGAGATCGCGCAGCCCGCGAAAGCTCGATGGCATCGCCCAGATTGTCATCCACGCGATCAGCGCCGCACCCAGCAGAGTAAGCGCCAGAAAGGGGCGGAAGGTTGCTGTCGGTGAAAGACCCGAAGCGCTCATCACAACGAGCTCGCTGTCCCCATTAAGCCGGTTGAGCGCGTAAAGCGTCGCGATGAAAAGGGCGACGGGAGCGATGATCGCAATCAGCGCCGGGATTGATAGGCCCGTGATCATCAGGAAGATCAGGACGCTCTGGCCCTTGGCGGTCATCAGGTCGAATTCACGCAACGCCTGGCTGAGCCAGATGACAGCCGTCAGCACCGCAAGCGTCATGACGAACGCGGTCGCGGTGATCCGGAAAATATAGCGGAAGAGCAGCGTCATATTGGGGCTACCGGTAGACTTTTCTGGAAGAAGGGGCAACCGGCCAGCGCCTTGTCCCGGCCCTTTTTAGGACGTTCCTCTTGCATCGGGATAGGCGTTCGGACGAGCATGAGCGCCGCTGAATCGGAGAATGTCCATGGCTCGCCTAAAAATCGACTTCGCTGCGCCGGCCCTCCCCAAGCAGGGCACCCTTGTCCTCTTCGTCGGAGATGACCTCGCGCTCCCGGCTCTGGGCAAGGCCAAATGGCCTGCCGAGTTCGAAGCAGCCTTCAAAAAGGCCGCCACAGCCGAAAACTTCAAAGGGAAGCCAAAATCGACCTTGGTTCTGGCTGCCCCTGCCGGTCTCGACGCTGACCGGGTGGTGATCGTCGGCACAGGCGCGGTGGAAGACCGCGCAAAGGCCGATCCCGTGATGCTGGGTGGCGCCGTGATGGGCGCGCTCGGCAAGGGTAAGGCGGCAACCGTCCTGCTCGTCGGGCCGAAAGGTTTCAACACAACGCCTGACGCGGCCGCCAATGTCGCGCTGGGCATGCGCCTGCGCGCCTATAAATTTGATCGCTATAAGTCGAAAAAGGACGATGACGCGCCCAAAGGCGACCTGACGATCACGCTTGGTGTCGCTGATCCGGCTGCCGCTAAGAAGGTCTGGGCGGCCGAGAGCGGCGTCGCTGATGGGGTCATCCTCGCACGTGATCTCGTCAACGAGCCGCCGAACGTCCTGTACCCGGCTGAATTTGGCCGCCGCGCGGCTGAACTCGAAAAGCTCGGCGTCGACGTTGAAATCCTCGATGGCAAGAAACTTGAGAAAATTGGCATGCGCGCGCTGCTCGGCGTGGGCCAAGGGTCAGAACGTGACAGCCGCGTCGCCATCATGCGCTGGAATGGCGCCAAGAAAGGGTCAAAAGACAAGCCGGTCGCTTTCATCGGCAAGGGTGTTTGCTTTGATACGGGCGGCATCTCGATCAAGCCCGCAGGCGGCATGGAAGATATGAAGGGTGACATGGCGGGTGCCGCGTGCGTTGTCGGCCTGATGCATGCGCTGGCCGCGCGCAAAGCCAAGGTCGACGCGATCGGCGTGATCGGTCTTGTTGAGAATATGCCGGACGGCAATGCGCAGCGTCCCGGCGATATCGTCACGTCGCTGTCGGGCCAGACCATCGAAATCATCAACACCGATGCCGAAGGTCGTCTCGTTTTGGCCGATGTGCTTTGGTACACGAAGGATCGCTTCAAGCCGCAATTCATGATCGATCTCGCAACATTGACTGGCGCGATTATGGTCGCGCTTGGTCAAGAGAATGCGGGTCTCTTCTCAAATAATGACGAACTCGCTGAACGCTTGATCAAAGCCGGTCTCGAAACAGGCGAGCATGTCTGGCGCATGCCGCTCGGCCCATCTTACGACAAGATGATCGACTCGAAATTTGCCGACATGAAAAACACCGGCGGGCGTTTCGGCGGTTCGATCACTGCGGCGCAATTCCTCAAGCGCTTTGTCGAAGAGGTGCCGTGGGCGCATCTCGACATTGCGGGCACCGCGATGGGGTCGCCATCATCCGATGTGAATCAATCATGGTCATCGGGCTGGGGAGTGCGCTTGCTTGATCGCCTCGTGCGCGATCATTACGAAGCCGAATAAAGCGACCCCCTCTTTAGGCGAGGAGGGCGAAGCAGAAATCGGAATGCGTGCTGATCAGTCAACTGATCAAGCATCGGCGCTGAGATCGCTTCGCTCTCCTCCTCACTTGATTATTTTTTCAAAAATTTCACAACACGCCCATCCATCACCAAAAGCCCGAACCCGATCAGCGCCATACCAAGGCCTTGCAAGGGCGTGAGCGTCTCGCCGAGAACAAGCGCGCCTAGAATTGTTGCGCTTACGGGCACCATGAGCGTGACCAGCGTGACATTGGTCGCGCCTGCACGTGCCAGAACACGATAGAACAGCACATAGGCGAAGGCGGTGGAGACAAGTCCCAACGCAAGCAAGATGAAATAAATATACGCCGGTGCATGAAGCAATGTTTCGATCGGATGAAGAAACAGCGCCACTGGCAAAATGATCAGGGACGAGGTCGTGATCTGCCCGAATGTGGCTGAAAGAGGTGAAATCCCCTCCTGCGCAAAGCGGCGACCAAACACGCTGGCAAATCCGTAAGACAAAGAGGCTACAATACAGGCAAATTTCGCAAGCGTGGCCCGCCCCGGATCAAGCAGAAGCGAGGGCCCTACGAGCACCGCCACGCCGCAAAAACCGATGGCGATTCCACCGAGTTTGCTCGCAGTAATTTTTTCATCGCGCGTGAAGATATGGGCGATGATAAGCGTGAACAAAGGCGTTGTGGCATTCAGAATAGCGCCAAGCCCCGCCGTGATTTCGGTTTGCGCCCAGAACAGAAGCGCGAAGGGCACCGCATTGTTGAAAATGCCCATGAACAGAAACATCCGCCAGATGCGCCATTCCCGCGGCAGCGTGTGCCCGATGATGAGGAGGTAGAGGCCGAGCCCTGCAGCCGCAATCACGACGCGGGCTGCAAGCGCCACAAAAACCGGCACCGCGCCGACGGCTATTTTGGCAAACAAAAATGAACCGCCCCACAGCAAAGAGAGGAAGACGAGAAGCAGGGCGGACGTGAGGTCAAGGCGCGGGGCGGTGGTCATAGAGGGTTTGTGGCAGGCCGCGAGAGATTCCTCCACCCGATTTCACGGCTTGATCGAAGGGTGATCACCGGCGCGGTAGCATCCCGGCTATGCCGGTTCAGGCCATGACATTCAGCCTCAATC
>VERN01000241.1 GCA_018882635.1 Beijerinckiaceae bacterium | reverse complement strand
AAACCGCTTCTTCTTCATAGCCGATCTCCCTCGATCCTAGATGGAAAATCCGCTTAAAAACTAACATCAAATCCGGACCATTTTGCGCGGGGCACCTCATGCTCATTGGGCATAGAACTCTTAATCCGAACATCAGCCGCTCCTACCCTCTGGGCATGTTAATCTCTGCTACTTTTTCTGTGGCGATTTTCCGCAAGAAATGAAGTCTCTGTAATGAACGCGACGCGTAAACTTTTCTTTCTCTGTACGCACTTCAGACAGTAATTCTTGAGTAAAATCAGCGGCTCTTTCCATTTCTTTCCTTATATAGAGATCAGCAGCATGTCGAACAGCTTGCAACTCATCGATGAGGTCATTCATCAGGCGCCATTCTCTACTTTGGAGCTTTTGCCATTCGAAGTCCTCCTCCTTATCGATTGGACCCTTGACGGTCACGACCCCGATCGAATCATCGAAGAAGCAATGCTCTTGCCTTGGAAAGCCAGCAGTCGAGCGATGTCTAAACATTTTTTCACTGGTTGACCGTTTAGGCCGTGGCGGCGCCTTCAGACTGATAATGCCTGACGCGATCGCGCGTTCGAAATGATAGACGCCCTCATCAATTTTCGGCTTATTTTTTGTACCCTTCGGTCTTCCCTTTAGGTTACCTGATTGGCCCTCCTTAAACTGCCCTTCTTTTGGCGGACGTTTAAAGCCAACCTTGTACTTAATCGCCTTCTCTTCTCCTGTTGCGCGACCCGCTATCGACCTCTTCCTCCGCAAAGGCTTTGATTGTTTTTCCTGTTTAGCATCGCCAGAAGGCAACGAATTTGGATGTTCAAAATTGTCAGGCATTGACACAGCTCTACGTCTTTGCCGCGCGAAGAAATGGCCATCGCGGCGCGGGTGCGGCGCTTAGGCTTTCCCTCGCACACGGCAGGGATCAATATTGTGGGATTGATGGCCCGACCTCACCGAGAGGCTGCATCAGTGGTTCCTGAAATTGAGGCATCACGATATGAATTCCGTGATTGCGGCCATTAAGCAATTGCTTAATGGTACGCGCTCTCTGGTCTCCCCGGGGACCATTTCAGCAACGACAATAATATATTTTGTTTATTTCTAATTTCAAGGCCACTTCTTACGAGGGTATAAAAATCTATTTGGACCAAATTAGGTGGGTATTTTAGTAGAATAAAACGATTGTGATTCGTCTCAAACACTTGACCAAGAGATTAATCAAAATCCCTTTTTCGGCGTCGGAAAAAGATCCCTGTTTTTCCCTGTTTTTAATTTCTTTTTTCAGCTTTAAGGCCGAATGGCGGGCGTTTCGATGGGTAGACCTGCAGCACGCTCGCGCAAATAGGTTTGGACAGCGACATTTTCAGATGAGCCGCTCGGCCAAGGCTCGCTTCTGACGCCATTGAGGCAATTCCGCAAACGCCGTTCCAATGAACCCAGATCCTGCCATTCCAGCCGGTAGATCGGATAGCCCGTCGGATGGCCTTGCGGGATGATCGCACCGCCAAGGCTCTGGCCAGCATGGTCATCATGGCATTGCGCACAAGACAGGTTCATCTGCCCCCGCCTTTCGGTGAAAAGCGCACGCCCTTCGGCGACAGCGCGCGCTTCAGCGGGACCTGTCTTCGCAAGAGGAAGGCCGCGCGATTGAAGACCGACCAAGGCTGAGAGAGCGAGAACAGGCCGTGCCTCCGCTGTCCACGGCTCAGCCTTTTGCTCCTGCGCCCGGCAGAACTGAATCTGCTGGCCAAGGGTGACGACTTTTTGCTGTGCTGCCGAATAAGCCGGATAGCGTGTAGCAACACCTTTCATGGACGCGACATCGCCATGGCAATCTTGGCAGGCCTTGTCCGTCGACCCGGCCTTGGCTTGCCATAGCGCTCTGCCTTCCTGCACCCAAAGCATGGCAGGATTACTCGCATCATCGCGCTGCATCGCCTGGGTTTCAGGCTTCATCAAATCGAAGGTTGAGCGCTTGTCGAAGGATACGCTTTTGGAATCCTGCGCACAGACCGGCCCACTCAAACACGCGATGAGGACCGCAAGGCGTTTCATACCATTTCGATCCGTGCCGTTTCGACTTGAGCGCCACCCTTGTCATCGAACCAGCGAAAAGTCAGCGTTCCGCTCTGTTGGGGCATGAATGTGAATGCAATGAACGGGTTGGCCGAAATTGCAGGGAACAAATCGGCAGCAAAAATCTCGACGCCTTCAAACGTGCAGACGAAACGGTGAATAATATCGCGTGGGATGAGTTGACCACCAAGCCCCGTCCGGAAACCTGTTTCCATCGGATGTGCCATGAGTGTTTTGATCTCGATGATCTCACCCTTACGCACTGTTTTTTGAACATTGATGAGAGCCGCGGCCATCGCTTAATTCTCCGCACAGGCTGGCAGGGTGACGATGAGCTCTGCCTTGGCGCTGAACAGCGCGCCCGTGTTTGTCTCAGCAATGGCGGTGATAAACTGGCTATCTCCCAGCCGAATGCGGGTGGACACCTGCGCGCGCCCTGCATGGGGCGTGAGATAAAACAGCGCGATATTGGGTTGGGGGTTCTTTTCGTTGAACAGCGCAATACGGCTGATGAAATCTTGCGCGGTCATCGGACTGTCCACACTCACCGTGAGAGGAACGGCATTGCCGTTTTCAACGAGTGGCGGCAAATCGAGCTTCACCCGCCCTTCCGTCACCGGGCGGTTCTTTGTGAAGTCAGCAATTGCTGCTTCCATCATCGCTGGCGTTGCGGCTGCAGGGCGCAGCGCACAGGCGAGCAAGATCCCCGTCAACGCGTCTCGACGTGTGAACATCATCGCATCAAGCCTCATGGTGCAGGCTCCTTCAACGTCATAAGGAAGGCCACAACATCTTCGATTTGCTGGCCATCAAGGATCGGCTTACCGACATAGGGCATGGCAACCGCATATAAACCCGCTGTTCTGAAATAGGATGGCATGAGCGTGTCCGGGTTCAGATGCGATGGCATGGCAATGCGGAGCCGCAATTGTGCTTGCGTATAGCGTGCCCCTGCCCCCGCGAGATTGGGCGCGAGATTACCCATAAAGCGCTGATCGGGAAGAGGGGCTGCGTGACACAACAGGCAGAAACCTTTTTGCCGATCGATAATGATTGCACGACCGCGCATGGCATCACCTGCGCCAGCCAACGGTTCGGGCATCGCATCACCCACAATCATTTGCGCCTTTGCAGGGGAGGCCATTAAAAGGACCGCGGCAAGAGAAGCCGCACGAAGCACATGACTAACCATAGGTCTGCCGTGTGATCGTCGCGAACCAATCGAACGCGTAGCCTGCCTCGTGCGCACGGTCTTCATCAGACGCCTCGAGCGCGCTGATACCGCCCGCGCCTTCAACATCCACCAAGCGACCATCGCGGGGTTGATAAACACCCGCAATCGAGAAGGCATAGTCCGGCGTGACGAGGCTATAACATGTGTTTGCTAGCTTCACACGCTGCGGATGTTGTCCCTTGAGCAGGAGCGCGACCTGCATGGCACAGGACTCTGCTTGAAGATGGGCCGAGAAGGCTGATTTTGGCATCGCGCCCATATTGGCAGCATCACCGATGACATGAATGTGCGGCACCAATGTTGACTCAAAGGTTTCAGGATTAACCGGACACCATAATGTGCGGTCAGCAACCCCAGCGCGCTCAGTAATGGCAGCGGCACGTTGCGGCGGAATGACATTCGCAACATCGGCCCGCTCGCGGCCAAATTCAGTGATCAATGTCTTTGTTGATGGATCAACTTCGATCACCTTGCCACCTTTGGACAAGGGAACCCATTCGATCATGCCCGGGTAAAACCGTTCCCACGCTGATTGAAAGAGTTTTTGTTTTGAAAAATTGTCTTTTGCATCAAGCAGCACCAGTTTCGATTTGGGCTTATGCGTTTTGAGATAATGCGCGATGAGACCGGCGCGCTCATAAGGGCCGGGCGGGCAGCGATAGGGAACAGCTGGAATGGCCATGATGACGCGGCCGCCATCGGGCATCGCTTCTAATTGTCGGCGCAGTAAGCTTGTCTGCGTTCCAGCCTTCCATGCATGAGGCATGATTTCTGCGGCCTCAGGCGAATAACCGGGTAGCGCGCTGTAGCGGAAATCAATGCCGGGCGCCATCACAAGCCGATCATAAGACAGGCGCTGACCATCAGCGAGCGTGACAATCTTCGCGACAGGATCAATACCCTGCGCTTCCTGCGATATGACGGTCACACCGCTTGCGGCGACACCATTATAAGTGAATTGCTGCTGGCTGATGGCACGAAAGCCGCCAATCACCGCATTGCTCAGCGGACACGCGGTATAAGTGGCATTCGGTTCAATCAGAGTGGCGTCAACGCCGCGCTGGACGAGACAGCGCGCTGTCATCGCA
>VERN01000240.1 GCA_018882635.1 Beijerinckiaceae bacterium | reverse complement strand
GGTTTGACGTCCTGAACGGTCCATTCCTCAGCGCCCACGCGGCAGGCGGCGCCCTGCAACCATTCCTCTTGCGAACCGAATGTCAGGGCCGCGACGAAGGACCGGCAAAGCTCATCATTCTTGACGAAAGGCTGGCCAACGGGGGCAAAGCTGCCTTTGGTCGCCGTCTCTGGGTTTGACCACGCCACGGGCGCGCCATTGCCGACCGGGTCCAGCGCCGTATTAAGCGCGGCCTTGGCACGACGCCAATCTTCACCCTCAAGCTTTGTAGAGAGTGGCGACACGTTCGGCGCGATGCTGCCCGTTGTCTCAGACGAGGGGATCAGCGACATCATGGGAAAGCTGATGGTGCAACCGCCCGCAAACAGGGCCGCGCACAGCGCCGCTCCTAGCGCAAGGCTGGAGGGCAAAGCCGCCTTCTTCCCAATGCGGCGCGCGCGCGCCATATAGGGGATACCCAGAACCAAGCTTTGCCTCATCGCTTACCAGACACTCGCGGTGAGCATTACACCGCGGGAATCGTTAATGACAAATGACTTCACTGACGCATCCGAACCTTTTTTGCTGTTTCGGGCGTGGTTTGAGGAGGCTCAGGCCTCAGAACCCAATGATCCCAATGCGATGGCCCTGGCCACGGTGGACCCACAAGGCCTGCCCGATGTGCGCATGGTTTTGATGAAGGGGTTCGACGAAGAGGGGGTCGTTTTCTACACCAACACCGAATCAGCCAAGGGGCGGGAGCTGGCCGCGACCCCGAAGGCAGCCGTGGTCTTCCATTGGAAGAGCTTGCGGCGGCAGGTGCGGTTCCGGGGGCCTGTGGAGCAGGTTTCGGCCGAGGAGGCGGATGCCTATTTCCAGTCTCGTCCACGCGACAGCCGGATCGGCGCATGGGCCTCTCAGCAATCGCGCCCGCTTGAGAGCCGTTTTGCCCTTGAGAAGGCTGTGGCGGGCTATGCCACGCAATATGCCATCGGGGAGGTGCCACGCCCGCCCTATTGGACAGGGTTCCGCATTCGCCCCACCGCCATCGAGTTTTGGCAGGATCGGCCCTTCCGGCTGCATGACCGGGTGCAGTTTTCGCGCCCCTCGCCAGATGGGTCGTGGACGAAGGCCCGGCTTTACCCTTAAACGTGAGAAGCGCGCCGCACCGGCGCCGGAGATGATACCCATGCAGGCCAAAGACACCAATGCCCCCCGCCGGACGATGTTGCTGACGGGTGCGAGCCGCGGCATCGGCCATGCAACAGTGAAGCGCTTCTCGGCGGCCGGCTGGCGCGTGATCACCTGCTCACGACAAGGCTTCCCGGAAAACTGCCCGTGGGAGATGGGGCCAGAAGATCACATTCAGGTCGATCTTGCTGATCCCGCCAATACAGAAACCGCGATTGCCGAAATTCGCTCGCGCCTGCCCGATGGCAAGCTTGATGCCCTAGTCAATAATGCGGGTATTTCGCCGAAGGGAGCGGGCGGCTCGCGGCTCGGGACACTCGATACGCCGCTCGCGGTTTGGCAGCAGGTGTTTCAAGTGAATTTCTTTGCACCGGTCATGCTCGCGCGTGGGCTTCTCGCCGAACTCGAAGCGGCGAAGGGGTCGGTGGTCAACGTGACCTCGATTGCAGGATCGCGCGTTCATCCATTCGCGGGTGCCGCTTACGCGACATCGAAAGCGGCTTTGGCGGCACTCACCCGCGAAATGGCATCCGACTTCGGGCCGCATGGTGTGCGCGTGAACGCGATCTCGCCCGGCGAAATCGACACGTCGATCCTTTCGCCCGGCACCGACAAAATCGTCGCGCAAATTCCCATGCGCCGTCTCGGCACGCCGGAAGAAGTGGCGAAGGCGATTTACTTCCTGTGCACCGATCAATCGGGCTATGTGCACGGCGCGGAAATTCACATCAATGGCGGCCAGCACGTGTGAGTGAGGCGATCCGCCCCGTTCTCGCTGCCAGTGCCGCGGTTTTTCGTGATGATGGGCGCGTGCTGCTCGCGAGCCGCACCAAAGCACCGTCCGATGGGCTTTTTTCTCTGCCCGGGGGACGCGTCGAAACCGGCGAGACCTTGCAAGAAGCCGCTATTCGCGAAGTGATGGAAGAAGTCGGTATCGCGATTGAAATTGCAGGCTTTGCCGATCATGCCGAGATCATCGAGCACGATAAGCACGGAACGCCTTTAGTGCATTATGTCGTGTGCTGTTTTGCGGCACGCTGGATTTCTGGTGAACCGCAAACAGGCCCCGAAGCTGGTGAAATTCTCTGGGCTGATGATGCGCTCATCACAACGCTCAAAACAACGAAACGCCTGCCGCAGATTGTGCGACAGGCGCGGAACCTCATCTTCCCTTCATCGTAATCCGCGAACCGGTGTCCACTTCGCGGGATGATGCGTTAGGTCGGCAAGGCTTCGCTGAAGAGGACTTTTTCGCCGCGTGCGCTTTCAACCAGCGCGCCATCCCACATCACTTTGTGGCCGCGCACGATTGTACCGATCGGCCAACCCTGCACAGTGACGCCATCATAAGGCGTCCAACCGCATTTTGAAGCGATCCAATCATGGCGGATCGTTTCCTTGCGCTTCATGTCGACAATGGTGAGATCGGCGTCATAACCCACCGCAATGCGACCCTTATTCGCAATCCCAAACAGGCGCAGCGGGCTAGCGCTTGTCAGATCAACAAAGCGCTGCAGCGAGAGTTTGCCCGCATTGACATGATCAAGCATCAACGGGACGAGGGTTTGCACACCTGTCATCCCCGACGGTGAATTCGGATAGGGCTTATCTTTTTCCGCACGCGTGTGCGGCGCGTGATCGGAACCCAGCACATCGGCAATGCCTTCGCGAATGCCATACCACAGCCCATCACGATGATGCGCCTCACGCACCGGCGGGTTCATCTGCGCATAGGTGCCCAACCGTTCATAGCAATCGGGCGCGACCATCGTCAGATGATGCGGCGTGATTTCGCAGGTCGCGACATCTTTATGCTTGGCGAGGAACAGGATCTCTTCAGCGGTTGTGATGTGCAGCACATGAATACGGGCGCGGTTTTCGTGCGCAATGCGAACAAGGCGCTCCGTGCAATGCATCGCCACTTCAGCTGAACGCCAGACGGGGTGTGAACGGGGGTCGTTCTCAACGCGCAGATCGCGGCGCTCGCGCAGCATCATTTCATCTTCAGAATGGAATGCGGAGCGACGACGCGTGTTGCGCAAGATCGAGGCGACGCCTTCATCATCCTCCACCAGCAACGCACCGGTCGAAGAACCCATGAAAACCTTGATGCCGGGCGTGCCCGGCAAACGCTCAAGATCACCGACCCATTTGGCATTCTCATGCGTGCCGCCGACCCAGAAAGCGAAATCGCAATGCATGCGATGGGTGCCGCGCTTCACCTTGTCGGCCAAGGCTTCGGGCGTGGTGGTGAGCGGATCGGTGTTCGGCATTTCAAACACCGTGGTGACACCGCCCATCACAGCGGCACGCGAGCCGCTTTCGAGATCTTCTTTATGGTCGAGGCCGGGTTCACGGAAATGGACCTGACTGTCGATGACGCCGGGCAGGATATGCAGCCCCTTGCAATCGATCACTTCACCAGCCGAGGCGCGGGAGAGGTCACCCAAAGCGGTGATCCGGCCGTTCTTGACGCCGATATCGCGCTGGCCCTCGCCATCCTGATTGACAACCGTTCCGCCCTTGAAAATCCGATCGAAGGTTTCGGCCATCGCTCACTCCACCTCTTGAGGTCCTCTGCTTTGGGCCATATGTCGAAAGACAGGCGGCGGCAAGGGCCGGACTGTCACACCCTGTGAAGGAGCCTCCATGGCCAAGGCCTTTTTATCAGACCGCGGCATTATCCGCATTGCTGGCGAGGACGCCCGCAGCTTTTTGCAAGGCCTGATCACGGCCGATATGGCTAAGGTCAGTGTGGGCGCGCCCGCCTTCGCCGCCCTGCTCACACCACAAGGTAAAATCATCGCCGATATGATCGTAGCGGAAGCGGATGGCGAATGGGGTGGCGACATCTTTCTCGATGTGCCGCGCGCGCTCGCACCCGATCTCGCCAAACGTCTTTCCATGTACAAACTGCGCGCCAAGGTGACCATTGAGGATCTCTCGGCCACCGGAGGGATTGCGGTCTATTATGCGGGTGACGAACCGCCGGATGAAGCCGGCGTTGCCTATCCCGATCCGCGTCTCAAGGCGCTGGGCACACGCTTGATTGCCGAAGCCGAATGGCTGCGCAACGAGATCTTCGACGGTGAAGACGCATGGCAGGCCCATCGCATCCGTCTTGGCGTGCCAGAAGGCGGCAAGGATTTCATCTATGGCGAAGTGTTTCCGCATGAAGCGGATATGGATCAGTTGAACGGCATTGCCTTCGACAAGGGCTGTTATGTGGGGCAGGAAGTGGTGTCACGGATGCAGCACCGCGGCACGGCC
>VERN01000239.1 GCA_018882635.1 Beijerinckiaceae bacterium | reverse complement strand
CTTGATCTTCTTGCCCATCGCGCGGCGCAAGAGATCCGCCTCGCCAAGCGAATAGCCTGACAGAATTTGCGCAATCTGCATCACCTGTTCCTGATAGATGATGACGCCATGCGTCTCCTTCAGAACCGGCTCTAATTTCGGATGCAGATATTCGGCCTCTTCCTGCCCAAGCTTGCGTGCGCAATAGGTTGGGATATTGGCCATCGGGCCCGGACGGTAAAGCGCGACCAGCGCGATAATGTCCTCGAAACGGTCCGCGCGCATTTCCGCAAGCGCCTTGCGCATGCCGATTGATTCCACCTGAAATACCGCGACCGTTTCACCACGGCCAAGCATTTCAAATGTCTTTTGATCATCCAGCGGAATGGCGGACAGATCGATGTGAATATCGCGGTCCTTCAATAGCTCAACCGCCTTTTGCAGGACGGTCAGCGTTTTGAGGCCGAGAAAGTCGAATTTAACGAGACCGGCAGGTTCAACCCATTTCATGTTGAACTGGGTGACAGGCATATCGGACTTCGGATCGCGATAAAGCGGCACAATCTCTTCAAGCGGCCGATCACCAATCACAATACCCGCGGCATGGGTTGAGGCGTGACGATAAAGCCCTTCCAGCTTTTGTGCGATCTTCAGCATTTCACCGACGACGGGATCTTCATCCGCCGCCTGTTTCAGCTTTGGCTCGCCTTCAATCGCTTGCGCGAGCGTGACAGGATTAGCCGGATTTTGTGGCACCAGCTTTGTCAGCTTGTCGACCTGTCCATAAGACATCGACAAAACACGGCCGACATCCCGCATCACGCCGCGTGCCAGCAAAGTGCCGAACGTGATAATCTGTGCCACACGCCCGCGCCCATAGCGTTCTTGCACATAGGCGATCACTTCATCACGACGGTCCTGACAAAAATCGATATCGAAATCTGGCATCGACACGCGTTCAGGATTGAGAAAGCGCTCGAACAGCAAACCAAACCGCAGCGGATCGAGATCGGTAATCGTCGTGGCGTAAGCAACCAGCGAACCAGCACCCGAACCACGGCCCGGACCAACTGGAATACCGTGTGCTTTGGCCCAGCGAATGAAATCAGCAACGATCAGAAAATAGCCCGGAAATTTCATCCGCTCGATCACGCCCAACTCGAAATCGAGCCGATCGCGATAATCCTGTTCAGTGAGACCAGGCGCGGGACCATGAGCCGCGAGACGCGCAGCAAGCCCCTCCTCCGCCATAGCCCGCAGCGCCACAGCTTCATCGGCATCGCCTTGCGTGAATCGCGGCAGGATCGGCTTGCGCGTGCGCGGCCGATAGGCACAGCGCATGGCTATCTCGACCGTATTGACGGATGCTTCCGGCAGGTCTGCGAACAGTTTCTGCATCGCTTCGCGCGATTTGAACGCATGATCCGGCGTTACCTTGCGCCGGTCAGGATCGGTGACAAGTCGCCCCTCGGCAATCGCCAACAACGCATCATGCGCCGCATGATCCTTCGGATCAGCAAAATAGACAGCATTGGTTCCAACAATCGGAATGCCCTTGTCGTAAGCCAGATCGAGCAGTGCCCCTTCAACGCGCCGCTCGTCATCCAGCTCATGCCGCTGCAACTCGACGTAAAGCCGATCCCCAAACGCAGCCGCCAGCGTATCCATCCGCTCCGCCGCGAGATCACGCTGTCCATCGCGCAAAGCGCGATCAATCATCCCGTCAGGTCCGCCTGTGAGACAGATCAATCCACTCCGAAGTTTCAAAACTTCACTGAGCGGCACATGCGGCGGCTCACCCGGAGGGGCATCGACATAGGCCATCGACGCAAGCCGCATGAGGTGAGCATAGCCCTCCTCTGTGGCTCCAAGCAGCAAGAGAGACGGGCGTGCCGCCCGCGTGAGAACGCGCGCGCTCGCCTGTTGATCACCGGGTTCAACCGAAAGCGTAATGCCGACGATGGGCTGAATACCCGCCCCGGCCATCTTCTCCGAAAACTCCAGCGCTCCGAACAGATTATTGGTATCGGTCAGCGCGAGCGCTGGCATCTTGTCCTTGAGCGCAATCTTTTTGAGTTCGTCGATCTTCAACGCGCCTTCAAGCAGCGAGAAGGACGAATGAACATTGAGATGCACAAACCCAACATCGCCCAGAACGCGTGCCATGGCAGCCCCTCAATCCAATTCGACGACAAGACCGTCAGCGATTGTGACGCGTCGATCCATCCGCGCTGCCAATTCGAGATTATGCGTGGCCACAATGGCAGCAAGCCCCGTGACGCGCACTAGCGTCATCAAGGTTTCAAAAACATGGCCCGATGTTTTCGGATCAAGATTGCCGGTGGGTTCATCCGCCAACAAAAGGCTCGGGCCATTGGCGACAGCACGCGCAATCGCCACACGCTGCTGCTCACCGCCTGACAATTCGCTCGGCCGATGCGTCAGCCGCTCACCGAGCCCTAAATAGCTCAGCAATTCACTGCCGCGTTTCCCCGCTTCAGACTTGCCCAAACCGCGGATCAATTGCGGCAGCATGACGTTCTCGAGCGCGGTAAACTCCGGCAAAAGATGATGCGATTGATAGACAAATCCAATCGCTAAACGGCGCAATCGCGTCCGCGCATCATCATCGAGCTCAACCGTCCCCTGCGCATTGATATAAACCTCGCCGGAATCGGGCTTCTCAAGCAGACCTGCGATCTGCAACAGCGTCGATTTGCCAGAGCCAGAAGGCGCGATCAGCGCAACCGACTGGCCGGGCCAAATGGCAAGATCCGCCCCGCGCAGCACATGCAATTCCCGCTCGGCATCGTGAAACCGACGCACAATCTTTGAACAATAGAGAATAGGATCGGGAACGGCCTCACTCATAGCGCAAGGCCTCAACCGGATCGAGTTTGGCTGCACGCCAAGCCGGATAGAGCGTGGCCAGCAATGACAAGACGAGCGCCATCGTCACAACCACAATCACTTCACGCGGATCGACCACCGACGGCAAACGGCTGAGGAAATAGAATTCTGCCGGGAATAAATTGGTGTTGGTCATGCGCGAAATGAAGGCACGGATCGATTCAATGTTGAGGCTAATCACAAGCCCGAGCACAAACCCCGCGATCGTACCCGCCACGCCGATGGCGGCTCCCGTGATCAGAAAGACACGCAGGATCGCACCCTTTGTCGCGCCCATAGTGCGCAAAATCGCAATGTCGGAACTCTTATCCTTCACCAGCATGATGAGGCCCGAAACAATGTTCATGGCCGCTACAAGCACAATCAAGGTGAGGATCAGAAACATCACATTGCGCTCGACTTCGAGCACGCCGAAAAAGGTGCGGTTACGCATGCGCCAATCGGTGACGAGGATCGGTCGCTCAATCGTCGCATCGATCGCAATCTTGGCTGGATCAATCCGATCCGGATTATCGAGAAAAACCTCAATCGCGCTGACATCGCCATCGCGGTTGAAATAGGCCTGCGCCTCAGTCAGCGGCATATACACGAACGACGCATCAAATTCGGACATGCCCACTTCGTACACCGCGATCACCGGATAGGATTTTACGCGCGGCGTGGTCCCGAACGGCGTCTGCGCGCCACGTGGTGCGGTTAGAGTGATATTGTCACCCGGACGAATGAACAGGTTTTCGGCCAAACGGCGACCAATGGCGACACCGCCACGATTGTCAAAATCATCGAGCGATCCGGCGCGGATGTTATTGGCAATCGCTGAATGCGTTGCAGATCAGGTCCGCGCACACCACGCACAAGCACGCCGCCCGCTGCCGCGGGTGACGACGCCAGCGCTTGGCCTTCCACCAGAGGAAAGGCGAGCTTCACACCGGGAATACCGTTGAGTTTATCCGCCACGTCAGCGTAATCCGTGAACGGCTTATCGACGCCCGCGATGAAGATATGGCCGTTGATGCCAACGATCTTGTCGAGCAATTCCTTGCGGAATCCATTCATCACCGACAGCACGATGATGAGTGTGGCGACACCAAGCATGATGCCAGCGAAGGAGAACCCGGCGATGACGGAGATAAAACCTTCACGGCGGCGCGCGCGCAGATAGCGCAACGCGACCATCCACTCAAAGAGTGAGAAGGGCTTGGTCCCGGTCGGCACGTCTTGCGCCATCGCGCCTTACCTCATGATGTCAGGCGGCCAGAATGGCCACGGCATCCTCTAGCGCAACAAGCTGGCGCGAACCGTCGGAGCGACGCTTCAATTCAATCTTGCCCTCGGCCAAACCCTTGGGTCCGATCACCGCCTGCCATGGCAGACCAATCAGATCAGCGGTCGCAAATTTCGCACCGGGGCGCTCATCCGTATCATCATAGAGCACATCAATGCCGCGCGCTTCGAGCGCATGATAAAGCGTTTCACACGCCGCATCCGTGGCGCTATCGCCCGCCTTCAAATTGAGAATGCCAACCTTAAACGGTGCAATCGCCTCAGGCCAGATAATGCCGCCATCATCATGGCTCGCTTCAATCACCGCTGCGATCAAGCGCGACGGCCCAATGCCATAAGAGCCCATATGGACCGGCACATCC
>VERN01000238.1 GCA_018882635.1 Beijerinckiaceae bacterium | reverse complement strand
CCTACGCGCACACGCGCGCGCATTTATGATCGCGAAGGTACGCTTTTGCTTGATTCTCGCGCGCTTTATTCGCGCGGCGACATTTTGCGTTTCGACCTGCCACCGCCCTCGCGCGAGGACACGACATTCATTGAGCGCATGATTCTGGCGGTCAAAAATTTCTTTGGCTTCAGACCTCCGGCTTTCTCCGAAGAAATCGTGGCGACCAATGGCCGTAATCTCCCCGAAGTGATGCGGGCTCTCGTCGGGCAGACTGCGAGTTTCGAGCGCACCAATTCGCGCGGGCAGACGATCGTATCGGTTGCCGTACCGATCCAGCGTTTTCGCGCCGTGCGTGGCGTCTTGCTGCTATCGACGCAAGGCGGCGACATTGACGGGATCATTGCCGCCGAGCGCATGGCGATCCTCCGCATTTTCGCCGTCGCAGCGGGTGTGATGCTGATTGTGTCTGCGCTGTTTGCTGGAACGATCGCTGGACCTATTCGTAGATTGTCGGCGGCAGCCGAGCGGGTGCGCCGTGGCGTGAAGGCGCGTGTGGAAATTCCCGATTTCACCGATCGCTCAGACGAGATTGGGCATTTGTCCGGTTCGTTGCGCGATATGACGCGCGCGCTCTACAATCGTATCGAAGCGATTGAGAGTTTTGCCGCCGATGTGGCGCATGAGTTAAAAAATCCGCTCACCTCACTGCGCAGTGCGGTTGAAACATTACCACTCGCTAAAAATGAAGATTCGCGGGCGCGCCTGCTCGCTATCATCCAACATGATGTTCGCCGCCTCGACCGCTTAATCAGTGACATCTCGGACGCGTCGCGGCTTGATGCCGAACTTGCGCGCGCCGATACGGAGCCGGTTGATCTCGTGCGTCTCGTTGAGACCGTGATTGCCGTCCAGAATGAAGTGAAACGTGAGCCACACGTTTTCATTCGCCTGAGCATTGCACCCCATCCGCTGGGACGGGATGCTTACATCGTGCCGGGCCATGATCTGCGTCTAGGTCAGGTCATCACCAATGTCGTCGATAATGCCTGCTCGTTCTCGCCTGAAGGCGGCGAAGTGCGCGTGTTCATGCAACGCGCGCCCGACGCGGTGACCATCATCATCGAGGATGATGGACCGGGCATTCCACCCCATGCCCTCGAGCGGATCTTCGAACGCTTTTATACCGACCGACCAGAACAGGGCTTCGGCCAGAATTCCGGGCTTGGCCTGTCGATCACGCGGCAGATCGTCGAAGCGCATCGCGGCACGATCTCGGCCGAAAATCGGCTTGGCCCGGTCGGCAAGGATGGTGAGGCACCGCGGCTGGGCGCCCGCTTCACCGTTCGCCTGCCGGTCCAGATGTGAGACCGCCTATGGATGAGATCCATGCCGGATGCGTGGTGATCGGAGAAGCTGGCATCCTCATCCGGGGAGCCTCCGGGAGCGGCAAAAGCTGTCTCGCCCGGCGTCTGATCGACGCGGCGCAGAGGGGCGGCGTGTTTGCGCGGCTGGTGGCGGATGACCGTGTTGCCCTCTCAACCCAGCATGGCAGGCTCATTGCGCGCCCAAATCGGGCAATTGCGGGCAAAATGGAAGTCAGGGGGCTTGGCATTGTTGCAGCGCCGCATGAGGATGCAGCCGTCATCCGGTTGGTGGTCGATTGCGTTACGGAAACGCCGCCTCGCCTGCCGGAGGATGCCGAACGGAGTGTCACCATCAACGGCGTGATGTTGCCCCGCGCTTTATCGCAGGGCGCGGATATTGCGCCGGTGTTCATCCTCTTGGGCCTGACGCAGCGTCGGCTTGAGAGCCCTTAAGCACAGCCGCGTTAATTCAGCGCGGACGGGGCCAAAGCCTCTTGCGCTTCTGTTCGCGCTGCACAAAATGACGCCTCGCTTTTTGCCCGGCCGGGCCTAGTGTCCCGGAGGGGCCGGAGAACGGATCGCATGATCGGAATGGTGCTCGTGACTCACGGGCGACTCGCGCTGGAATTTCGCGCGGCGCTTGAGCACGTTGTTGGCCCGCAATCGCAAATCGAGACGATCACGATCGGTCCCGATGACGACATGGATCAGCGGCGGCGCGACATTGTCGACGCTGTTGGCCGTGTCGATACCGGCGATGGCGTGGTGGTGCTCACTGATATGTTCGGCGGCACGCCCTCCAATCTCGCGCTCTCGGTGATGAATGGCGGCAAGACGGAAGTCGTCGCCGGCATTAATTTGCCCATGTTGATTAAGCTTGCGAGCGTGCGTCAGGATTGCGGGCTCGACCAAGCCGTCGTGCAAGCGCAAGATGCCGGTCGCAAATACATCAATGTCGCAAGTCGCGTTCTGGCAGGGAAATCATGATGGAAACGGTGCAGGACGAAGATTGCCCCCCGGCCCCGGTGCGGGAAGGTGCCATTGCCCGTGAATTGCCAATCATCAACAAAAAGGGCTTGCACGCCCGCGCCACGGCGAAATTCGTGCAATGCGTCGATCAGTTCGATGCCGATGTGACTGTGACCCGCTGCGCAGAAACGGTGGGGGGCACCTCCATCATGGGCATTCTGACTTTGGGCGCTGGCCAGGGCACCACGATCACCGTCTCGGCGCTCGGACCTCAGGCGCAGGAATGCATTGATGCGCTGACGGCTCTTGTCGGCGATCGCTTCGGCGAGGAAGAATAAACTTATCTTGTTCAGATACTTAGCCTGCTCATGCGGCCCGGTCGGCAGACCGCGGCATCGGATTGGCTTTGGCGCTTTGGAACAATAAAGCGCCGCTCAGCCTGTCACATAAAGATTTCTTTATATCTTGATTGCCCTCTCCGAGGTGGCCTGCTATAGACCCGTCTCGCTTTTCCGCAATCGAGCCCGGGTGTCTCATGAGCCAGCATTTCAACGATTACCGCATCGCCGATATCGGTCTCGCCGATTGGGGCCGCAAGGAAATCGCCATTGCCGAAACCGAAATG
Source organism: Beijerinckiaceae bacterium (assembly GCA_018882635.1). GTDB lineage: Bacteria > Pseudomonadota > Alphaproteobacteria > Rhizobiales > Beijerinckiaceae > TNE-4. Next base: position 1,597 of record VERN01000238.1, on the reverse strand, counting down.
CCGGGCCTGATGGCCGTGCGTGCCGAATATGGCAAGGCGCAGCCTTTGAAGGGCGCACGCATTGCCGGTTCGCTGCACATGACGATCCAGACGGCCGTGCTGATCGAAACGCTCAAGGCGCTGGGCGCCGATGTCCGCTGGGCGTCGTGCAATATCTATTCAACGCAGGATCATGCCGCAGCCGCGATTGCTGCAGCGGGCACGCCTGTGTTCGCGATTAAGGGTGAAAGCCTCGAAGATTATTGGGATTACACCCACAAGATTTTCGAATGGGGCGATGGCGGCACGCCGAACATGATCCTCGACGATGGCGGCGATGCGACGCTTTTGATCCATCTCGGCATGCGCGCCGAAAAGGGCGATACAGCATTCCTTGAGACAGCGACCAATGAGGAAGAAGAAGTCCTCTATGCGTCGATTAAAAAGCGCCTGAAATCCAATCCCGGCTGGTACACACGCAATGGCGAAGCCATTAAGGGCGTGACCGAAGAAACCACGACCGGCGTGCACCGCCTTTACATCATGGAACGCGAAGGCAAGCTGCTCTTCCCGGCCATCAATGTGAATGACAGCGTCACCAAATCGAAATTCGACAATCTCTATGGTTGCCGTGAATCGCTCGTCGACGGCATTCGTCGTGGCACGGACGTGATGATGGCTGGCAAAGTGGCGATGGTCGCTGGCTTTGGTGATGTCGGCAAGGGTTCAGCCGCATCGCTGCGCAGCGCCGGCTGCCGCGTTCTGGTCTCTGAAATTGATCCGATCTGCGCGCTTCAGGCTGCTATGGAAGGCTATGAAGTCACCACGATGGAAGATGCCGCGCCGCGCGCCGACATTTTCGTGACCGCGACCGGCAATGTCGACGTCATCACAGTCGACCACATGCGCGACATGAAGGACCGTGCCATCGTCTGCAATATCGGCCATTTCGACTCCGAAATTCAGATCGGCGCGCTCAAGAACTTCAAATGGCACAATGTAAAGCCGCAGGTGGACGAAGTTGAGTTCCCCGATGGCAAGCGCATCATCGTGCTGTCGGAAGGCCGCCTCGTGAACCTCGGTAACGCGACGGGCCATCCCTCTTTCGTGATGTCGGCGTCCTTCACCAACCAGACGCTCGCGCAGATCGAATTGTGGACCAAGCAGGGCCAGTACGACCGCAAGGTCTACACGCTGCCCAAGCACCTCGACGAGAAGGTCGCAGCCCTTCACCTCGAGAAGATCGGCGTGAAGCTGACCAAGCTCAACGACAAGCAGTCCGAATATCTCGGCCTGCCGCAGCAGGGCCCCTACAAGCCGGATCATTACCGCTACTGATCCCAGCTCCTGCAACACATCAAACCCCCGCCCTGTGCGGGGGTTTTTTGTTTCCGCGCTCGTGCAGAGAACGTGGTTAATCGCGGGTTAACACTTCCGCACTATCACAGAGCGGGGCAAACTCGCCGCAGCGATTCGCATCTCTCGCAGGATGCTATCACCGGCAAAGCGGAACAGGGCATGAGGCAAGCAGAGACGCGCCAGGCGGGCCGCGCGCACGCGAATGCGGCGTTGGTCGGCACCGCATGTCTGCTATCCGCCACAGCCCTTGGCACAAGCC
>VERN01000237.1 GCA_018882635.1 Beijerinckiaceae bacterium | reverse complement strand
GACAAAGATGATCCGCGCTATGGTGGCGGGGCTCGCCCAAAGACTGGAAACGAACCCCGCTGATATCGAAGGCTGGTTGCGCCTCGTTCGCTCCTATGTCGTGTTAGGCGATCGCAAAGAGGCAGCCGAGGCTTTAGCGAAAGCGAAGACAGCGCTCGCCGGCAATGCTGATGCGCTGCGCCGTCTCAATGAGGCGGCGCGCGAATTACAGATTGGATCGGCACCATGAGGATCGCGTTATGACACGCAAAGGCCGCAGGCTGGCGATGATTGGGTCGATCGCGGTGGTGCTCGCCATCGCGGCCAGTCTTGTCCTGTTTGCGATGCGCGACAGCATTGTGTTCTTCTATGGCCCAACAGAGCTCGCCGAGAAAAATATCACGCCCGGGACACGGCTGCGCATTGGCGGACTTGTGGAGAATGGCAGCGTCGTGAAAGGCGCGGATCAAACCGTCACATTCTCGGTGAGCGATTCAAACAAGGTGATCAAAGTTACCTATCGCGGACATCTGCCGGATCTGTTCCGGGAAGGACAAGGGGTGGTTGCAGAAGGCGTCTTGACTGCGCCGGGTGAATTTCGCGCCGATAGCGTGCTCGCCAAGCATGACGAAAACTACATGCCGAAGGAAGTGGCCGATACGCTGAAAAAGCAAGGCCATTGGCAGGACGATAAGAAGGATGGAGGCAGCAAGAAATGACCGTCGAATTCGGCCATTACGCACTTGTTCTTGCGCTTGCTGTTTCCTTAGTCGGCACCATCGTCCCGCTCTGGGGTGTAAGCACGCATGATGGCGCGCTTATGCGCATGGCGCGCCCGGCGGCCTTTGTGTTGATGCTGCTTGTGGCGTTGTCTTATGCGGCGCTGACAAAAGCCTATCTCGAGTCGGATTTCTCGGTGCTGAACGTCATCGAAAATTCGCATTCGGCCAAGCCGCTAATGTATAAAATTTCGGGCGTCTGGAGCAATCATGAAGGCTCTATGATGCTGTGGGTGTTGATCCTCGCGCTCTTCAGCGGATTGTTGGCATGGTTTGGCCGCGGCATGCCGCAACGCTTGTTTGCCGCTGTTCTCGCGGTGCAGTCGTCGATCGCATCCGCCTTCATTCTGTTTTTGCTGGTTGCATCCAATCCCTTCACCCGCGTGATGCCTGCGCCGATGGAAGGGCGTGGGCTTAATCCGCTCTTGCAGGATCCCGGCCTCGCGATCCATCCGCCCTTGCTTTATGTCGGCTATGTCGGTTGCTCTGTCGCCTTTTCTTTTGCGATTGGCGCATTGTTGACCGGCCGCATTGATGCGGCATGGGCGCGTTTCGTCCGGCCATGGACGCTTGTGGCTTGGTGCTTCCTCACGCTCGGCATCGCGATGGGCTCTTACTGGGCCTATTATGAATTGGGCTGGGGCGGCTGGTGGTTCTGGGATCCCGTTGAAAATGCATCGCTGATGCCTTGGCTGATTGCGACGGCGCTGATCCATTCCACGGTCGTGATGGAAAAGCGCGACGCGCTAAAAGTCTGGACCATCCTTCTCTCTATCCTGACTTTTTCCCTCTCGCTGATCGGCACATTCCTTGTCCGCTCGGGCGTGTTGACATCGGTGCATGCCTTCGCTGTCGATCCGGAGCGCGGCCTTTTTATTCTTGGCATCCTCGTATTTTTCATCGGAGGATCGCTTACACTCTTTGCATGGCGTGCCAATGTTTTGAAACAAGGTGGGATCTTCGCGCCTGTGTCGCGTGAAGGCGCGCTTGTCATCAACAATCTGTTGCTTGCGGCAGCCGCGGCGGCTGTCTTCATTGGCACGCTCTATCCGCTTGCACTCGAAGCGTTGACGGGCGCCAAGATTTCAGTTGGCGCGCCATTCTTCGATGCGACCTTTATTCCGCTGATGTTGCCACTCGGTTTTATCCTGCCCTTCGGCCAGGCACTGGCATGGAAGCGGGGCGATCTGTTGGGCGTGGCGCAACGCCTTTCTTTTGCCTTGGCTTTATCAATCGTCGCGATGATTGCAGTCTATGCCTTCACATGGGGCGGGCCTGTTTTGGCACCCTTGGGAATTGGTGTCGGCGTCTGGCTGATCCTTGGCTCTGCGGCCGATATTGGAATGCGTGCAAAAGGCCGCGGCGTGCCAGCATCGGTCGCGCTCAAGCGCGCGCTCGGTTTGCCGCTGTCGATCTGGGGTTCAGCGCTCGCGCATATCGGCGTTGGCGTCTCGGTGATTGGGATTGCCTGCACGGCGTGGGGTATCGAAAAAATTATTGAGATGAAGCCGGGTGAATCCGTGCGGCTGTCTCATTATGAAATCCGTCTGGAAGGCGGCGGCATCCGCAACGGGCCTGACTATCGTGAAACCTTTGCGCGTTTCGTCGTTCGCGAGAAAGATCGTGTTGTGGGTGTGCTTGAACCCGGCAAGCGTATCTTCACCGGCCGCACCATGCCGACATCCGAAGCTGCTCTCCTCACACAAGGGCTCGGCCAGCTTTATGCCAGCGTCGGCGACATGACAGACGGCAAATTTTCAGCGCGTCTTTACTGGAAGCCATGGGTTTTATTGATTTGGCTTGGCGCAGTGGTGATGGCAGCGGGTGGTTTCCTCTCCGTGCTCGACCGACGCGCGCGGATTGCCGCGGCCGTGAAAGCGCGGTTGCCGCGCATTGTTCCGGCGGAGTGACGGCGATGCGTCAGCTTTGTGTTGTGCTCTGTTTCGTCTTCGCGTTGGCGACGCCTTCTTTCGCTGTACAGCCCGACGAAATCTTGCCCGATCCGAAACAGGAGCAGCGTGCGCGTGCCTTGTCGGCGGAGTTGCGCTGCCTTGTGTGTCAAAACCAGTCGATTGATGATTCCGATGCGCAGCTTGCGCGTGATCTGCGGCTGATCGTGCGTGAACGCATCAAGGCGGGCGATAGTGACAGCCAGATCATCACTTTTCTCGTCGATCGCTATGGCGAATTCGTGCTGCTCAAACCCCGTTTTGGTTGGCACACCCTGATCTTGTGGGCGGGGCCTTTTGCGATCTTGCTGATCGGAGGGTTTGTCATCTGGCGTCAGGCGCAGCGGAAGGCTCTTCCAGCCGTTGAAAAGCCGCTCTCGCCCGAGGAACAGGCCGCGCTCCAGCGGGCTTTGGGCAGCGACAACATTACAAAAATGTAATCTGGCGGCGAGGCCGATGTAAGGTCGGGCTTGGCATTGTGCATCGACGGCAGGGAGACCCCGAGGTCCCCGCCCTAGGAGATGACACAGATGACTAAGACCCAGACCAAGAATCGCCTTCTGGCCGGTGCCGCCGCCCTTGCCCTTGTGGGCGCTGGCGCGTTGGGTGCCCCCCTCTTGAAACCCGAACAGGCTTTTGCGCAGTCTGGCCAGACCGCTCGCACCGCGCAGCCCGGCCCCTCCTTCTCCGATACCGTTGAGAAGGTTCGCCCCGCCGTGTTCTCGGTGAAGGTGAAGGTTGAAAACACCGCTATGGGCGATGACGAAGACGGCGCTGGTGGCTTCCAGATGCCTGACCTGCCCGAAGGCCATCCGCTCGAAAAGTTCTTCCGCCAGTTTGGTGGTCGCGGTGGTGAAGGCATGCCGCAGGGCAAAAGCGCCAAGCCAGGCAAGAAGCATTATGCACAAGCCCAAGGTTCAGGCTTCTTCATCACGGCTGATGGTTATGGCGTGACCAACAATCACGTCGTCGACAAGGCGGTTGAAGTCACCATTACAACTGACGATGGCAAAACCTTCGACGCCAAAGTGATTGGCCGTGATCCCAAGACGGATCTTGCACTGATCAAGGTGAAAGACGCTGGCACCTATCCGTTCGTGAAATTCGCGGAGAAGACCCCGCGCGTTGGCGATTGGGTTCTCGCCGTTGGTAACCCCTTCGGACTGGGTGGCACTGTGACAGCCGGAATCGTCTCAGCCCGCGGCCGTGATATCGGCGCAGGTCCCTATGATGATTTCATCCAGATCGATGCAGCGGTGAACCGCGGCAATTCGGGTGGCCCGACCTTCAATCTTGATGGTGAAGTGATCGGCGTGAACACCGCGATTGTCTCGCCCTCGGGCGGCAATGTGGGTATCGCCTTCGCTGTGCCGACCGAAACCGTGACCAAGGTCGTCACTGCGCTGAAGGAATCGGGCACGGTTGAACGCGGCTATGCAGGCGTGCAGATCCAGCCGCTGACGGAAGCGCTTGCTGATAGCCTCGGCTTGAAGTCCGCCAAGGGCGCACTCGTGTCGGAAGCTCAGCCGGGCACTCCGGCCGAGAAGGCAGGCATCAAATCGGGCGACACGATCGTCTCCGTGAATGGCGACAAGGTTGATGCACCCAAAGATGTCATCCGTCGCATCGGCAATATGAAGCCGGGCGAAGAGGTGAAACTGGGCCTGATCCGCGATGGCAAGGACAAGACCGTCACGCTGAAGCTTGCGGCCGTTCCGGGCGATAAGATCGCCAAGGCTGATGGTGCAAAGGCTGAGGATGATGGCGCTCCGAAACTCGGCGTCCAACTCGCACCCGTCAAAGACAAGGACGGTAAGGTGGGCCAAGGCGTTCAAGTGACAGC
>VERN01000030.1 GCA_018882635.1 Beijerinckiaceae bacterium | reverse complement strand
ATCCAAGCCTGCGGAATGCGCCCCGAAGAGAACGCGTTGCGCAGCGTGCGCACCATCGCATCCTGACCGATCAGATCGTCGAAATTTTGGGGACGGTATTTGCGCGCCAAGACACGATAGGGCGCGGCTTGGGCCTCAAGCCCGGGGAGGGCGAAGCCGGATTGTCCATCCACTATGGTCGGCTGGTCGTTCATTGGCACCCGGAAACTTGGAACCCCGGAAACTGGCTCCGGCACGCCGAGGCCCGGACGGGAGGTGGGAGACTGGACAGAGACCCGCCCGTGCTCGTTAGGGCTGCTTCCTTCCGGACCTGACCCGGTTGGCGAGTGGAACGTCCAACGCCAGCCTCCCGCGCTCTATATCGGCTATCGAGGGGCTGAAAACAAGCGGCGCACCTGATGGACAGGGTTCAAAGCGAGGTTTTTCCATGGCATAGGTCGTTCCCCCTGCTGAAGTCCGGAATGATCCCCGCCATGACCGCATCCCCCATCGATCTTCGCCCGCTTATTCGCCCGGAAGCCGCCGGTGCGCCGCCGAGCGGTATTGTCGAAGTGTCGAATTATGGCCGCGGTCGGCCGGGCCTGATCCCGCTCTGGGTTGGGGAAGGCGATATGCCGACACCCGCCTTCATTACGGAAGCAGCCACCCGCTCTCTGGCAGCCGGAGAGACCTTCTACACATGGCAGCGCGGGATCCCCGAGCTACGCGAAGCGATCGCGCGGTACATGACCCGCGTCTATGGTCGTCCGCTTGATGCTGACCGCTTCCACGTGACGATTGGCGGCATGCATGCCCTCCAGATCGCGACCCGGCTCGCGGCGGGCGATGGCGACGAGGTGCTGGTCCCCAACCCGGCCTGGCCCAATTTCACGGGCGCCATCAAGGTCGCAGGGGGGCATCCTGTCGATGTGCCGATGGCGCTTGAAGGGAATGGCGCGCAGGAGCGCTGGGTTCTCGATATTGAACAGCTGGAGAAGGCGGTTACGCCACGAACCAAGGCCATTGTGATCAATTCACCGTCCAACCCAACCGGATGGACGGCGTCACTGGCCGATCTTGAAGGGGTTTTGGCCCTCTCGCGCAAGTATGGGCTTTGGATCATTGCGGATGAGATCTATGGCCGTTTTATGCTGGATGAGGCGGAGCGCGCCCCCTCCTTCCATGATATTATGGCCGATGACGACAAGGTTTTGTTCGTCCAGACCTTCTCCAAGAACTGGGCGATGACAGGCTGGCGTATCGGCTGGATCGAATGTCATCCATCCTTGGGCGACACCGTCGAAAATCTGATCCAATATTCATCCTCAGGGGTCGCCACCTTCGTGCAGCGAGCCGGCATTGCTGCTCTTGACCATGGCGAGAGCTTTGTTCAGCACCAAATCGCGCGCGCCGAGGCCGGGCGCGACATCGTGTGCAATGGACTTGCTGCAACCGGACGGGCTTTTTTTGCCCGCCCAAGCGGTGCTTTTTACCTCTATTTCGGGGTTGAAGGCGAAAAAGACTCGATGGCGCTGGCGAAAAGGCTCGTTGATGAAGCCAATGTTGGGCTTGCGCCCGGCAGTGCTTTCGGCCCCCATGGGGAAGCCTTTTTGAGACTGTGTTTTGCACGGAAAGCCGAGGATCTCGAAGAAGCAACAGCACGGCTCGCGCGCGTCATCGCAAAGGGCTAAGCTCCGCCTAAGATCACGATTGGCAAAATCGAACCACCCGCCGAGGCTGCCGATGAAAGAATGGACTGACCGGCCCGCGCCGGCAGCAAAAACTGTATCTGAAGCGCGCCTGATGAGCGTGCTCAATACGGCCGTTGATGGCATCATTGTCATCGACGAGCATGCGCACATCCTTGTCTATAACAATGCGTGTGAAAAGCTGTTCGGCTACACGGCCGCAGAGGTTCTTGGCCAGAACGTCAAGGTGATCATGCCGCGCGATTATTCTGATGCGCATGATCGCTACATGGACAATTACAAACGCACCGGCCATCGCAAAATTATCGGGATCGGTCGCGAAGTGCGGGGACGGCACAAGGACGGCACCGAATTCCCGGTCGAGCTTTCGGTGGGTGAAGCCTCAACGCCGGACGGACGGCAATTCATCGGCATTCTGCGCGATCTGCGCTCGCGCAAAGAAGCCGAACAACGCGTCAATGAATTGCAAGCTGATCTCGTTCATCTGGCACGCGTGTCCGCCATGGATGAAATGGGCGCGGCGCTCGCGCATGAATTGAACCAGCCTTTGACCGCTATCATGCTCTACATGCAAGGGATCGCGCGCACGCTCGACAAGCGCGATGATCCGGCCGATGCGCAATTCAAGACCGTTCTCGCCAAGGCCGTGCATGAGGCTGAACGCGCGGGGAACATCATCAGCCGGATGCGACAATTTGTTGAGAAACGCGAGCCGCACCGCCGCCCGATCGATCTCAACGCCGTCGTCAACGAAGCTGTTGAATTGACTATTGTTGGCATGCGTGCGCGGGTCAACATCGAGCGTGATTTTGCTCAACAATTACCGAAAGCCTTTGTCGAACCCGTGCAGATTCAGCAAATCGTGGTCAATCTTTTGCGCAACGCGTCAGAAGCGCTCAAAGACCGCGAAGACGGCACGATTTTCGTCAGCACCCGTCAGGATGGTGCATTCGTAACGATTATTGTCGAAGACAACGGCCCGGGCATCCCGCCCGCGGCCATGCCGACCCTGTTCAAAGCTTTTTCGACAACTAAAAAGACGGGGATGGGGTTAGGTCTCTCGATTTCACGCTCCATAGCGCAAAATCATTCGGGTGATCTGATCGTCGACCCCGGCGGACATGGCCGTGGCGCAAGGTTTATAGTGCAGCTTCCCGTCGCTTCGCGCGAGGAAGAAACGGATGCCGGACTTTAAGGTCGGCTGATATGAGGAATGGTTGAATGGCGAACGGGCAAGCCGCAGCAGAGAGCGATCTGCAGATTTTCATTGCCGATGATGATGGCGCCGTTCGCGATGCGCTCGCGATGATTTTCGAGCTCGATGGCTTCCGCGTCAAAACCTTTCCTGAGGGCTCTTCGCTGTTGCAGGCTGTCGCAGCCACACGGCCAGACTGCATCATTATCGATGTGCATATGCCCGGGCGCTCAGGCCTCGATGTCCTCCAAGAACTCGGCCCGGGCTTTACCGCGCCAATCTTCATGATTTCCGGCCAAGGCGACATTCCCATGGCTGTTGAAGCCATTAAGAAGGGGGCGCATGATTTCATCGAGAAGCCATTCGATGCCGATACGGTGGTCTCGCGGGTGCGTGACGCCCTGGCCGCGCGTAACCGTGCCGCATCCGATAATGGCTCCGCCCTGCATGCCTTCCCGGGCGAGGACCAGCTGACCCCGCGCGAACGCGAAGTTCTAGAGCAGATTGCGCAGGGGGCCTCGAATAAGGAGGCAGGTCGGCATCTCGGCATCAGCCCCCGCACGATCGAAGTGCACCGCGCGCGCATCATGGAGAAGCTCGGCGCGCGGAATACGGCCGATCTGGTGCGGATCGTCTATTCCGACCAGCGCCGCGGTTAAGGGGCCGATTACGGGCAAGCCCTCCTTCGCAGTCTTACTAATCCTGATCAGGGGTCCAATCCTCTATGTTGCCCCCCGGTGATGGCGCGACCCATCACGCGAGGCAGGAACAGGACCATTGGCCGTCCATATTCTCGAAGACGATCCAGGCGTGAGCGATTCGCTCCTCATGCTGTTCAAGAATCTGGGGCTGGAGGCGACCGCCTACCCGGATGCGGAGAGTTTTTTCGAGACCGCTAAACCCGTGAAGGACGACACGATTATCGTCGATCTCCTGCTTCCCGGCATCAGCGGGGCCACTGTGATCGGCTGGCTCAAGACGCTCAAAGAGCCGCCGCGGATCGTCGCCATCTCTGGGCAGGCGCAAAGCGCGATCGATCGTCAGCTTAAGGATGTCGGCCCGGTGGAACTGATCCGCAAACCCTTGTCGATCCAGATGCTGTCGACGCTTGTCTGACCATCCGTAAAGCTCCTTAAGCAGCCTCACCGATTTTGCCGCGCCCGCCCCGGGCGTAAGTTTGATCTTACTCAAACCATCCCCCGGTGCTCCATGAACCATATCGCGCACGCTGAAATCGACCGCACGCCCCCTAAACACGATGCCGCTTGGACAATCGGCATTGCGGCACGTCCTGCGCAAGATGCGCCGGTCAAGGGCGCGCGCGAAGCCATCTTCGTTGAGCGGGAAACATTGTGCGAGGAAGGCGCGCGTGCTGATCACATTTACGTGATCGCACAAGGCGCAGTGATGCTTTCGAAATTATTACCCGATGGTCGGCGTCAGATCATCGAATTGCTCGGGGCCGGTGATGTTTTTGGCCTCTCCAACACAGCGCTTTATGACTCAACAGCCGAGTCGCTGACCGCGGTGCGCGCCTTCGTCTATGATCGCCGTTTCCTCGAAACGTCGCGCGAATTACAACAGGCGGTCTCCCAGCGTATGACATCGCAAATGTGCGCCATGCATGACCATGCCATGCTGCTCGGCCGTAAAACGGCTGCCGAACGCGTCGCATCCTTCCTCATGGGTCTCATCCCCCATCGCGGCGGCCATGGCTGCAAAGGGCCCGATGCCAAAGCGGACACTCAGCATGTGGCCATCCCGATGACGCGGCAGGAAATCGCGGATTATCTCGGGCTCACGCTTGAAACCGTGAGCCGGGCCTTCTCCCAGCTCAAGAAGGACGGCATCCTGACCGCACCACGGCATGATGAGATTGTGGTGACCAATGTCTGTCGGCTCTGCCATCTGACCGGGGCGGTGTAAGCCGTCGCCGCTTGTTTCCAAGACTCAATCAAACCACCGGCCTTTTCTCCGCGGATGTGATCATGTAACCCTCCTGCCGTTCCCTTTTGTGCAGGAGAGTTGCCATGCGGCCGTCCAAACGCGCCCCCGACCAGATGCGCCCCGTCAGCCTTGAGCGCGGGGTGGCGCGCTATGCGGAAGGCTCCTGCCTCGTCAAATTCGGTGAGACCCATGTGCTGTGCACAGCCTCGCTCGAAGAGCGCGGCCCAGCGTGGCTGCGTGGCTCAGGCAAAGGCTGGGTGACGGCGGAATATTCGATGCTGCCCCGCGCCACACAGGAGCGCACACGCCGCGAAGTCACATCGGGCAAGCCATCAGGCCGCACACAGGAAATTCAGCGCCTGATCGGCCGTAGCCTACGCGCCGTCGTCGATCTGTCGGCGATTGGCGAAAAGCAAATCATCGTCGATTGCGATGTGTTGCAGGCCGATGGCGGCACACGCACCGCATCGATCACCGGCGCGTGGGTTGCCTTGCATGATTGCATTCAATGGATGCGCTCCCGCTCAATCATCACAACCAACCCGTTGCGCGACCATGTGGCAGCGATTTCCTGCGGCATTGCGCAAGGCGTTCCCGTGCTCGACCTTGATTATGCCGAAGATTCAACCGCCGAGACGGATGCCAATTTCGTGATGACTGGCACGGGCGGCATTGTCGAAGTGCAAGGCACAGCCGAAGGCAAGCCCTTCTCATCGGATGAATTGCTGCATTTGATGGCCTTAGCGAATAAGGGCATTGCGGAACTCGTGGCACTGCAGAAAAAGGCCGTCGCATGAGCCGTCATCTCGAAGGGACGTTCGTCGTCGCCACGCATAACAAAGGCAAGCTGCGCGAGATTGAAGAGCTTGTCGCGCCGTTCGGCCTGCATGCGGTGTCAGCTGCGTCGCTCAACCTCCCCGAGCCTGTTGAAGATGGCGACACGTTTATTGCCAATGCGCTGATTAAGGCGCGGGCGGCAGCCTTCGCTGCAAAACTCCCCGCGCTGGCAGACGATTCCGGCATTTGCGTTGCGGCACTCGATGGTGCGCCGGGAATCTATTCGGCCCGCTGGGCGGGCGAGAGCAAGGATTTCGGCCATGCGATGGAAAAGGTCGAAGCGGGTTTGCGTGAACGCGATTGCGTGACGCCAGCACAACGCAAGGCTTGGTTTATTTCTGCACTTGCGCTTGTCTGGCCCGATGGACATGAAGAAATCGTCGAAGGGCGCGTAGATGGCACATTGGTGTGGCCGCCGCGCGGCGCTGCCGGTTTTGGCTATGATCCGATGTTTTTGCCTGATGGCGAAACGCGCACTTTTGGTGAAATGACATCTGAGGAAAAGCACGGCTTGCCGCCGCTTGGCAAAGGCCTGTCACATCGTGCCCGTGCGTTTATCGAACTCGCTGAACGCTGCCTGAAACGGTGACACGCCTGATGGCGAACGACCGTCCCCCTTTCGATGCAGGTTTCGGTGTCTATGTGCACTGGCCTTTCTGCGCATCGAAATGTCCTTATTGCGATTTCAATTCGCATGTGCGCCATCAACCGGTGGATGAGGCGCGGTTCGTGCGCGCGTTTGAACGCGACCTCAAACATCAGGCCGACCTCGCGCCGGGCCGGACGGTGTCTTCGATTTTCTTCGGCGGTGGCACGCCTTCGCTGATGCAGCCAGCGACCATCGCAGCCATCCTTGACGCGATTGCCGCGCATTGGCGCATCGCGCCCGATGCTGAGATCACGATGGAGGCCAATCCGACGAGTGTGGAGGCCGAGCGCTTTCGTGGCTATCGCGCGGCAGGCGTCAACCGTGTCTCGCTGGGTGTGCAGGCGCTCGATGATGATGATTTGCGCGCGCTTGGGCGCATGCATGATGTGGATGAGGCGTTGTGGGCGGTGCGTGTCGCCGCTTCGATTTTCAAGCGTTACTCTTTCGATCTGATTTATGCGCGGCCGAAGCAAACGCTGGAATCATGGCGCGGCGAGCTTGAAGAAGCGATCAGCTATGCGGCCGAACATCTCTCGCTTTATCAGCTGACCATCGAGCCGGGCACGATGTTTGAAAAGCTGCATAAGGCCGGAAAATTGGCGATGCCGGACGGCGATTTGGGCCGTGCCTTTTTCGATCTGACGCAAGAGATTTGCGACAAGCATGGCCTGCCTGCTTATGAAATTTCCAACCATGCGCGCCCCGGCGCGGAGTGCCGGCACAATCTCCTCTATTGGCGTTATGGCGAATATGTCGGGGTGGGCCCCGGTGCGCATGGCCGCTTATGGACGGGCGGCCATCGGCTCGCTTTTTCCGGCGAACGCCACCCCGAGACATGGTGCGAGCGCGTCGAGAAATTCGGCCACGGCCTGATCGACACGGAAATCTTGAAAGGCGCTGATGAGGGCGATGAATTTTTATTGATGGGTTTGCGTTTGCGCGAAGGGATTGATCCTGCGCGCTATCACGCTTTAACCGGCAGGCCGATTGATCTTGCGCGCACCGGCCGCTTGCTGGAGCAAGGGTTCATCGAAATCATGCCGAACCGCAACATTCGTGCGAGCGCGCAGGGCGTGCCCGTGCTCGATGCTGTGGTGGCGGATTTGGCCGTTTAGGTCAGCTGCCCGGCGCAAAAGCGCGCGGTGCAGCGCTGACCACGGTCGCCGTTCCATTGTTCACCTGCAACACAGCGAGGCCGCGCTGATTGGTGCCATCTGGACGGAAGCGGAAAAGACCATCCGTTCCAATGATGCCTTCCGAATTTGTGAGAATGGCATCGGAGAAGGCTTGCGCGCCATATTTCACATACAACGCGTTCACGAGAAACACAGCGTCATAAGCGAGTGTGCCGACGCGCACCGGATCAGAACCATATTTCGCCCGATAGCGGCCCGCAAAATTGGCGTAACCCGCCTTGTCCGGTGCGGCGAACCAACCGCCTTGAATCCCCGGGTTTTGTAGCACACGCGGGTCTTCCCACGCTGCTGTGCCGAGCATTTGCAACTTCACCTTATTGTTGGCGAGCGCCGCCGTTGCGCCACCGATACCTTCGGCATTCACGGGCAGCAGCAGCGCATCCGCCTGCGCTCCCAATTGCGCGATCCGCTTGGCGCCTGCATCCACGGTAGGACCGGCGTAACGTTCAATCAGTGCCACGCGCACGCCGCGCCGCGCCGCCGATTCCTGAAACGCGCTGGCGACGACATTGCCATAAGCGCTATCTGGGATCATCGCCGCAACAGATCGCTTGCCGCGTGAGGCAGCAAATTCGATGACGCGATCAACTTCCGATTCCGGCATGAAGCTCAACAGATAAACGCCACGCGTCGCCACACTGGCATCAGTTGAGAAAGCAATGACGGGTTTGCCCGCTTGTCTCGCGACTTGACCGACGGCCTGCACGGTTGGCGCGAGCAAGGGACCCAAAATAATCTGTGCGCCTTCAGCAATGACTTCTTGGGCGGCTTGCGCGGCGCCATCGGGCGTGCCGCGATCATCCTTGATCAAAAGCGCCACTTCCGAGCCATTGAATTCGGAGACAGCAAGCTCCGCTGCATTCTTCAAGGATGCCGCCGCTGCACCGACATTGCCCCCGGCCGAGAGCGGCAGAATCAAACCCACACGCAAATTGCCCTTCGGGCCTTGCGCATCAGGGAGTGGGGTCGGCCCGGCAGGCGCCTGCCCGCTCGAACCACCAAAGCCACTCAGACCCGGCATGGTTGTGCCACATGCACTGAGCACCAAGGACGTGCCGCCGAGGACGGAGCCAATGACCAGATGACGGCGCAGGAGAGAGGGCGCAGGGCCGGGTTTTTGTACGCGAGACACGGGGCAGCTCCGCCATTGGGTGGCAGCACGCGCCACACCCTTTTCAACCGGAGGCAGAATCGCAAGAGATCGTTAACGCGGCCTTACCGCTTCCCCTGATCGCGCCGCAATGTCATGGTCTGAGCCATTGAAGGACCCGATTCATGAGCGCCGTGCCTCCCTCCGGACAAGCCCATTACACCGCCTTTGGCATGCGCGCCGAAGCGGCCTCGCTGCCGGGTGGGCTTTATGTGGTGGCAACGCCGATCGGCAATCTCGGTGATATCTCCTTCCGGGCGCTCGAAACGCTGGCAGCAGCCAAAGCGATCCTCGCTGAAGATACGCGCGTTACGAAGATTCTCTTGGCGCGCTATGGCATCACCACGCCTTTGATCGCCTATCACGAACATAATGCCGCTGAGATGCGGCCGCGTGTGCTCGAACGTTTGGCGAAGGGCGAAGCGCTCGCGCTCGTCTCTGATGCGGGCACGCCGCTTGTGTCTGATCCCGGCTACAAGCTGGTCGAAGCGGCGGTGGAAGCCGGATACAAGGTCGTGCCGATCCCGGGCGCGTCCGCCGTGTTGGCCGCTCTTGTCGTCGCTGGACTGCCAACTGATCGTTTCTTCTTCGAAGGTTTCTTGCCGCCGAAGCAAACGGCAAGGCGCGAGCGCCTTGAGGCACTCAGCACCATTCCGGGCACATTGGTGTTTTTTGAATCACCGCGCCGGACAGCTGAAATGCTGGCCGACGCCCATGCTATTCTGGGCGACCGACCTGCCGCGGTTGCGCGCGAACTCACCAAATTATTTGAGACTGTGCGGCGCGGCACACTTGCAGCGCTGGCAACACAATTCGCCGATGAAGATACGCCGAAGGGCGAGATCGTCATTCTGATCGGGCCGCCGTCCGATACCGCCGTTCTGCAAGATGATGACAGCATTGATGCGTTGCTGCGCACGCGGCTTAAAACGCATTCGGTGAAAGATGCCGTTACGCTTGTCGTGCAGGAAACCGGATTGCCCAAGAAGCGCGTCTATGCACGCGCGCTCGCCTTGAGCGATTCTGAATCATGAGCCGCGCCGCACGGCGTGCGGCGTTGAAAAAAGGACGGCGCGGCGAATGGTTGGCGCTTGTCTTCCTTATCCTCAAGGGCTGGCGTATTTGCGCGCGCAATTACAGTGCGCAAGGTGGCGAGATTGATCTCATCGCATGGCGCGGATCGGTGATTGCCTTTGTGGAAGTCAAAGCAAGGCGCGATTTTGCCAGCGCCGAGACTGCGATTGACGGCTTCAAACTGACCCGCATTGCGCGCGCGGCCGACCATTGGCTCACCCGCCATCCTTGGGCGATGACGCGGACACTCAGGGTGGATGCCATCGACATTGTGCCTTGGCGCTGGCCGCGCCACCGGACTGATATTGCCCCCTTGGGCTAAGCTCCACATTGGACAAGCCCCGGTTCTGGACGCTATGGAACGGGTTCCCGCTTAAAGGAGGAGGCCGCCATGGCTTTGACAATCGCTGTCCAGATGGACCCGATCGAAAAGATCAACATTCAGGGCGATTCCACCTTTGCCCTGATGCTGGAAGCGCAGGCGCGCGGCCATACCCTCTTCTATTACACGCCCGACAAGCTCTCGATGCTGAATGGCGACATCTTCGCTACCATGCAGCCTGTCAGTGTGCGCGATGTGAAGGGTGACCATGTGACGCTCGGCGAATCCGTGCGGCGCAATCTGCGTGAGATGGATGTCGTGCTGCTGCGACAGGACCCGCCCTTTGATCTTGCCTATATTACCTCGACGCATCTGCTCGAGCGTGTTCATCCGCATACGCTTGTCGTCAACAATCCGCGCTATGTCCGCGAATGCCCGGAAAAGATTTTTGTGACTGAATTTCCGCAGCTAATGCCGCCGACATTGATTACGCGTGACAAGGCCGAGATCGAAGCTTTCCGCGCGCAGCATGGCGATGTGGTCATGAAACCGCTTTACGGCAATGGCGGTGCGGCCGTGTTCAAAGTGTCGGAAAAGGATCCGAATTTCGGCTCGCTGTTCGATCTTTTTTCCGTCACTTTCCGCGAGCCTTGGGTGGTGCAGCGCTTCTTGCCGGAAGTGAAACATGGCGACAAGCGCATCATTCTTGTGGATGGCGTGGCGCTGGGTGCCGTCAATCGCGTGCCAGCGGAAAACGATATTCGTTCTAACATGGTGCGTGGTGGCGCAGCCGAAACAACCATGCTGACGTCGCGCGAAAAAGAAATTTGCGACACGATCGGCCCTGCCCTGAAAGAGCGCGGCCTTCTTTTCGTCGGCATCGATGTAATCGATGGTAACCTCACAGAAATCAACGTGACATCGCCCACAGGGCTCCGTGCCATCAAAAGGCTCGGTGGCCCTGATCTCGCCGCCAGCATCTGGGATGCGATTGAGGCGAAACGTCGCGACGCTTAAATCTCGCCGCGCTTTAATTCCGCCTTTTTTATCTGGTCTTTTTCAGATCATGAATTTTCACGATCTGTTTAACGTCACCGTTGAAATGACCCCGCGCCGCACCTTCATTGTTTGTGTGCTCGTGGCGGCGTTTTTCACTTTGGCTGCCGCGCTTTACGACGCGTCAGCCATTGTCGACGCACCGGTGAAGGGTTGGTTGAGACGCACTTAGCTCACACAACAAAAAAGCGGGCCGGAGCCCGCTTTCTCAATTCTCAAAAAATGCAACTGCAGGATCAGCCCGCCGCCGCTTCCTTCTTGCGCTCTTCGCGCTTGCGATCGTTCGGATCGAGCCAGACTTTGCGCAGGCGGATTGCCTTCGGTGTGACTTCGACGAGTTCGTCGTCCTGAATATAGGCGAGCGCCTTTTCAAGCGTCATGCGGATCGGCGGGGTGAGGCGCACGGCTTCATCCTTGCCCGCGGCGCGGATGTTGGTGAGCTTCTTGCCCTTGAGCACATTCACTTCGAGATCATTATCGCGGGTGTGTTCGCCGATGATCATGCCCTGATACACTTTCCAACCGGGCTCGATCATCATCGGGCCACGATCTTCGAGGTTCCACAGCGCGTAAGCCACCGCTTCGCCCGCATCGTTGGAAATCAGAACACCGTTGCGACGACCAGCGACATCGCCCTTGAACGGCGCATAGCCGTGGAAGAGGCGGTTCATGATCGCGGTACCGCGCGTGTCAGTCAGGAGTTCGCCGAGATAACCGATGAGGCCGCGTGTCGGTGCGTGGAACACGAGACGCTGACGATCACCACCCGAGGGGCGCATTTCGATCAGATCAGCGCGGCGTTCCGACATTTTCTGCACGACGACGCCGGAATGTTCTTCATCGACGTCGATGACGACTTCTTCGACCGGCTCGAGAACTTCACCCGACGCTTCATCTTTCGAGAAAACGACTTGCGGACGCGACACAGCGAGTTCGAAGCCTTCGCGGCGCATCGTCTCGATCAAGATCGCGAGCTGCAATTCACCGCGGCCTGCAACTTCGAATGAATCCTTGTCAGCCGATTCCGTGATGCGGAGCGCGATATTGCCTTCGGCTTCCTTCATCAGGCGATCGCGGATCACGCGACTCGTGACCTTGTCCCCTTCAGTGCCCGCGAGCGGCGAGTCATTGACGCGGAAGGTCATCACAACGGTCGGCGGATCGATCGGATGGGCTTCGAGCGGCGTATCCACGCTCATATCGCAGAACGTATCGGCGACGGTGCCTTTCACCATGCCGGCAATGGCGACGATGTCGCCCGCTTCGGCTTCATCCACCGGCACGCGCTCGAGACCGCGGAAGCCAAGCACTTTTGAAATGCGGCCCTGCTCAACGAGGTTGCCTTTTGAATCGAGCACTTTGAACGCTTGGTTCGGCTTCACCGTGCCCGATGTGATGCGGCCCGTTACGATGCGGCCGAGATAGGGATTGGCTTCGAGAATCGTGCCGAGGAGACGGAACGGTCCTTCTTCCACTTGCGGCGGCGGCACGTGTTCGAGCACGAGATCGAACAAAGGCGAGAGGTCATCCTTCGGACCGTCTTCGCTCTTCGCCATCCAGCCTTGCTTGGCTGATCCATAGAGAATTGGGAAATCGAGTTGCTCATCGGTTGCATCGAGCGCTGCAAACAGATCGAACACTTCGTTGATCACTTCGCCCGCGCGCGCTTCCGGCTTGTCGATCTTGTTGATCGCAACAATCGGGCGCAGACCCAATTTCAGCGCCTTGCCGACGACGAATTTTGTCTGCGGCATCGGGCCTTCAGCAGCGTCGACGAGCACGATCACGCCATCGACCATGTTGAGGATACGTTCGACTTCACCACCGAAATCGGCGTGGCCGGGTGTGTCAACGATGTTGAGGCGGGTGTCTTTCCATTGCACCGAGGTGCATTTGGCGAGAATGGTAATGCCGCGCTCACGTTCGAGGTCATTGGAATCCATCGCCCGCTCGGCAACGCGCTGGTTTTCGCGGAACGTGCCCGACTGGGCGAGGAGCTTGTCGACGAGCGTGGTTTTGCCATGGTCGACGTGGGCGATGATCGCGATATTGCGCAGCTTCATGGTGATCTCTCAAACGGCAAAGCCCGGCTCCGGGGGAGTCGGGCGTGGCGGCCGGTCCAAATTGGTTGCGGCGCAATATCACGCCCTGTGCGGCGAAACAATGAATGTTTCGGCCCCGATCGGCTTGAGCCGCGAAAAGAGCCTTCTTAGGAGGTCAAAGCGCCGTCTGGCTGGCCTAAAAGCCTGCGCCGCTCGGCGATGGCATGGCGCACCTGTTCCAGCGCCAGAGAGAAGGCTGCCAACCGGTTGGGGTCGATCTCTTCATGGGTCGCGACGGCCAGAGTGGCGGCGAAAATGTCATCCGCCTTCTCTTCCAAACGGTCGAGCTCCTCTGGATCGGCGCAGCGGCGGGCGGTGCGCATAAGGCTCAATAATTGATCGAGACGCTGGGCCTGCTCATGGCTCTGGCGGCGAAACCGGGTCGAGATCGCCGCGAAAGCGGAGCCAAAGAAACCCACGACCATGACGCCGAAATAAATCCAGTCGCCATAGCGCTCCATGAAGGTGAGCTCTTCATCATCGAGAAAGGCGGCCGCCCCGGGATGGACGGGATGGCGGGCTGCTTTGGCCGTATCAGGGGCCATGATCCCCGCCGCCAATGGCACCATCGCGGCGAGTTCGGTCCGGTTTTCAAAGATTTGGCGGGTGAGTTCGGAAATCTCGGTTTGGTCGACCTTGGCGTTGGCAACCAACCGGAAGGTGACGCCGAGCGTCGTCAGGTTTTCAGGCGGCCGCGGCGGGGTGCCGCCAAAGGTCCCGCGCACGATGCGCACCGCCTCATAGGCCGATTGGCGCTGCGCCAAAGCCTCGGCCTCGCTGACCCCGATAAAGGTCAATCCGCCGGGTCGGATCTGAGAGAGCGTGCCGACGGCATCATCAATAACCGTTCCAGGCACGGCGCCGAAGACGAGAATGGCATCAAGTTTGTGCGCCGCCTCAGCCAAGTCCGCGGGTTGCAAAAGCCGTCGGCTGACAAGGGCGGAGGGGACATCATATTGGGCCAAAATCACATCAAGCAGGCGCTCATTGGTGGCGTTGCCCCGCAAAACACCCACCGTTTTGCCAGCCAGATCGGCCACGCTTTTGATGCCCGTTTCGGCAGGAGCCACCAAGAGAGCTGCATTGGTATGCAGGATCGCCACCGTTGGCGCATTGGCCGGGGTGGCCGCATCGGAGCGGATCACCGCGAGCTCGACCTGCCCCGCTTCAATCGCCTGCGCGCTCTGGGCGGCGCCTTCCGTTGTCACGACGCGCAAACGAACAGAGGACTGCTCACGCTTCAAAACTTGGGCAATGGCATAGATGATCCGGGTGTCTTCGCCGTTGGCTGGCCCCACCGCCACGCGCAGCGTCGCCCCTGAGCGGCCCAATTCCCAATAGGAAAACCCCGCCACAAGGGCTGCCAACAGGCCCAGAACTGCCAAAAAGCGCGTGTTCAAAACCGACATAAGACGTCCAGTGTGGCAAGAGGCGGCGCTTGACGCAAATAGCGGCTCGAAGTGGCGCGATCATGGCCATGATACATAGGGTACAAGAAACAATCTGGAGTTGCGGAATTCTGCACGGGACACTGCCGTAACGATTCCCCGTTAAGTCGTACGCAGAAATGCGAATCGTCGAATGACGAATGGCGGATCATCGCGACTCGCGCTTACACTGTTTTTCGACACCCCCGGGTGTCTCTCCCTTTGAATGGTCCACTTGCGTTGGCCCCGCTGCAATTTGCGCGGGGTCTTTTTTTGTGATGACGCGCGCGTTAAACGCAAACGGCGCCCGCAGGCGCCGCTTTCTCAGTGGTGATCTCAATGGTCATCAGAGGGATCAAAGACCCATCTTGCGCTTGCGCTGTCCGAGCGTCCGTAAACGCAAAGCGTTCAAGCGAATGAAGCCGGCTGCATCGCGATGATCGTAAGCGACAGCTCCTTCTTCAAACGTGACAAGATCCTGATCATAGAGTGAATAGGGGCTCTCACGCCCAATCACCCAAGCCGAACCTTTGTAGAGCTTCAACGTCACGCGACCTGTCACGGCTTCCTGTGATTTGTCGATCAAGGCCTGCAGCATTTCACGCTCTGGTGAGAACCAGAAGCCGTTATAAATCAGCTCGGCATATTTCGGCATGATCTCATCCTTGAGATGAGCCGCCCCACGATCAAGCGTGATCGATTCAATGCCGCGATGCGCGAAGTATAGGATTGTCCCGCCTGGCGTTTCGTACATGCCGCGGCTCTTCATGCCGACGAAACGGTTTTCGACAAGATCGAGACGGCCAATACCGTTGATTTTGCCAAGCTCGTTCAACTTTGCGAGCAGAGTGGCCGGAGACATTTTTTTGCCGTCAATCGCGACCGGATCACCCTTCTCGAAATCGATCGTCATGATGGTCGGCTTATCGGGCGCCGTTTCCGGATCATTGGTGCGCGAATAAACATAATCTGGCACTTCAATCGCGGGGTCTTCAAGCACTTTGCCTTCCGACGACGCATGCAACAAATTTGCATCGACCGAGAATGGCGCTTCGCCGCGCTTATCTTTCGCAATCGGAATCTGATGCTGTTCTGCGAAAGCAATCAGCTGTTCGCGCGAACGCAGATCCCATTCACGCCATGGCGCGATGATGGTGATATCGGGCTTGAGCGCATAATAAGACAGCTCGAAGCGGACCTGATCGTTCCCCTTGCCGGTCGCGCCATGGGAGACGGCATCAGCGCCCATCTTTTCAGCAATTTCGATTTGCTTCTTAGCGATGAGCGGACGAGCAATTGAGGTGCCGAGCAGATAGAGGCCTTCATATTGCGCATTGGCGCGGAACATTGGGAACACGTAATCGCGCACGAATTCTTCGCGCAGATCTTCGATGAAGATGTTTTCCGGCTTGATGCCGAGCAGCAAGGCCTTGTCGCGCGCCGGGCCTAATTCCTCGCCCTGACCGAGATCGGCCGTGAAGGTGATCACCTCACAGCCATACGTCGTCTGAAGCCATTTCAGGATGATCGAGGTATCGAGGCCGCCAGAATAGGCGAGCACGACTTTTTTCACGCGCTTTTCGGACATTTGCGGGTCTCTCTTCCAGAAAACGGGCGGGATCGGGGGCACCCGCGGGAACTCTCGGCGCGGGCTTAAGCGATCCCGGAAAGCGGCGCAAGCCGGGGCTATTGCGGGCCGGTTGACGAGGCGACACAAACAGGGTCGAACAACCGTGATAATAACCCTCGCCGTCTAGACCTTGTCGCGAATGCTTTCGCGCTCACTGCCAGCCGCCTTCCCGCCTTTTTGGAGACGCGCCTCAATGCCTGCCGTTTTCGATCCCGAACGCCTCAATCATGCGGTGGTCGCGGCCGCCCGCGCAGGGCTTGAGCAGGGCGATCCGCGGCGGGCGATGGTAGCGGCTATCACGCCCTTTCTTACGGAGGGGCGGGCCAAGGCATGGAGCCTACTCGATAGCGAAAAGAATGGGCTTGCCTGCGCGCGACGCCTGTCCGACCTGATGGATGGTATTATCAACGCGCTGTTCGAGGCGGCGGTGACGGTCCTGTTCCGATCGGACAATCCGTCGACTTCGGAGCGTCTTGCGGTTGCGGCGGTGGGTGGCTATGGCCGCGGCACACTGGCCCCGGGCTCCGATATCGATCTTCTGTTCCTGCTGCCCTACAAGGCGACGCCATGGTCTGAGAGTATCGTCGAGACGATCCTCTACGCCTTATGGGATTTGAAACTGAAAGTCGGCCATTCCGTCCGCACCGTGGATGAATGCATCCGCGAAGCCCGGGCCGACATGACCATCCGCACAGCCCTGCTCGAAGCACGCTTCCTCACTGGCGACCGCCAACTCTATTCCGAGATGGAAGATCGTTACGGCGCAGAAATTGTCACGGGAACGGCTCCGGAATTCGTCGCTGCTAAATTGGCGGAACGCGAACAACGCGTCACACGCGCAGGTTCATCGCGCTATCTGGTCGAACCGAATGTGAAGGATGGCAAAGGTGGCTTGCGCGATCTCAACACATTGTTCTGGATCGCCAAATATGTCTATCGCGCGAAGGATAGCGCCGACCTCGTTAAGGCTGGCCTGTTTGACCGCGAAGAAAGTGAACTCTTTCGGCGATGCGATGAATTTTTGTGGCGCGTGCGTTGCCAAATGCATTTTGTCACCGGACGCGCCGAGGAGCGCCTGACATTCGACCTGCAAAACCAAATTGCGACGCGGCTTGGCTATGCGTCACATGGCGGCCTTTCAGCCGTTGAGCGTTTCATGAAGCGCTATTTTCTGATTGCTAAAGATGTGGGTGATTTGACGGCGATCGTAAGTGCCGCCCTCGAAGCCCGGCAGACAAAACCGGTCGCCATGCTCGACCGCCTTGTGGGATCTTTCAAGAAGAACAAGGTTACCACAACTGACAGGCCAGCCTTCATCATTGATCATGATCGAGTGAACGTCGCCGATGATGATGTTTTCAAGAAAGACCCGGTCGATCTTTTGCGTATTTTTCGCACAGCGCAAAAGGTCAATCGCACCATTCATCCTCATGCGGCGCGCCTGATTACGCAATCCTTACGATTAATCGACACCCAATTGCGCAACAATCCAGAGGCCAACCGGATTTTTCTGCAAATTCTCTCATCAAGAAATTCGCCAGAAACCGTGCTGCGACGCATGAACGAGGCTGGCGTATTAGGTCGTTTCGTGCCGGAATTTGGTCGCGTTGTCGCGATGATGCAATTCAACATGTATCATCATTATACGGTCGATGAGCATTTGCTGCGCTCGATCGGCATGCTGGCGGAACTTGAAGCGGGCAAGCTCAAGGACGAATTACCGGTCGCGCATGAAGTGCTGCCAACCATCCGCAACCGTCTTGTTCTGTTCGTTGCCCTTTTCTTGCACGATATTGCCAAAGGACGGCCAGAGGATCATTCGATTGCGGGTGCGCGCACTGCGCGGCGGCTGTGCCCACGGCTCGGCCTCAACGATGCCGAAACGGATTCGGTCGCGTGGCTTATTGAACATCACCTCGACATGTCCACCATCGCACAAAGCCGCGACCTGTCCGATCCGCAGACCATCGAGAGTTTCGCCAAAGTCGTGCAGACGCTTGATCGTTTGAAAATGCTGCTGGTTCTCACGGCGTGTGACATCAAAGCAGTCGGCCCGGGCGTGTGGAATGGCTGGAAAGGCCAGTTGTTGCGCACGCTTTATTGGGAAACGGAAATGGTCCTGTCCGGCGGTCATTCCAAAGCGGATCGCAAGGGCCGGATTGAACATGCGCAGAATGAACTGCGTCGCGCACTGCCGGGCTGGTCTGACCCGGAGGTCGATTCTTATATTGCGCGGCATTTCCCAGCCTATTGGCTGAAAGCCGATCTCAAAAGCCGGATCAAGCATGCACAATTCATGTATGCGGCTGAGAAAGACATGCGCTCACTTGCGACGGAAGTGGCGACGGATTCATTCCGCGGCGTGACCGAATTGTTGATTTCGGCGCCCGATCATCCACGTCTGCTTGCTATCATTACGGGCGCTTGTGCAGCGGCCGGGGCCAACATCGTTGACGCGCAAATTTTTACGACCACCGACGGAATCGCGCTTGATACGATCTATGTGTCGCGCGCATTCGACCGTGACGAGGATGAATTACGGCGCGCCAAGCGCATCGCAGATGGCATTGAGCGTGCGCTCAAGGGAGAGATCAAAATTGCTGAAGCGGTTGCGGCACGCTCAGCCACCGGCAAGCCCGCCTCCAAAGCCTTCACCGTGGTGCCGGACCTCGTGATCGATAATCAATTGTCAGCGCGCTACACTGTGATCGAGGTCTCAGGGCTCGACCGGCCTGGCCTGCTTTATGAGCTCACCACGGCGCTTGGCCGCCTGCAGCTCAATATCGCCTCGGCCCATATTGCGACCTTCGGCGAGAAAGCGGTCGACGTTTTCTATGTGACCGACCTTCTGGGCGGAAAAATCACCCATGGCAGCAAGCAGGCGGCCATTAGGCGGCAAATCATGGAGGTTCTCGACCCCGTCGAGACACGGACAAACCGCCTCGCCAAAGCATGATCCTGCCGAACCTGAGCCGCTGCGCTTGATTTTCCGGCTTCGCGCCCTGATATGCGGGGCAATCCTTTCTCCTTAGGTGAAATCCAAACGACCATGACCGCAAAGCCCGAAGACCAGACCCCCGAGACCAAGCCCGCCCAGCCCGAAGCCGCTGCCCCTGCGGAGGCCGCCCCTGCGGCTCCTGAAGACAAGGCCGCCGCCCTCGAAGCGGAAGTGGCC
>VERN01000236.1 GCA_018882635.1 Beijerinckiaceae bacterium | reverse complement strand
GCTAGTGCTGGAGCGCAACGATAATTATTGGGGCAATAAACCAGCGTGGAAGACGGTCACTTTCCGGCCGATCACCTCGCCCGGCCCGCGCGTCGCCGCTCTTCTGGCTGGCGATGTCGACATGATCGAAAATCCGCCGATCCAAGATTTCGACCAGATCAAAAAAGGCGGCTTTACGATCGTCCAAGGCCTGTCGAACCGCATCATCTACATCCACCTCGACCAGTTTAAAGGTGCAGATTGGAAGACGCCGGGGGTGAAGGGCACAGACAAGAACCCCTTCCTCGACAAGCGCGTGCGTGAAGCGATGTCGAAGGCGATTAATCGTGATGCCATTGTCGAGCGCATTATGGGCGGCGTGGCCGTGCCAGCGGGTGAATTGCTGCCGGTTCCTCTGTTCGGAACCTCGCCTGACCGCAAGCCGGATAATTATGATCCCGAGCGCGCGAAAAAGCTTCTTGCTGAAGCAGGCTATCCAAACGGCTTTGAACTCGTGCTTGGCTCGCCGAATGATCGCTACATCAATGACGAAAAGGTTGCGCAAGCCGTGGCCCAGATGCTCACACGTGTTGGCATCAAAACCACTGTCGATTCGATGACGGCATCGACCTTCTTCTCGCGTCGTAACAAATATGATTTCTCGGCCTATCTTGCAGGCTGGGGCGCGGATACAGGCGAAATGTCGAACTCGCTGGCAGCCCTCGTGACGACGCAGAATTATGCGCCAGGCTTCGGCAACACCAATCGTGGCCGTTACTCAAACGCCAAAGTGGACGAACTGACCGCCAAGGCGCTCGGCACGATCGATGACAAAGCGCGCGAGAAACTGCTACAAGAGGCCTCAAAGGAAGCGATGCAGGATTACGGCATCATCCCGCTTCATTTCGAAGTGACACCATGGGCCTTCAAAAAGACGCTCACCTATAAGCCTCGCATTGATCAATACTCGCTCGCCTTTGAAGTGCAGCCTGCGAAATAAGCGCGAACGCATTATAACCTTGTAGCGGCGCGGCTTCTGTCACGAAGCCGCGCCCTTTTCAGAAAATCACCATGCTAGCCTATCTCATCCGGCGTATCGGTCAGGCTTTGCTCGTCATCGCAGCGATGGCGACGATCGTTTTTCTATCCATCTATGCTGTTGGAAACCCCGTCGACATTCTCGCCAACCCCAACGCTGACGCGAAGGAGATGGCAGAGATTTCGGCCCGTCTCGGGCTCGATAAGCCATTGTGGGAACAATTTGGTCTGTTCGTTTGGAATGCGCTGCATGGCGATTTGGGCCGATCGTTTGTGTTTAACGAACCGGCTTTGAAGCTGATCATCCAACGCATGCCCGCGACATTAGAATTAGCCTTTGTTGCGCTCATCATGTCGATCGTGATCGGTATTCCCCTTGGTGTCTGGTCTGGTTTGAAACCCGATGCTTGGTCGAGCCGGGCCATCATGTCAGGATCCATCCTCGGATTTTCGCTGCCAAACTTTTGGATTGGCCTCATGCTGATCCTGCTCTTCGCTGTGCAACTCAAATGGCTTCCTTCAGGCGGCCGTGGCCCGACGACAGATGTGTTTGGCATCCCTGTATCCTTCCTGACATGGGAAGGTCTGCGCTATCTGCTGCTCCCCGCTTTTACGCTCGCGCTTTATAAAGCCGCTCTTGTCGTCCGCCTGTCGCGCTCGGGCACACGCGAGGCAGTGTTGCAGGATTATGTGCGCTTTGCCCGTGCGAAAGGCCTATCCCCAACCCGCATCGTGCTCGTGCATGTTTTGAAAAACATCATGATCCCGGTTGTTACAATCCTCGGCCTCGAACTCGGATCGATGATCGCCTTTGCGGTGGTGACAGAAACCGTATTCGCCTATCCGGGGATGGGGAAACTTTTGATCGATTCCATCGGCCGTCTCGACCGCCCGGTGATCGTTGCCTATCTCATGATGGTGGTCGTCATTTTCGTCGTCATCAATTTGATCGTCGATCTCCTCTATGCCGCGCTTGATCCGCGCGTGCGCTTGCAGGAGGCGGAATGATGACGGACACACCATTCAGCTTTGACAAGGGTGAAAGCCTGTGGCGCCAACGCGTTGGCGATTACTTTTCCCGTCCTTCCGCCGTCATCGTCTTCATTCTGCTGGTTGGCCTCCTCTTCATTGCGATTTTCGCACCATGGATTGCCCCTCAGAACCCGTATGATTTGTCCCAGCTCGACATTATGGACGGCCGCCTGCCGCCCGGCTCGAAAGCGATGAATGGGATGGTGTTCTGGCTCGGCACGGACGAGCAAGGCCGCGACATGCTATCGGCCATTCTCTACGGCCTGCGCATTTCCTTGTTTGTCGGCGTTGTCTCAACCGTCTGCGCCTGCGCGATTGGAGCGTCCATCGGCGTCTTTGCGGCTTATAAAGGTGGCAAGGTCGAGACCTTCGTCATGCGCCTTGTCGATCTTCAATTGTCTTTTCCAGCCATTCTGATCGCCTTGGTTCTTTTGGCTGCGTTTGGGCGCGGCATCGACAAAGTCATCATTGCCCTTATCATTGTGCAATGGGCCTATTATGCACGTACCGTCCGCGGCAATGCCTTGGTCGAACGCAATCGTGATTATATGGAAGCGGCGCGCTGTCTCGCGCTGCCACGCTCGCGCATTCTATTCAACCACCTCCTGCCCAATTGCCTGCCCCCTTTGATCGTCGTCGCGACAGTGCAAGTGGCGCACGCGATTGCACTGGAAGCGACACTCTCCTTTCTTGGCGTCGGCGTGCCAGTGACAGAGCCATCGCTCGGCATGTTGATCAAGAATGGTTATGATTATTTGATGTCCGGCAAATATTGGATTTCCACATGGCCGGGCTTAGCGCTCGTGCTGGCCATTGTTGTCATCAATCTTGTCGGTGACCGCCTCCGCGATGTGCTCAATCCGAGGCTCGCGAAATGAGGAAGCCGGTTCTTTCATTGCATGACCTCAAAGTGGAATTCGGCACCCGCCAAGGCGTTGTGAAAGCCGTTGATGGCGTTTCGCTTGATGTGCATGCGGGCGAAGTGGTGGGCCTTGTCGGCGAATCCGGATCGGGCAAATCCGTCACTGGCCTCGCCATCCTTGGCCTCATCGACCCGCCGGGGCGCATTGCCTCAGGCTCGATCAATCTTGATGGACAGGAATTAATCGGACTGCCTGACAGCGAATTGCGCCGTCTGCGAGGCCCCAGCATGGCCATGATCTTTCAGGATCCGATGACCACGCTCAACCCGGTTTTGCGTATTGATACGCAGATGATCGAAACCATTCGCGCGCATGAAAATGTCAGCGAGAAGGCCGCGCGCGATCGAGCTGAAGCGGCCCTTCGCCGCGTCGGCATTCCCTCACCAGCCGAACGCCTCCTCACCTATCCGCATCAATTATCGGGCGGTATGCGCCAACGCGTTGCGATAGCGATCGCATTGCTCATGAACCCCAAAGTGCTCATTGCTGATGAACCAACCACTGCGCTTGATGTCACCATTCAATCGCAGATCTTGGCCGAGGTGCAGCAATTATGCGCCGAGATGGGCACCTCATTAATATGGATTACGCATGACCTGGCCGTTGTGGCAGGGCTGGCTGACCGCATCGCCGTGATGTATGCGGGCCGCGTGGTGGAAGAGGGTGATGTCGACCCTGTCTTGGATGATCCACGGCACCCCTACACCTATGGCTTGCTGGGCTCAGCACCAAGCCGCAATCGGCGCGGCGAAAAGCTCGCACAAATTCCTGGCATGACGCCTTCCCTCGCCAATCTGCCGAAAGGCTGCGCGTTTGCGCCACGCTGTGTATTCGCTGCCGATGATTGCAAAGTCGCTTCGCCCGGTCTCACGCGAGATCACACCCGCACATGGCGCTGCTTCCATCCTGTTCATGCGCGCGAGGCCGCGCAATGAGTGATCTGATTAAAATCGAGAATGTCTCGAAGCGTTTCGTTAAACGCGTCGATCTTGCCGGCAAGATCGCCAATCTGCTCGGTGCGCAAAATCGTGAGCAGATTGTGCACGCCGTGGATAATGTCTCACTGACTATCAGGCAGGGCGAAGTGCTCGGTCTTGTCGGTGAATCCGGCTGTGGCAAATCGACTTTGGGCCGCATGGTTGCGGGCATCATGGAACCAAGCGCCGGTCACATTTTATATGAAGGACGGGCGCGCACCGATGGTCATGCTGATCAAAAAGTTGCTGACGCGCTTGCTGTGCAATTGATCTTCCAAGACCCGATGGCGTCTCTCAATCCACGCATGCGGATCGAAGACATTATTGGCGAAGCACCCCTTGTGCACGGGATCATTACCGCTGCCGATCAGCGCGATTATGTCGCCCAGATCATGCGTAAAGTTGGGCTTGACCCCGCCTTGATGCAACGTTTCCCGCATCAATTTTCTGGCGGGCAACGTGCGCGTATCGGCATTGCGCGCGCGCTCGCAGTAAAACCCAAAGTGCTGGTCTGCGATGAAGCTGTTGCAGCGCTCGACGTCTCGATTCAGGCGCAGGTCTTAAACCTGTTTATGGAATTGCGCGCCGAGATGAACCTGACCTATTTGTTCGTCTCCCATGACCTCAGCGTCATTCGTCATATCGC
>VERN01000235.1 GCA_018882635.1 Beijerinckiaceae bacterium | reverse complement strand
ACCGTGGTCACACCGTCACGCAAGAAATACTGCTCGATGGCCGGACGTGCATCGAGGCCGGCCGCAAACACCGGCACCACATCAAGGCCCTGCGCCTCGAGCGCGGCGATGACGCCGTCGTAGTGGCCACTGTTGCCAGCCAGCAGATAGGAGCGCAGCAGCAGGATGCCGACGCGGCCGCGGGCCTTGCTGGAGGACGGCAGCGCCGCTGCATCCTCACCGATGCGACCCTTCATGCGCGGGTGGTAGACGCCGACGTCCGGGTACTCGACCGGCGGCTGCGCCTCGACCTTGCCGCGCCAGACCTTGCGCGGACCGTCGGCATAGCGGTTCACCAGCGCGCGCACCAGGTTGAGCATGTTGTCCTCGGACCCGCCCAGCCAGTATTGGAGGGTGAGGAAGTAAGCGCGCGCATCCCGCGCGGTGCCAGGAATGAAGCGCAAGATCTGCGGCAGGCGGCGCAGCATCTTCATCTGATGGGCGCCTTGCGCGCCCGGCTTGTCACTCTTGCCGCGCAGGCGCTTCAAAAAGGCGATTGCGCCTGATTGAGGGCCCGACATGGAGAAGCGACCAAGGCGCGTCAATTTCACGACTTCTGACGCGGAGAGGCAGCCGGCAATGGCATCGCAATGGTCGCGGCGCGCCATCAATGCGTCATAGACCGGCCGAATATGATCTTCCATGAACAGCATGGTGACGATCAGAATATCGGCCGTTGCGATATCATTGAGGCATTGCGCCAATTGATCGGCATCATCCCAATGGGCAGCCGTGTGCATCGACAGGTGAAGACCCGGATAGGTTTTCCGCAGCATGGCGCGCGCACGATCAACCGATCCCGCGAGGTGGTCATCCATCGTCACGAAGACGACGCGGATCGGTGTGGAATTAGCGTCCGAAATGCGCTTTGGCATCGTAGAGCGTCTCCACACTAATCGGGAACAAGCCGCGCTCGCGCGCGAAACTTTCGGTATTCCGTCGCGCTTTGCCACGGACGAAAAACGGGATTTTCTTCAACTCCTTTTCAGCTTCCGGGCTCCAATCCTCATTGGCTGGTTGCGCCATCGGAGCGGCGGCCTTTTTCGCGCCAAGGTGTGATGGCGCGGCTTCATCATGGAATTCGAAATCGTCACGGAATAGGCCAAGAAGATGTTCCTCAAGACCCATCATCAAAGGATGGACAAGCGTGTCGAACAAAACATTGGCGCCTTCAAAGCCCATCACGGGCGAGCGGCGCGCGGGGAAATCTTGCACATGGACGGGTGCCGAAATCACGGCACAGGGAATGCCGAGACGCTTAGCGATATGGCGCTCCATCTGTGTGCCGAGCACGAGTTCCGGTTGTGCGGCGGCAATAGCGGCTTCAATCGCAAGATAATCATCGCTGATGAGTGCTTCGATGCCATGGGCCGATGCTTCAGCCCGCACTTCACGCGCGAATTCACGTGTATAGGTGCCCAAACCACAGACGGTGTAACCGATTTCATCTCTTGCGACGCGGGCGAGCGCGAGTGCGTGGGTTGCATCGCCGAAGATGAAAACCCGTTTACCGGTCAGGTAAGTTGAATCGACGGAGCGCGAATACCAAGGCAGACGCGCATTCATGTCGTCAGCCGGCGGTGTAACGCCCGCCAAAGCGCAGATTTCCTTGATGAAGGCGCGGGTCGCATTCACACCAATCGGAATCGTCGTTGTGAAGGGCTGGCCGCAATTCTTCTTGAGCCATTCAGCCGCGGGCTGAGCGATTTCGGGATAAAGCACAATGTTGAAGTCTGCATCGCCCAAGCGGGTAATATCAGCCGGGGTTGCGCCTTCAGGTGCGACAACATTCACGGCGATGCCGCATTCGGCGAGCAGCGCTTTGATCTCATAAAGATCATCACGATGGCGGAAGCCGAGCGCGCAGGGGCCAAGAATGTTGCAGCTTGGTGTGCTTGATGACTGGCGGTCTGTGACCGGCTTCGTCAGAGAACGGACGATGCGGTAGAATGTTTCTGCCGCGCCCCAATTCTCTTTTTTCTGATAGGACGGCAATTCAAGCGGGATCACCGGGATTGGCAAATCAAGCGCGCGCGCAAGACCGGCGGGATCATCTTGAATGAGTTCGCCTGTGCATGACGCGCCGACGATCATCGCCTGTGGTGCAAACGTCTCATAGGCGTTACGGGCAGCGTCTTTAAAGAGTTCGGCCGTGTCGCCGCCAAGATCACGCGCTTGGAATGTGGTGTAGGTGACAGGCGGGCGCGCTGAACGGCGTTCGATCATCGTGAAGAGGAGATCGGCGTAGGTGTCGCCCTGCGGTGCGTGCAGCACGTAATGCATGCCGCGCATCGCTGTCACGATCCGCATCGCGCCGACATGGGGTGGGCCTTCATAAGTCCAGAGGGTCAGCTGCATCGTCAGACCCTCAACTTCTCGGCGCGCGCCAAGGGCCGCGCAAATAATTCAGCGAGATCACCGGCCTGTTCAAAGCCATGGATCGGCGAGAAGACGAGCTCGATTGACCATTTGGTTGCGAGCCCTTCCGCTTCGAGCGGATTGGCGAGACCAAGGCCACAAACCGTGAGGTCAGGTTTCGCTGCGCGGCAGCGTGCAAGTTGACGATCGACATCTTGGCCTTCCGAAATTTGCGTATCCGGAAGCAGAGCAAGATCGGCGGCGTGAACTTGGCGATGAAGATAGGGTGTGCCCACTTCAACAGGCACCATGCCGAGCTCGCGTGACAAAAAGCGAGCGAGCGGAATTTCGAGTTGTGAATCGGGGAAGAAGAAAATCCGCTTGCCCGTGAGCCGTTCGCGATGACGTGATAAAGCCAGACGCGCGCGTTCCAGCGGCGCAGCAATGGCGGCAGTGACTTTTTGGTGATCGATACCAAACGCTTTTGCCGCTGCGCGAAACCAGAGTTCAGACCCTTCGGCACCTAGCGGGAAGGGCGCATCAATGCGCGTCGCACCGCGCGCCTCGAGGGCTTTCAAGGTGTCGCCAAGGAAAGGCTGCGCGAGCAAGATTTGCGTTTTCGGGCCGATGCCAGGCAGTTCGCCAGCCCGGCGCGGCGGAAGAAAAGTCACGCGGTCGATGCCGATCGCTTGAAAGAGCGAACGGAATTGATCCTCGATGATATCGGCGAGTGTGCCGACAACGAGGAGTGAACTGTCCTGATCGGCAGGCATCAGGGGGACGAGCGCTGCAAGACAGGCGTCTTCACCTTGCGTGAAAGTTGTTTCGATCCCGCTGCCGGAATAGGCGAGCACGCGGGTGCGCGGCAATGTGCGTTGAGACAAGCGCTCAGCTGCGCGGCTGAGATCAAGCTTGATCACTTCCGACGGGCAAGACCCGACGAGGAAGAGCATTTTGATGTCAGGACGGCGCGCGAGCAATTGCGTGACGACGCGATCGAGTTCGTCATGCATGTCGGCCATCCCGGCCAGATCACGTTCTTCGATGATCGCTGTCGCAAAGCGCGGTTCGGCGAAGATCATCACACCAGCGGCCGATTGCATGAGATGCGCGCAGGTGCGTGAGCCAACGATCAGAAAGAAAGCGTCTTGAATTTTACGATGGAGCCAGACGATCCCGGTCAGGCCGCAGAAAACTTCGTGCTGGCCGCGCTCGCGCAGAACGGGCTTTTCGCAATTTGGGTTGGGGATGGGCGCGTGGGCGTTCATGACGCCACCTCGCCAGAAAGGGTCATTGTCGAAGACAGGCGCGCTTGGCGTAGCTTCCAGAGGAACTGACCGGCATTGATCACGTAGGTGACATAGGCCGCGAGGGCGAGGAACAATTGACCGCGGGGTGAAAGGGCACCGGTGAAAAGGGCGATCAGATAGGCGGTGTGGAGGGCAATTACGCCCATCGACACCACGTCCTCCCAATAGAAGGCAGGCGCGAACAGATAGCGCCCGTAAACATCATGCTCCCAGAGCGAACCTGTGATCATGATGGCGTAGAGGAACAGCGTCTTGATCACGATCGATGCAGAGGCGAGGGCATAGCCTTCACCCGTCTGCAGGCAGCGGATAACGAGACCAAGGCTGATCAGAAAAACGAGGAACTGTAGAGGCGCGAGTATGCCTTGCACGATTGTCCATTTGGACAGGTCGCGGCGGCGCCGCTCTTCGGCGGTATAAAGTGCTGGGGCCTGGCTTTGGCCTTTGGGCACCTGCATGGCTTTTCCCCCTGAGCAAAAGCTAGGCGGGAGTCTTAGAGGTGTCAAATAAAATAGACGTCTCTCTTGCCTGACATAAGCAGGTTCGGTTTAATCTCACTTGCGGATCGGAATAAACCGCGTAGGCTGGGTGTAAGAAGTCTAGGACGGCCTTGGCAGACCCGCCCGCAAAAAATACGCATCGTGTAAGTCGGCGTAACCGGCTTGATTGCAGCGGGTTGGAGGAAGCTGTGGATCGCGAGAGGGCCTCGGGCCCAATCCAAGAATATATAGCAAATTCAGGGTCTTGGGTCCCTGAGCCGCAGATGCCGGTTGAAGGCGTCCCTACGGCCTTGCGCGCTGAAATTGAGGCTCTGATCCGGCAGCGGCGGCTGTCCGATTGGGTGTCGCCCGTTCCGAACGAGTCGCGGACCTTGTTGCCGATCGGTCCAGAGC
>VERN01000029.1 GCA_018882635.1 Beijerinckiaceae bacterium | reverse complement strand
GCCCAGCAGGACTCGAACCTGCAACCAGACCGTTATGAGCGGTCGGCTCTAACCAATTGAGCTATAGGCCCTCGGCCCCGGTGATAGCGCGGGGCGGGGGAGGGTGCAACGGTGCCGGTGGCCTCAGCCAATTTTGCGCTTAACGCCCGGCATGGTTAGGGTCCGGTTCCCTTGCCTGCCGGATTTTGCCCTTGTCGCTGACTGTTTTCCTGGCCGTTCTGGCGGCTGCTGCTCTCCATGCCGGGTGGAATGCTGTCGTCAAGCTGCGCGTCGAGCCTTTGCTCGCCATTGTGCTGATCAATGGGGCCTGCGCGGTGCTTGGGGTTTTTGTGCTGCTCTTCACCGGTTTGCCCATCCGTGAGGCGTGGGGTTGGCTTGCTCTGTCGGGCGTTGTCCATCTCCTTTACGGGCTGGCTTTGGCGGAGGCCTATCGCGTCGGGGATATGGGTTTCGTTTATCCGGTGGCGCGGGGCGCGGCGCCGATGATGACGCTGATCGGGTCCCTGTTTTTTGTCGGTGATCCGCTGCCACCTCTGGCGATTGTAGGCATTCTGGTGCTGGGTTCGGGCATTGCGCTGATGGCCTTTTCGCGGGCGTCATCGGTTGACGGGCGGGCGTTTGTGTTTGCGCTTCTGACGGCCTGCACGATTGCGCTCTATACAATTTCCGATGGGCTTGGCGCACGCGCTGCGGGCAATCCGCATGCCTATGCAGCGGCGATGTTCGTGCTCGATGGCGGATTTCTGCTCATCTATGTGTTGATCACGCGCGGTCCGCGCTGGTTTTTGCAGGCGCGTCCAGCGCTCATCCCCGGCATGGCGGGCGGCGCGATGGGGTTTGTCGCCTATTGGATCGTCATTTGGGCGATGACGGTGGCACCGATCGCGCTTGTGGCGGCTTTGCGTGAAAGCTCAATTCTCTTTGCGACGCTGATCGCTATTTTCGTCCTCAAAGAAAAAGCCTTACCGCTGCGGATCGCCGCCGCGGTTTTGATCGTTTGCGGCATCGTGTTGATGCGCGTGGCGACCGCTATTTGATGATTTCGTAAGTGATGGTAACGGTCGTTGCCGCGGTCATTTCGCCGCCCTCAATTGGAGCGACAGGTGCTGCCATTGCCGCAGGCGCGCCGCGCAACATCATGCGGGGTTCGGCCATTGGGCGATTGCCGGCATTTTCAACCATCTCACGCACCGGGCCGAGTTTCACGCCAAGGGATTGCGCGTAGAGATCGGCCACACGCCGTGCTTCTGCCACGGCCTTTTTGCGCGCTTCATCTTGCAAGCCTTGCGGATCAGCAACGCCAAACATTGGGCCGCTAATGTCGTTCACCCCGGCCGCTGTCGCCATATCGAGCACGGTGCCGATTTTGGTTAGATCACGCAGGCGAACGGAGAGACGGTTCATTGCCCGGTAGCCTGCGATTTTCGGTGCGCTGGCGCGGTCTTTGTCCTGCGCATAATCAGGCATCAGCGAGAGACCGATGGTCATAAGATCGCGGTCGGCGATCCCGCGTTCGCGTAATTGGTTGACGAGGGTTGCTGCGATCCGGGCATTGGCTTCCATCGCTTCGGCCGAGGTCTTGCCTTGCGTGACAACGCCGAGCGTGATGGTGGCGATATCAGGCTTGCCCTGCGCTTCGCCGCGGCCTTCTACGGTGAGGGTCGGCGGGGTGTCCGCGCGGACAGGGTAGGCGGCGAGCGCGGTCAAGCAGGCGACAACAAGAGCCGCAACAGCGAAGCGCAGCGAGTAGATGGGGGGCATGCCGGTCTCCCTCTCAAGGCCTCGGAGCTTATGGCACCCCGTCAAGGCATGAGCAGGGCCGAAGCTTGGCCGGATTCGGGCAGAAACCAAGGGTCAAAAGGACCGGAAATGCCTTGTCCCACAGGATATGGCTCGCTACATAAGCAGCGTTCCCGCCGCGCAAACCGGACGAAAGGGCTCCCATGGCCTCCTATCAGTATGTCTATCACATGCAGGGTCTCTCCAAGGCCTATCCGGGCGGCAAGAAGGTGCTGGATAACATCCATCTCTCCTTCTATCCCGGCGCCAAAATCGGTGTGCTCGGTGTCAACGGCGCGGGTAAATCAACGCTGCTGCGCATCATGGCGGGCACTGACAAGGAATGGACCGGCGAAGCGTGGGCTGCCGATGGCGCGCGTGTGGGCTATCTGCCGCAAGAGCCGCAACTCGATAACACCAAGAATGTGCGCGAAAACGTGATGGAAGGCGTCGCCGCGCAGAAGGCCATTCTCGATCGCTACAATGAACTCGCCATGAATTACTCGGACGAGACGGCGGACGAGATGATGAAATTGCAGGATGAGATTGAGGCCAAGGGTCTCTGGGATCTCGATTCCAAAGTTGATCAGGCGATGGATGCATTGCGCTGCCCGCCGGATGATTGGGACGTGGAAAAACTTTCGGGCGGTGAAAAGCGCCGTGTTGCGCTCTGCCAATTGCTGCTGTCGCAACCCGATTTGCTGCTGCTCGACGAACCGACAAACCATCTTGATGCGGAAACGGTGAATTGGCTTGAAGGCCATTTGCGGACCTATCCGGGTGCCATCCTCATCGTGACCCATGATCGCTACTTCCTCGACAATGTGACGGGATGGATCCTCGAACTCGATCGCGGCCGCGGTATTCCTTATGAAGGGAATTACTCATCGTGGCTTGAGCAGAAACAGAAACGTCTGCAGCAGGAAGGACGCGAGGAAGAAGCACGCCAGCGTGCTCTCGAAGCTGAACGCGAATGGATTTCGGCGAGCCCGAAGGCGCGTCAGGCTAAGTCGAAAGCGCGTATCCAGCGTTACGAAGATTTGCTCGCAAAGCAGAACGATAAGACGCCCGGCACAGCGCAGATCATCATTCCTGTGTCTGAACGGCTTGGGAACAATGTCATCGAATTCGACGGGCTCAAGAAAGGCTTTGGCGACAAGCTTTTGATTGATGGGCTGTCGTTCAAATTGCCGCCAGGTGGCATTGTTGGTGTGATCGGGCCGAACGGCGCGGGTAAGACCACCTTGTTCCGTATGATCACGGGGCAGGACAAACCCGATGGCGGCAATATCTCCATCGGTGAATCAGTGCAGTTGGGTTATGTCGACCAGTCGCGTGACGCGTTGGATGACAAGAAAACTGTCTGGGAAGAAATTTCAGGCGGCAATGATGTGTTGTATCTCGGCAAGAAAGAGATCAATTCACGCGCCTATTGTTCAGCCTTCAATTTCAAGGGTGGCGATCAGCAGAAGAAAGTGGGCATGTTGTCCGGCGGTGAGCGTAACCGCGTGCATTTGGCCAAGATGTTGAAATCGGGTGCCAACGTTCTGCTGCTTGACGAGCCGACGAACGATCTCGACGTCGACACGTTGCGCGCCTTGGAAGAGGCACTCGAAGATTTTGCTGGCTGCGCTGTTATCATCAGCCATGATCGCTTCTTCTTGGATCGCATCGCCACGCATATGCTCGCCTTTGAAGGCGACAGCCATGTCGAATGGTTTGAAGGTAACTTCGCCGATTACGAAGAAGACAAGAAGCGCCGTCTTGGGATCGATTCAACGATCCCGAAGCGCATCAAATACAAGCAGTTCACGCGCTAAAACGCCGATAACGCTTCGGATCAGGCGGGCTTTGGGCCCGCCTTTTTTCTGTGCGTTGGCCATTGAAGCGGGGCTGTCGCCTTTCCCCTTCAGAAAGGATCCCGCCCGTCTGCCCAAGGCACCGCTTGACAGCTGTCATCCGCCATATAAAGATATCTTTATATCATTAAGCGGGGTGCATGGTGGAACCGAAGCCGATGGGATTGGACCCGATGGTCGCGGCGCTGAGGGCGGCGGGGGAAGACACCCGTCTGCGCCTTCTGGCGCTGCTCGCCGAGGGCGAGCTCTCGGTCTCTGATCTCACTGACATTCTGGGCCAATCGCAACCGCGGATCTCGCGCCATCTCAAATTGATGGTCGAGGCTGGTTTGCTGGTGAGGCATCGCGAAGGAGCCTGGGCCTTCTTTGCGCTCGCGGCGCAAGGCCCCGGGGCGGATATTGCGCGCGCATTAATCGCTGCGCTTGATCATGACGATCGCGTGCTTGCCGCAGATCGGCAGCGTTTGAAAGCCGTCCGCGATGCGCGCTCCGAAGCCGCGCAATCTTATTTCGCGCGTCACGCCGCCGATTGGGATCGTATTCGCTCGTTGCACGTCTCTGACGATGTTGTCGAAGCGGCGATCTTGAAAGCGATTGGACCCGCACCGTTAGGCGCCGTGCTTGATCTCGGCACGGGGACGGGGCGCATGTTGCAGCTTCTGTCTGATCGGGCCGAACGGCTTGTGGGTGTTGATGCCAGCCATGCGATGCTGGCGGTGGCGCGTGCGCATTTGGCCGAAGCAGGCTTGCGCGCCGAATTACGCCAATGCGACGTCTATGCGCTGCCCTTCGAAATGAAGGGCTTCGACCTCATCGTATTGCATCAAGTGCTCCATTTCCTTGATGATCCGGCGCGCGTTCTGCGCGAGGCCGCACTGCGGCTCAAACCGGGCGGGCGTTTGCTCGTCGTCGATTTTGCGCCGCATGCCCATGAATTTTTACGCAGCGAGCAGGCGCATCGCCGTTTAGGATTTTCGGCTACGCAGCTTGATAGCTGGTTTCGTGAAGCGGGATTGGAGCCGTTGCTGCATCGCGATCTCGCGCCTGAAGCGAGCGAGCGCGATCATTTAACCGTGTCTCTCTTTATGGCACGCGATCCACGACCGGCCCTGAGCCGTGATACGCGGGAGATTGCATGATGACAAAACGTCCCGGTGTCTCGTTTGAGTTTTTCCCACCCAAGAGTGAAGAGGCGGAAGCGAGCCTCTGGCGTGCGATCAACACGCTCGCGCCGCTGAAGCCTGATTTCGTATCAGTGACCTATGGCGCTGGTGGCTCAACGCGTGAGCGCACGCATGCGACCGTGGCGCGGCTCGCGCAGGAAACAGATCTTGTTCCGGCCGCTCATCTCACCTGTGTGGATGCAACACGCGATTCTGTGATCCATGTCGTGCGCGGCTTTCGTGAAGCCGGTGTGAAGCACATTGTTGCTTTGCGCGGCGATCCCGTGACAGGACTTGGAACAGCCTATCAGCCGCATCCTGAAGGGTTTCAATCGACCGCCGAGTTGATTGCAGCGATCCGGCGGGAGGGCGATTTCGAAATTTCTGTTTCAGCCTATCCGGAAAAGCATCCCGAAAGCCCCAGCGTCGATCATGATATCGATGTGCTGAAGGCGAAAATCGATGCGGGTGCTACGCGCGCCATCACACAATTCTTTTTCGATAATGAGATTTATCTGCGCTTTGTTGATCGCGTGCGCAAAGCGGGCATTGATATTCCCATCGTGCCGGGCATCGTACCGGTCCAAAATTATAAGCAGACCGCAAAATTTGCGGAACGCTGTGGCGCAACATTGCCAGCCAAGCTCGCTGATCGGTTCGAGGGACTTGATGAAGATCCCGCGACACGTGCATTGGTCGCGGCGGCTGTGGCAGCTGAACAGGTCAATGCGCTCTCAGAGCAAGGCATCGACCTGTTTCATTTCTACACCATGAACAAGGCGGACCTTGTTCTGGCGATTTGCCGCATGATCGGCATCAAACCCGATGCAAAAGCGGCGGCATAATCAGCGACGGCTGCGTCGAAAGCGCTCGTAAGCATCGCGCGCCGCTTCATGATCGCGCGCAAGAAATTCGCGGAACGCCGTGACCTCTTCGTCGAGTGCGCGTTTTTCTGCAGCGATCTCCGCTTCGCGTCGGCGCACATAGGCGTCGAATTCCGCATTGCCCGTCTCACGGTTCGCGTTCGTGCTGACCTGACCGAACAGGCGGCGTAATTCTTCGCTGGCCGCTTCTGCCAAGCGCACAATACGATCGCCAATTTGTTGGAAGACAACCGCTAAATCCGTCGGGTTTGGCTGGCGATCATTCCAGATCTTCCAAGCAATAAACACAAGGCCGAGAGGCCAGAACAGGACGAACGCAACGATCATCACAATGATGTCGACGGGTTTCCAGCGCCATTGTCCGGATGCGTTGGGCGAGGTGTTCATGGTGTCCTCCTGTGACGTCTCAGGAGGTGGGAATGCGCGATGCTTTTCGCAAGGGCAGGACGTTCAGACAGCCGGTAGTGCGGCGATGAGATTGCGCAAGGTTTGAATTGTCGACAGATCAGCAATGCCATCGATGCGTGCAGGGCGGAAATGGCGTTGAAAGGCTGTGACGGTTTGTTCGGTTGCGTCATCGAAGACGCCCGTCACGGGGAGCGCATAACCGTAAAGGCTCAACATCGCTTGCAAGGCTTGCACGGGC
Source organism: Beijerinckiaceae bacterium (assembly GCA_018882635.1). Lineage (GTDB taxonomy): Bacteria > Pseudomonadota > Alphaproteobacteria > Rhizobiales > Beijerinckiaceae > TNE-4. Next base: position 13,310 of record VERN01000029.1, on the reverse strand, counting down.
GGACCTTCAGCGCCGCGCGCGAAGGATAGGCCATCAGTCAACGGCGCTGGCAGCACAAAATGCCCGATACCGTCGTCAGCCAAACGCGCCCATGGAAATTTTTCACCGGGATCGGCTTTGCGCGCGGGTGCGGTATCGGAGTGTGCCAGAATACGATGCGGTGGGATCGACCAGCGCGTAGCAATATCGCGGCACAAGGCGATGACGGCATCAATTTGTTCCGCCGGAAAATCGGGGAGACCGTAATCATGGCCGCCATTGACGATCTCGATGCCGATCGAGCAGGAATTGATGTCGGTGTCGCGCCCCCATTGGCCGCGTCCGGCATGCCAAGCGCGCGCGCTTTCGGGCACTAGCTGGAAAATGCGCCCATCTTCCCAAATGAGGTAATGGCTCGACACTTCGGCCATCGGATTGGTGAGTTGCTGCAACGCCGATACGCCATCCTGCATGCCCGTGTAGTGCAGGACGATCATGTCGGGGCGGCGTCCCTCTTTGCGCTCACCTTGATTGGGTGAGGGGACAATTTTCGTGACGAGGGGGGAATCGCTTTCGGGCTTCATAAGGCGATCTGTCTTTGCGCGTCGTCTTGCGTCAAGCGCGCATGAAAAAGCCGGGCGCTGGCCCGGCTTTCGTTTAAGCAGCGATTGATCGCGCCGGAAGGCCGATCAATTGTTCGGATAATATTTGCAGACCTTGTTGCCCTGAGCATTCCACCAGCACTTCTTGGTGGTCTTGGGCCGCGTCACGTCGGCGATGATCGCTCCGCCCACGCCGCCAATTGCGGCTCCTGCCAGCGCGCCGCCGGCCGAACCGGCCGCTAGGCCGCCGATCAATGCGCCGCCTGCTGCACCAAGGCCAGCGCCGGTTGCAATCCGTTCTTCCCGTGGCGTGCATGCCGCAAGGGACAGGGCCGCCAAAGCGACCAAAACCAGCTTCTTCATCAGAGTCTCCCAACTCACCCCACTCGTGGCGCCACCATAAGGCGAGGCTCCCGTCACGGCAATTGTCGGATCGACTGAATGCTTTGTTGCAGCGCAGCGAATACTTAAGCTTTAAGTAGAAATAGTCTAATCCATTTTAATCCCAAGTATTATTTTTTTAATAAAGTATTAAAATAGAAATAAATGATCATAAAATTCATAATACTTTCTTGGTCATCGGATCGCCACATTTGGGCTTAGTTATTCGGCTCACAAATACAGAGAACCAGAGCGGCTTGATCTGAGCAATTCTGATTCTATGCGGCGCAAAGGGGGCGCACCGCTGGATTTTTCTCTGGACAACTTAATCGCCGAGCGCCGACCCGCTCGCCCCGATGAGGTCTTTAAGAATGAATGTGAATGTTTTGATCCGCGCGACGCTCGTCGCTGCTGTGTTGGGTTTTGCTTTGACGGCGCAAACCGTCCGTGCCGAGGATGAAGATGGGCCGCTTGGGGCCTTGCGGGCTTACAACGACGCTCATGAAGAGGTCGCTGCGCCTGCGGCCGACACGGCGAAGCATGAAAACACCGTAGCCGCGCCCGTATTGCCCCATCCGGTCAATGCCGCTCGCGACAAGGTGATGCCTTTGATTGAAAAAGCAGCGCGCGATCACGCCCTTCCGCCAGCCTTGCTGGACGCGGTGGTCCGCATCGAAAGCCGTTACAATCCCAATGTGAAAAACGCAGGCGCTATCGGGCTCATGCAAATCAAGCTCGCGACGGCGCGCGGGATTGGATTCACGGGCGATGCGGCAGCGCTCGCCAAACCTGAGACCAATCTGCAATGGGGCGCCAAATATTTGGCGCGGGCCTACCACCTCTCGGGTGGCGATACCTGCCTGACTTTGGCGCGCTATCAAGGGGGCCATCAGGTGGAAAAGATGAGCGGCGCTGGCAAAGCCTATTGCGCCAAGATCCGCACCGTCCTTGCCCAACTGAACTGACCAGCCTAAAGCCAAAGGGCCAGTCGGCTGGACGGCCGCGGTCCTTCGGGGCCGAGGAAAGTCCGGGCTCCACGGAAACACGGTGCCGGATAACGTCCGGCGGGGGCGACCCTAGGGACAGTGCCACAGAAAACAAACCGCCGGCTTGGTCTTCGGACCTTCGCCGGTCAGGGTGAAAAGGTGCGGTAAGAGCGCACCGCGCGGACGGTAACGGACGCGGCATGGCAAACCCCACCGGGAGCAAGACCGAATAGGGACGACAGGGGCGCAAGCCCCAGGACTGTTTCCGGTCCGGTCGTCCGGGTTGGTTGCTAGAGGCGGTCGGTAACGGCCGTCCCAGAGGAATGGCCGTCACGCGCGGGGTGACCCGCGCCCTACAGAACCCGGCTTATAGGCCGACTGGCACTTTTTCCTTGATGCGAAGCGCCGCCTTTTGGGCCGGTTCATGCCGGAGGAAGGCGTTTTCCTTGTTCCTGCCCGAATTCCGCAACCCTTTGTTAAGGCGCGTCCTGTTTTATGCGTCATGCTTAACAACGCGTTGCGTCCATTGACGACCATAGTATCCCATGGTATCCCAAGTCATCCCGAGAGGCAGGCCTAGTGCGGGCTTCTGTGAGGCGCGTGAAGCGCCCACGGCGAAGCATGCCCTGAGTGTGCGTGCGGGAATGACTGCGTGGACCGCTTCCAGCCGGGGCGGCGTGCCTAGGGACCCGCATGGAACGGTTCGTTTCCAGCTATGGCTTCCGTCTGGACGCGAAGGGGCGTGTTTCGATCCCCGCGCCGTTCCGGGCTGTGCTGCTACGCGACGGGTTCGAAGGGCTTTACGTTCATCCCTCGCTCGAAGCGCAAGCGCTCGATGCGGGCGGCCACGGGCTTCTCGCCGAGATCGATCAGCTGATTGGCAATCTCGCGCCGTTTTCGGACGAGCGGGATCATTTCTCGACAGCGCTCTACGGGCTTTCGGAAATCCTGAAACTGGATTCCGAAGGGCGCGTGATCCTGACGGAAACACTGAAGGTGCATGCGGGCATTCGCGACGCAGTGACCTTTGTCGGGCTGGGACACAAATTTCAGATTTGGGAGCCGGATCGCTTTGCAGCGCACCTGTCGGATGCGCGGGCGAAAGTGAAGGCACTCAAGAAAGAGCTGGGCGCTTCAATGCGGCCCAGCCTCACCCAAGGAGCGCGGGAATGAGGCGGGGCCGCGGCGAAGGTTCAACCGACGCCGCTCCTGGCGGACCGGTTCCCCACATTCCCGTGCTGCTTCGGGATGTCGTTGATGGGCTCGCGGTGAAACGCGACGGCCGCTACATCGATGGCACGTTCGGAGCGGGTGGTTATAGCAAGGCCATTCTCGAAGCCGCGCCCGGTGTGCGGGTGATGGCGATTGATCGTGACCCTGATGCGATCCGCCGCGGCTATGCGCTTGTCGATCATTTCGCCGGACGTTTGACCTTATGCGAAGGCCGTTTTTCGGGTCTCGCGAAATTGGCGGCGGCGTTCGGGTTTTCTGGGTGTCAGGGCGTGACGCTCGATATCGGCGTTTCATCCATGCAAATTGATGAAGCTGAACGCGGCTTCTCGTTTCGCTTTGATGGTCCTCTCGACATGCGGATGGAGCAGGCGGGCGACAGTGCCGCTGATCTTGTCAATCAATTGCCGGAAGAGAAGCTTGCCAATCTGATCTATCTTTATGGCGAAGAGCGCCGCTCACGCGCGATTGCGCGGGCCATCATCGCAGCGCGTCGTGAAGAGCCGATTACGCGCACGAAGCAATTGGCCGATCTTGTAAGCCGCGTCGTGCGTTCATCGCCTGATGAGATTCATCCGGCAACGCGCACGTTTCAGGCGTTGCGCATCGCCGTGAATGACGAGCTGGGTGAACTTGAGCGCGCGCTTGATGCGGCGGAGCGGGTGCTTGCCCCCGGCGGTCGGCTTGCGATCGTCACTTTTCATTCGCTGGAAGACCGGATCGTGAAGCGGTTTTTAACGGAGCGCGCGGGCCGCGCGGCCGCGCCATCCCGCCACGCGCCAGAAGAAATGCGCAGCACCGCAACCTTCACGCTGATTGGGCGTAAACCCATTGTGGCCGATGACGATGAATGCCGCCGTAATCCGCGGGCGCGTTCAGCGAAATTGCGCGTGGCCGAGCGGACACAGGAACCGGCCCGGGGGAATGGCGCATGATCCGCTTTTTGACGCTCGTCTCCGTGGTGGCGCTGATCGGTTCGGCTTTGTTTGCGTATCGGGTGAAATATGACACGATCTATTTCTCCGAACAGGTCGCCAAGATGAAGCACCGCATCGCGCGTGAGCAAGATGCGATCAATGTTTTGCGCGCTGAATGGCAGTTTTTGAACAAGCCTGATCGTGTGCAGACCCTGACCGAAGCGCATACTGATCTCGTGCCGCTGCAGGTACAACGCATCGTGCGGTGGCAGGACGTGCCAACGCGTAAGGATCAAGGCGATGCAATTGGCGCCAAGATTGAAGCGTTAGGCAATATCGAGACGACAGCGGCGATTGTAAAAAAGCCTGATGCGAAGGCAGCGCCGAAAAAAACGCAAGAGAAGCAGCCATGACCGACGCACGCGACATCCCGCATGAGGAAGCGCCGCGTGGCGGCATGATCCGCCGTACCGGGCGTGCCATTGCTTCGCTCTTTAAAATGCGCATCGACAAGAGTGGTGGCCGCGTTCTGTTTGTCGCGGTCGGCTTCACCTGTATTTACGGCGTGATTGGTGCGCGATTGGTGCAGCTCGGCCTTAAGCCCAATGAAGGCCAAGCCGTGCGTGCGCATACACAAGAATCGGTCGCCGCGGTGCGTCCTGATATTGTGGACCGCAATGGCGTGGTGATGGCCACGGATGTGCGCACCGTTTCGGTGTTTGCAGAGCCTCGCCGCATCATTGACAAGGATGAAGCCACCGAATTGCTGACGGCCGTTCTGCCGGATTTGAACGCGCGTGAACTGCGCGAAAAGCTTGGCAAGAAGAATGGCTTTGTCTGGATTAAGCGCGAAATTACGCCGCAACAGCAGCAGGAAATTCATCGCCTCGGGTTACCGGGAATTGGATTCCAGCCCGAACATAAGCGCATCTATCCGAATGGTGTCGCCGCCGCCCATATTCTTGGCTCGGTGAATATCGACAATATCGGTATTGCAGGCATCGAAAAATACATTGATGGGCTGGGCCTTGCTGAAATCAATTCGCTCGGCTTTGCGCGCCAACCCTCTGATATTAAGCCGATTGCGCTTTCGATTGATCTCAATGTGCAGCATGCGTTGCGCGATGAGCTTGCGAAGGGCATGGACAAGTTTAAGGCCAAAGCTGCTGCGGGCCTTATCCTCGACGTCAATACAGGCGAAGTGATCGCACTCGCCTCGCTGCCTGATTTCAACCCGAATAATCCGGCCGATGCGCTTGATCCCAATCACATCAACCGTCTTGCCGTCGGTGTTTATGAAATGGGTTCGACATTTAAAGCGCTGACCACGGCGATGGCGCTTGATTCAGGCAAGTTCAACATTAATTCCCAGCTCGATGCGCGTTCGGCGCTACGCTATGGCAAGTTCAAGATCGGCGATTATCATGCGCAAAACCGCGTGATGACGGTGCCGGAAGTGTTTATTCATTCCTCAAATATTGGCACAGCGAAAATGGCGCTGGGCGTGGGCGTTGAGAACCACAAGGCCTTTTTGCGGAAGATGGGGCAATTAGATCGTCTGCGGACCGAATTGCCGGAAAGTGCTGAACCGATTGTGCCGGGTCGTTGGGGTGAACTCAATACAATGACCATCGCATTCGGCCACGGCCTGGCTGTTGCACCGTTGCAAGCGTCGATGGCGGTGGGGGCTTTGGTGAATGGCGGCTTTATGATCACGCCATCATTTCTGAGGCAAAATGGCGATCGCCGTGATCCGCAAAATCGCGTTATCAAGCCTGAGACAAGTGAAGCGCTGCGTTATGTGATGCGGCTGAATGGAACAAAGGGATCTGCCGCAAAAGCTGCGGTTCCGGGTTATTTCGTTGGTGGCAAAACCGGCACGGCTGAAAAAGTGATTGGCGGTCGCTATTCTAAAAACAAGCTCTTCACGACGTTTATGGCCATCGTACCATCTGATAAGCCGCGCTATCTTTTTGTGACCGTGCTCGATGAGCCGCAAGCGCTCCCCGAAACCTATGGTTTTGCGACCGCGGGCTGGAATGCTGGACCGGTGACAGGGAAAGTTGTTGAGCGTGTTGCGCCTTTGCTTGGGCTGCCGCCGCGGTTTGATCCGCCTGAGCAACCCTTCCCTGTGATGGCCAAGATGAATGCATGGGGCAGCAAGCCGTGAGATTATGTGATCTCCTGCCCGGCGCGACTGAGGATCTGCGCGCCATTGCCGGAGTGGCTCTCGACAGCCGGGCCGTTGCGCCCGGCTTCGCTTTCTTTGCGCTGTCGGGCGCAAAGATGGATGGCAATCAATTTATTGATGCGGCCATCGCGAAGGGTGCGACAGCGATCATCACTGAGCGCAAGCCCGATCATGCTCTGCCGGAAACGGTCACGTTGATCCTTGTTCCGAATGCGCGTGAAGCTGTGTCGCGCGCCGCGGCACTTTTTTATGCGCGTCAACCTGCAACCATTGCAGCGGTGACGGGCACCAGCGGCAAAAGCTCAGTGGTTGATTTCACGCGGCAGATCTTTGAAGCGTGCGGTGAAAAGGCTGCAAGCCTTGGAACGATCGGTGTGATTGCTGCCGGTCGTGCTGATTATGGTTCCCTGACGACGCCTGATCCGGTGAGCCTCCATCGCACGCTGGAGCGATTGGCGAGCGATGGCATCACGCATCTTGCGATGGAAGCATCGTCGCACGGGCTTGATCAACACCGGCTTGATGGTGTGCGTTTAAAAGCGGCCGCCTTTACCAATCTCGGCCGCGATCATCTCGATTATCATCCGAGTATGGACGCTTATTTCGATGCAAAAATGCGCCTCTTCCGTGCGCTTTTGCCGATTGGTGCGCCTGCCGTAATCTACGCCGATGATGAATGGTCCGCGCGTGCGCGCGCTGTGGCGGAGGCCAGCGGCCATCCCATTTTGAGCGTTGGCGTGAAGGGGGATGCGTTGCGCCTCGTCGCGCTGCGCCGTGACGGTTTTGCGCAGATCCTGTCCCTTGAGACAGGGCGTGGTGCGCGCGATGTCCGCCTTAACCTCGCCGGGGATTTTCAAGCAGCCAATGCTCTTGTAGCGGCTGGGCTCGCAATCGCATGCGGATGCGATGAAGCGGCTGTGCTTGATGCCTTGCCTGTGTTGAAAGGCGTGCCAGGGCGCCTCGAACCCATTGGGACAGCGCAAGGTGCCTTGGGCCTCGTCGATTATGCGCACAAGCCAGAGGCGTTGGCGCATGCGCTTGATGCGCTGCGGCCTTATGCCAGTGGACGCCTGATCTGTGTGTTCGGCTGTGGCGGGGACCGTGATGCGGGTAAGCGGCCATTGATGGGCGCTATTGCCGCAGAAAAAGCCGATCATGTCATCGTGACGGATGACAATCCGCGCAGCGAGAATCCAGCAACCATCCGTGCCGCCATTTTGGCGGCTGCGCCGGGCGCGCGTGAGATCGGGGATCGTGCCGAAGCCATTCGCACAGCGGTGGCCATGCTCGCACCTGGCGATGTGCTAATTGTCGCCGGGAAGGGCCATGAAACGGGGCAAATCATCGGTGAAAAAACCTTGCCCTTCTCTGATTCGGCGGTTTTGTCTGCGGCACTTGCCGAGAGGGAGGGCCGGACATGAGTTTGTGGATGGCTGATGCCGCCAAGCAGGCGATGGCCGCAACGCTATCAGGCGATGCGCCTGCCATCTCCGGCATTTCCATTGACACGCGCACGCTTGAGCCGGGCGATCTTTTCTTTGCCATTCAAGGCGATGTGCGCGATGGGCATGAGTTCGTCAGTGCCGCGTTGCAAAAGGGTGCGGCCGGCGCTGTTGTGCTGCGCGACCGGATGGATGAATTTGCGGGGCAGGGCTCACTCTACGGTGTCGATGATGTGCTCGGCGCTTTGGTGGCTCTTGGCCTTGCAGCCCGCGCACGGACGCACGCGCGCATCGTTGCGGTGACAGGCTCAGTTGGTAAAACCGGCACGAAGGAAGCGCTGAAAGCGCTTTTGGAAAAGCAGGGCCGCACCCATGCCTCCGTCGCTTCTTACAATAATCATTGGGGTGTGCCGCTCACCTTGGCGCGCATGCCGGCTGAAACCGAATTCGGGATTTTCGAAATCGGGATGAACCATGCGAATGAAATTTCGCCGCTCGTGAAAATGGTGCGACCCCATGTTGCGATGATTACGGCTATCGCGCCGGTTCATCTCGAAAATCTCGGTTCAATCGAAGCGATTGCCGATGCCAAGGGCGAAATTTTCGACGGGTTGTCGCGCGATGGTGTAGCAATTATTCCCGGTGATTCCGAATTTGCTGATCGCCTTGCAGGACATGCCACGCGTAATGCTGTGACGCGCATTGTCCGCTTTGGTGAAAAAGCCGCCTGCGATCCGCGTTTGCTCTCGATCCATCTGCATGCCGATGGATCGGACGCCATGGTCAGTATGGATGGCAAGACACTCTCTGTGGCGTTCGGCAGTCCCGGTCGCCATGTTGCGATGAATGGGCTGGCGGTGCTGGCCGCTATTGGCGCTTTAGGTGGCGATGTTCAGCGCGCCGCGCAGGATTTTGCAACGGTGACGCCGCCCTCAGGGCGCGGGCAACGTATCGCACTCGGTGGGATCACGCTTGTCGATGAAAGCTATAATGCGAACCCGGCTTCGATGCGTGCCGCGTTTTCCGTGCTTGGCAGCATGAAGGTGACAGGACGCCGCATTGTTGCGTTGGGTGACATGCTGGAGCTAGGCGCTGAGGAAAACGCGATGCATCGCGATCTTGCAGAGCCACTTGCCGACGCCAAGGTCGATCTTGTTTTTGCGGCGGGCCATCGGATGAAGCATTTATTCGAAGCGCTTCCGCTCAATCAACGCGGTGCTTGGGCTGACCATGCCGAAGCCCTCAAGCCTTATGTTTTGGAAGCGTTGCGTGATGGCGATGTCATCATGGTGAAGGGCTCAAATAGTAGCCGCATGAGCCTTCTTGTGCGCGCGATCAAAGACCAATTTGACGATCCGCGCCAGGCGGGGGAGGCCTGACATGCTGAGCTTATTGGCTGATTACAGCACGAGTTTCAACGCGCTCAATGTTTTCCGCTATCTCACCTTCCGCACTGGCGGCGCGACGGCGACAGCCTTGTTCTTCGTGTTTTTCTTTGGGCCGCGGATTATTGCCGCGCTGCGCTTGAAGCAAGGCAAGGGGCAGCCGATCCGTACCGATGGGCCGCAGAGCCATCTGGCTAAAAAAGGCACGCCGACGATGGGCGGCCTGATGATTTTGTCGGGCGTTGTCGTTTCAACTTTGCTTTGGGCTAACCCGGCCAATCCTTATGTGTGGATTGTTTTGTTTGTCACGCTGGGCTTCGGCCTCATCGGTTTTTACGATGATTATCTGAAAGTGACGAAGCAATCGCACAAAGGTTTTTCGGGCAAGGCGCGTCTGGCGGCGGAATTCGTGATTGCAGGGCTTGCTTGCTTCGCCATTATGAAGCTCGGCACAGGCAAGCTCGCCTCTGGCCTTGCCTTTCCCTTTTTCAAAGACATTGTGCTTGATCTCGGCATCTTTTTTGTCGTCTTCGGCGCTTTCGTGATCGTGTCTGCCGGGAATTCCGTCAATCTCACCGATGGGCTTGATGGGCTGGCGATTGTACCGGTGATGATTGCAGCTGCGACCTTCGGCTTTATCGCTTATCTCTCCGGTAACGTGGTGTTCTCCAATTATCTGCAAATCCATTATACACCGGGCACTGGTGAACTGGCTGTCGTGTGTGGTGCGTTGATTGGTGCGGGGATCGGCTTTCTCTGGTTTAACGCACCGCCAGCGCAAATCTTCATGGGTGATACGGGGTCGCTCGCACTTGGCGGATTGCTGGGCACGATTGCCGTTGCAACGAAGCACGAGATCGTTCTCGCCATCGTGGGCGGTTTGTTCGTGCTGGAAGCCTTGTCTGTCATCATTCAAGTGGCCTCCTTCAAACTCACGGGGCGGCGCGTGTTTCGGATGGCGCCTTTGCACCATCATTTCGAACAGCTTGGCTGGTCCGAGCCGCAAGTGGTGGTCCGTTTCTGGATCGTGGCCGTCGTGCTTGCCCTCATCGGGCTTTCAACCTTGAAGCTGAGGTGAGATGATTCCTGTCACCTGCTTCCGCGCACAACGCGTCGCTTTGTTTGGTCTCGGCGGTTCGGGGCTTGCGACGGCGCGCGCGCTAAAGGCGGGCGGCGCGGATGTAATCTGCTGGGATGATCATCAAGCGGCGCGCGACAAAGCATCGGCCGAAGGGCTTTCTGTTGCGGATCTCACGCAACAGGATTTCGCTCAGTATCAAGCGCTCATTCTCGCGCCGGGCGTACCACTGACGCATCCTGAGCCGCATTGGACGGTGAAGCGCGCGCAGGCTGCTGGTATTGAAATCATCGGTGACATCGAATTGTTCTGCCGTGAGCGGGCGATCCTTGCGCCTGATGCGCCCTTCATCGCAATCACCGGCACGAATGGTAAATCAACGACGACGGCGCTGATTGCGCATCTGATGCGGGTGGCTCGTTTCGATGTGCAGATGGGCGGCAATATCGGCACGGCCATTCTATCACTGGAGCCGCCAGTGGCCGGTCGTGTTCATGTGATCGAGTGCTCATCTTATCAAATCGATCTGGCGCCCTCGCTGGCGCCGAGTGCTGGAATTCTTCTCAATGTGACGCCCGATCACCTCGATCGGCATGGCACGATGGAGAATTATGCTGCGGTTAAAGAGCGGCTTGTTGCAAAGGCTGAGCGCCCGATCATTGGTGTTGACGATGATTGGTGTCGTGCCATTGCGCAACGGCTTATGGCAGCGGGGCGTTCTCCGGTTGAGGTTTCTGTTGAGCGCGTGTTGCCGCACGGCCTGTCTTATGAAAACGGGTTCATTCTCCGCAATGGTGTGAAGAGTTTTGATCTCAATGGGATCGGTTCTTTGCGCGGCGCGCATAATGGGCAGAACGCGGCTGCGGCTATTGCGGCGGTTCAGTCACTTGGTGTCGATGATGCGACCGTCTCGCGCGGATTGAAATCATTCCCGGGTCTCGCGCATCGTATGGAGCAAATTGGGCATGTCGGCTCCGTTTTGTTCATCAATGATTCCAAGGCAACGAATGCTGATGCAGCGGAGAAGGCGCTTCTGTCGTTTGAGCGCGACATTTTCTGGATTTGCGGCGGCGTGCCAAAAGAAGGCGGCATCGCGCCGTTAGCGCCTCTGTTCGGGCGCGTGACGGAAGCTTTTCTGATTGGGCAAGCCAGCGCAGATTTCGCTGATACGCTCGGCCCGATCCCGCATCGGCTGTGTGGTGATCTCGATCATGCCGTGCAGGCGGCACTTGCGGCGGCTTCGGCATCGGATGCGACGCATCCGGTCGTGCTCTTGTCGCCAGCGTGCGCTTCTTTCGATCAATATCGCAATTTCGAATTACGTGGTGCGCATTTCCGTGCGCTCGTCGAACAACTTCCTGGTTTCACTCCGATGGCAGAGGTCTAGGCCATGGTCTCGCGCGCTGAACGCTCCCCGTTTTCTGATTGGTGGTGGACTGTCGATCGGTTTCTTCTCGCTCTTGTCGGGATTCTGATGATGGCGGGCATCGTGTTGGCAATGGCGGGAAGCCCGCCAGTTGCTGAACGTCTCGGGCTGTCGACATTCCATTTCGTGCATCGCCAAGTGTTCTATCTTGTTCCGGCGGTGTTGGTGATGCTGGTCGCGAGTTTCCTATCGCCACGCTATGTGCGTCGCGCTGCACTTCTTGTCTATGTCGCCGGGATGGCTTTGGTCGTGGCTGCCATTCTGTTTGGCGTGGAAGTGAAAGGCGCCAAGCGCTGGATCACCTTGATGGGTGTCAATATCCAACCATCAGAATTTGTGAAGCCCGCCTTTGTTATCCTGGTTGCTTGGGCATTTTCTGAGGGCGCGACGCGGCGCGATATGCCGGGAACATTGCTGGGCTTCGCTCTGTTGGTTGCCACTGTGGTTCCGCTGGTGCTGCAGCCAGATTTTGGCCAGACGATGCTGATTTCTATCGTATGGAGCGGGATGCTGTTTGTTGCTGGTCTGCCATTGTTCTGGGTGGCATTCTTGCTCGGCGGTGGTGTTGTTGCGATCGCAGGCGCTTATAAATTCCTGCCGCACGTCACGGCGCGTATCAATCGCTTCCTCGATCCGCAATCGGGCGATACGTTTCAGGTTGATAATGCGCTTGATAGTTTTGCGCAGGGCGGTTGGTTTGGCAAAGGCCCGGGCGAAGGCACGGTGAAACGCATCCTGCCCGATAGCCATACGGACTTTATCTTCGCCGTTACGGCGGAAGAATTCGGAATCATTTTGTGCCTTGTTATCCTTTTCGTGTTCGCCATCGTGGTGTTGCGTGGGATGACATTGGCGCGTCGTAATGAAGAGCCGTTCTGCCGCCTCGCCGCTATGGGCCTCATTACGCTTTTCGGTCTCCAATCGGTCATCAACATGGCCGTGAATGTGCACCTCATTCCGGCCAAAGGCATGACGCTGCCTTTTATCTCCTATGGTGGTTCGTCGTTGATCTCGCTGGCGCTTGGCATGGGATTTCTGCTGGCCGTGACGCGTAAGCGTTCTCGCGCGGAATATTATGATCGTATCGTGCAGGGAACGCGGCGTTGAGCGCACCGCTTGTTTTTCTATCAGCGGGTGGCACGGGCGGGCATCTCTTTCCCGCCGAGGCGCTCGCGCATGCGCTTAGGCCGCGCGGCATTCGCGTCGGACTGGTCACAGATGAGCGGGCCATTGCCTATGCGCAGGATTTCCCAGCCGATGAGGTGCACGGTGTTGCGTCCGCGACGTTTGGTTCGCGCGCGCCGCAGGCTTTGGCGTCCAGCGCCTTTAAACTCGCACGCGGTTTCACCCAATCGCTCCTTCTGATCCAAAAGCGTAAACCCGCCGCCATCGTTGGTTTTGGCGGTTATCCAACGCTGCCGCCGGTTTTGGCAGCGTCTTTTCTCGGCCCGAAAATTGTTCTGCATGAGCAAAATGGCGTGATGGGCCGTGCCAATCGGGCGCTTGCTGCACGCGCTGATCTGATTGCGACAGGCTTTCCGCTGGTGCGGGGTGTTAAGCCCGAATGGCGCAACAAGATGGTGCATGTCGGCAACCCGGTGCGGCCAGCCGTAATCGCGGCAAGCGATGTGCCTTATCCATCGACTGAGCCGGGTTTCCGTTTCTCCTTGCTCGTGTTTGGTGGCAGCCAAGG
>VERN01000028.1 GCA_018882635.1 Beijerinckiaceae bacterium | reverse complement strand
TCATTAGAGGCCGCTACCCTGTCCACGGCCGATCAAGGCACGCGCGATGATGACCCGCATGATCTCGTTCGTCCCCTCAAGAATTTGATGCACACGCAAATCGCGCACGATTTTTTCGATGCCGTAATCGGCAAGATAGCCATAGCCACCATGCAGTTGCAGCGCCTCGTTGGCTATGTCGAACCCCGCATCGGTGCCAAAGCGCTTGGCCATCGCACATAATTGGGTGGCATCGGGCGTTTTGGCATCAAGCGCCGAAGCGGCGCGCCATAGAAATGTCCGGGCTGCTTCTAGCTCAGTCGCCATATCCGCGAGGCGGAATTGCAGCGCTTGGAAATCCGCAATGCGTTTGCCGAAGGCTTTGCGCTCTTTCATATAGTCGAGTGATTTATCGAGCGCCGCCGATGCGCCGCCCAAAGAGCAGGCGGCAATGTTCAGTCGCCCACCATCAAGACCCGCCATGGCAATCTTGAAACCGATACCTTCATCACCGAGGCGATTGATCACTGGCACGCGGCAATTTTCAAAAATGACGGTGCGGGTAGGCTGCGCATTCCAGCCCATTTTCTTTTCATTCGCGCCAAACGATAGGCCAGGCGTATCCTTATCGACGATGAGTGTTGAAACGCCCGCTGCACCATCATCGCCCGTGCGGACCATCACGACATAAACATCTGATGTGCCCGCACCGGAAATGAATTGCTTCGCGCCATCAAGCACGTAGACATCGCCATCACGACGCGCGCGCGTCTTCAATGCAGCCGCATCCGAACCAGCGCCCGGCTCTGTGAGGCAATAGGATGCGATCCATTCCATGGTGGTGAGTTTGGGCAGATATGTCTGACGTTGCGCCTCATTGCCATAGGTGTCGATCATCCACGAGGCCATGTTGTGGATCGAGATAAAGGCTGAAACGGTTGGGCAGCCTGTTGCAAGCGCCTCGAAAATCAAAGCCGCATCAAGGCGTGAGAGACCGGACCCACCGACATCATCACGCACATAGACGCCGCCCATGCCAAGGGCTGCCGCTTCACGCATCACGTCAACGGGGAAATGTTTTTTCTCATCCCATTCGACAGCATGCGGGGCCAATTTATCGGCAGCAAATTCGCGCGCCATATCACGAATGGCGAGATGGTCTTCAGTGAGCGCAAACAATTGAGTCATCAACACCCTGCCAGGCTAAGCGGGCTAGAACAGAAAAAAGGCGCGGGTTTAAGCCCGCGCCTCGTGATCCTTACTTCATCGTCGGGATGACGAATTCGGCACCATCCTTGATGCCCGATGGCCAGCGCGAGGTCACCGTTTTGGTCTTGGTGTAGAAGCGGAAAGCATCCGGGCCGTGCTGGTTTAGATCGCCGAAGCCTGAGCGCTTCCACCCACCGAAGGTGTAGTAAGCAATCGGAACCGGGATCGGAACATTCACGCCGACCATGCCGACATTGACATTGGCGGCGAAATCACGCGCCGCATCACCGTCACGCGTGAAGATCGCAACGCCATTGCCATATTCGTGATCATTAGCGAGCGCCAGACCTTCAGCATAATCCTTAGCGCGCACCACAGAGAGCACGGGGCCAAAGATTTCTTCCTTATAAATGCGCATGTCTTTTGTGACATTGTCGAACAAGCAGCCCGACATATAGAAGCCGTTCTCATAGCCTTGCAGCTTGAAATTACGACCATCAACCAGAAGCTTCGCGCCTTCCTTCACACCGACATCGACATAGGATTTCACCTTGTCGAGATGGGCTTTGGTGACAAGCGGACCGAAATCGGCGGATGGATCAGTCGACGGTCCCACCTTCAGCGCCTCAACACGCGGAATGAGTTTTTCGATCAGGCGATCAGCCGTCTTCTGACCAACCGGCACCGCAACCGAGATCGCCATGCAGCGTTCGCCTGCCGAGCCGTAGCCTGCACCGATCAAGGCATCGACAGCCTGATCCATGTCAGCGTCTGGCATGATGATCATGTGGTTCTTGGCGCCGCCAAAGCATTGGACGCGCTTGCCGTTGGCGCAGCCGCGTGAATAGACATATTCAGCAATGCCGGTGGAACCGACAAAGCCCACAGCCTTGATGTCGGGATCGTCGAGGATCGCGTCGACCGCTTCCTTGTCGCCATTGACGACGTTCATGATGCCAGCTGGCAGCCCCGCTTCGATCATCAATTCCGCGAGACGCAGCGGCACGCCGGGATCACGCTCGGATGGCTTCAAGATAAAGGCATTGCCCGCAGCAATCGCGGGGCCGAATTTCCACATCGGGATCATCGCCGGGAAGTTGAACGGCGTGATGCCAGCCACAACGCCGAGCGGCTGCCGCATCGAATAAATATCAATCCCCGGGCCAGCGCCTTCAGTGTATTCACCTTTAAGGAGATGCGGCGCGCCAATGCAGAATTCGATCACTTCGACGCCGCGCTGAATGTCGCCCTTTGCGTCAGGAATCGTCTTGCCATGTTCCTTGGCAAGCAGTTCAGCGAGTGAGTCATATTCCTTGGTCACAAGATCAAGGAATTTCATGAATATGCGCGCGCGGCGCTGCGGGTTGGTCGCAGCCCACGCAGGCTGTGCGGCCTTGGCGTTCTCGACGGCGGCGCGCATTTCGGCGGCGCTGGCGAGCGGCACTTTCGAGGCGACTTCGCCCGTCATCGGCCAATAGGCATCGGTGAAACGGCCCGAGGTGCCCTTAACGCGCTTTCCGCCGATGAAGTGATAAAGTTCAGTCGCCATACCCGCGATCTCCCTGTTCTGTGTCTGCCCCTGAGGGCCTTTTTTCGGCCCCATGACTAGCACCAGCGGCCCGCCGGGGCTATGGGACGAAGGAATGCACATAGAGCGGGCCATGCAGCCCGGACAGAGGAGGAGACCTCTCATGGCGTCGAAGCTGGATCAGCTGAAAAGCATGACGGTGGTGGTGGCCGATACAGGCGATATGGAGGCCATCCGCGCCTTCGCACCGACCGATTGCACCACGAACCCGACGCTGATCCTCAAGGCCGCGCAGATGGAGGCCTATGCCCCTATCGTGGCAGAAGCCGTGCAATGGGGCCGCGGCCAGAGCGGATCGCGGGAGGCGGTGGTGGCGGCGATCTGCGACCGGCTGGCTGTCAACTTTGGCAGTGAGTTGACCAAGATCGTGCCGGGCCGCGTGTCGACCGAAGTCGACGCCGACCTCTCCTTTGATACGGCCAAGAGCTTGACCAAGGCACGGGCGCTCATCGCTGACTATGAGAGCCGCGGCGTCGGCCGCGAGCGCATCCTCATCAAGCTCGCTTCAACATGGGAAGGCATCCGTGCCGCGGAGATCCTGCAAAAGGAAGGGATCGACTGCAATCTGACGCTCTTGTTCTCGCTCGTGCAGGCGGCCGCAGCCGCCGACGCTGGCGCTTTTCTCATCTCACCCTTCGTCGGGCGGATTCTCGACTGGTATATGAAGGCGGAAGGCAAAACCTACACGGCTACGGATGATCCGGGCGTTGCATCCGTCAAACGCATCTTCGCCTATTATAAACGCCATGGTTATAAGACTGTCGTCATGGGCGCATCCTTCCGCAATCAAGGCGAGATCGAAGCGCTCGCCGGATGCGATCGGCTGACCATCGCGCCAGCCCTTCTCGAAAGTCTCGCTAAGGACAATGGCACGCTGACACGCGCGCTTGACGGCGCACACGCCGCTTCACAGGGCGAGGCACGTCTCGCAACAGACGAAGCCAGCTTCCGATTTGCGCTGAATGAAGATGCGATGGCGACGGAGAAACTCAGCGAAGGCATTCGCCTGTTCGCTAAGGATCTCCGGGCTCTACGGGCGATGGTGAGCGAGAAGCTCGGCTGAGCCTCACTTCTTCGCCGCGAGCGACGCTTCACGCAGTTTTGTGAGTGTCGTCGCTGGTGTGATCGCTTCCGGATCAACGATGCAGTGAAGGATCGCTGGTTTGCCAGATGCGACCGCGCGTTCAAAAGCGGGACCAAATTCTTCAGTTTTCTCGACACGTTCGCCATGCCCGCCAAAGGCACGGGCATAGGCCGCGAAATCCGGGTTTTTCAATTTCGTTGCGGAGACGCGGCCGGGATATTCCCGCTCCTGATGCATACGGATCGTGCCATACATGCCGTTGTCGACAATCACGGCGATGATCGGCAGATCATATTGCACGGCGGTCGCAAATTCCTGACCATTCATCAGGAAGCAGCCATCGCCTGCAAAGGCGACAACCATACGATCGGGAAATTGCCGCTTGGCACCCACGGCCGCTGGCACGCCGAAGCCCATGGAACCGGAGTTCGGCGCCAATTGCGTTGCATATTTCCGGAAGCGTAAGAAACGTCCAACCCAGATGGCGTAATTCCCAGCGCCGTTACAAATGACAGCATCTTCGGGAAGGTAATTCCGGAGCCATAGCATGGCTTGGCCCATATCGAGCGCGCCGGGGCCGCGTGGCGGTTGCTCCGTCCAACCGAGAAAATCTTCGCGCGCCTGCTTCGTTTCACTCGCCCATGGGATGGTGTTTGGTGGTTGCAGTGTTTCCAACGCAGCAGCGAAAGCGCGCGGCGTCGCATTAATGCCGAGCGTTGGATGATAGACGCGACCCAGCTCTTCCGGATCAGCGTGGACATGGACGAAATCAACCTGCGGCGCAGGGATGTTAAAAAGCGTGTAGGATTGCGATGGCATTTCCGCCATACGGCCACCCACAAGGATCACAAGATCCGATTGCTCGATACGCGCCTTCAATTTGGGATTAGGCCCGATACCAAGCTCACCTGCGTAATTGTGATGATCACCGTTGAAGAGCATCGCCCGACGGAAAGATGTCACGACCGGCATCTCAAACCGTTCAGCAAAACGCTCGACCGATTTGACGGCCTTTTCGCTCCAACCCGAACCGCCTAAAATCATAATCGGCTTCTTAGCGGCCCAGATCCGCTTTTGCAGCTCTGCCATTTGTGTCTGGCCAGGCCAAATCTCGATGGCCTCGACACGCGGCCCTGCAGCCACGGCAGCGGTCTCAATTAACACGTCTTCTGGTAGAGCGATGATGACAGGGCCGGGACGACCTTGCATGGCGACGTGAAACGCGCGGGAGACGATCTCAGGAATCCGTGCCGGATCATCAATCTCCGTCACCCATTTAGCGGTTGAACCGAAAAAGGCGCGATAATCCATTTCTTGAAACGCGCCGCGGCCACGCATGCCATTTTCGATCTGGCCGACAAACATGATGAGCGGGACTGAATCATGTTCGGCAATATGAATGCCCGGCGAAGCATTGGTCGCGCCCGGCCCGCGCGTCACCATCACAATACCGGGACGCCCCGTTAGGCGCGCTGTGGCATCAGCCATCATCGTCGCGCCACCTTCCTGACGGCAGACAGTGACGTTGATATCGGCATCATGCAGCGCATCAAGCACGGCGAGATAGGATTCTCCCGGCACACAAAACACATGCTCGACGCCTTGAGCCTTCAAGCAATCCACAATCAATTGTCCGCCGGTGCGCATGGCCGTTTCCGTCATCAGGCTTTTCCTCCCAGAGCGCCCCAGGCGGGGTCATTCAAAACATCATCCGTATGCGCGCCAAGCGGCGGCGATGGCGTATCAGCCACAAGCGGCGCGCCATTCATCACAATAGGGCCACGTAGGCTTGGAACCGTTCCCGCTTTGGCATGATCGTGCTTGAGATCGATCCACATTTTACGCGCGATAATCTGCGGATCAGCAAACACATCGGCGACCGTATTGATCGGACCTGCTGGCACGTGATCGGCATCAAGACGCTTCAAAAGATCATCACGCTTCCATTGCCCTGTCAGTCCCGCGAGGCGCGCCACCAACGGGTCGCGATGTTTCACGCGGAGCGGATTGGTTGCGTAATCGGGATTATCGGCCAAGGTCGGCTCACCAAGCACAGCGCATAATTTACGAAATTGGCCATCATTGCCGACCGCAATCACGACATGGCCATCAGCGACTGGAAAGACCTGATAAGGCACGATGTTAGGATGGGCGTTCCCCATGCGCCGCGGCGCCGTGCCAGAGACCATATAATTCAAGGCCTGATTGGCGAGCACAGACACGATGGTATCCAGCAATGCCATATCAATATGAGCGCCCTCGCCTGTCTGATCGCGTTTGCGCAGAGCGGCCATAATGCCGATGACACCGTAGAGCCCAGTAAAAATATCAGCAAAGGCGACGCCAATCTTTTGCGGCTCGCCATTCTTTTCGCCTGTGAGGTCCATGATGCCGCCCATGGCCTGCACCATGAAATCATAACCGGCACGATCAGCGTAAGGACCGTTTTGGCCAAAGCCTGTCACGGAGCAATAAATGAGCCGCGGATTGATCGCTTTCAGGCTTTCATAATCGAGGCCATATTTTTTGAGGCCACCAACTTTGAAGTTTTCGATAACGATATCGGCATGGCGCGCTAATTCACGCACTTGTGCGCGACCTTGTTCGCTTTCAAAATCAATCGCAATTGAGCGTTTGCCACGATTGCACGCATGAAAATAGGCGGCCGATAGATGGCCTTCGTCTTTGGCTTCAACGAAAGGTGGGCCCCATTGACGTGTATCATCCCCTGCGCCGGGACGTTCAACTTTAACGACATCAGCGCCCAAATCAGCCAGGGTTTGGCCAATCCATGGCCCCGCAAGAATGCGAGCCAGCTCCAATACTTTTAATCCAGCAAGCGGTGCATTTTCAGAGGATGACATGTGCGATCACCTGCATACCGACAAGGGATAGAGCGTAGATTTCAAGCGAATAGCGCGACAGAAATTGAACAATGGGCATCAGAATCGCTGGAGGTTGAACGGGGCTTGGACGCCTTTGAAACATGAGCAAAAAGCTCACCAACGATAAAAGCGCGACAATCAGCGATATGTCATTTCCCTCACTCAAGCCATGGTCTTGAATTTCCGTGAAGGCGTAGAGGCCGGCCGCGAGAGCCGCAAAGCCGAAACGCGCCCAATGGTAACGCGCGTCACCATCGCGCCAGCTGCGCTGGGCATAACCTACCAAAGCCCATAACCAGCCTTCGGCACCATATTCCATGATTGAGCCGACAAACGGTAAAGCGACGATACAGATGAGTGCCACGCCCGCGAGACGTATCGGCGTTGCTGCATAGACATCAACAACGCGCAGGGCAAAACGAACGAAGGCGAAATTGATCAAAATGTTGAGGACGACGTCTTCATCCGTATCAGTCCAAAAATCTGCGAAGGTCAGGAGTGACCCGATCACGATCCATGAGAGCGGAATATCGCGCGAACGCGCAAACCCAATGAAAAAGAAAAAGATCGGCGCTGCGAGGCGACCGATCGTACGTAGTAAATCAGGATCGTCCACGAAATAGAGACCGATGTGATCGGCGAGAAACGCGATCACACCAGCGATTTTGAGCCAATCCGTACTCGAAATCCGGATTGGCCCGCTCGGGGACGAAACGTGCTCCATGGCTTAGAAAAAAGCTTGAAGCCCTGTTTGCGCGCGACCGAGAATCAACGCGTGAACATCATGCGTTCCCTCATACGTATTCACCGTTTCGAGATTCTGCGCGTGACGCATAACGTGATATTCGATCTGGATCCCATTGCCGCCGTGCATATCGCGTGCGACACGCGCGATATCGAGTGCCTTGCCGCAATTGTTGCGCTTCACGATCGAGATCATTTCAGGCGCGGCCTTACCCTCATCAAACAAGCGGCCGACACGGAGCGAGCCTTGCAATCCGAGCGTAATTTCCGTCTGCATGTCGGCAAGCTTTTTCTGCACAAGCTGTGTCTGCGCAAGAGGACGGCCAAACTGCTGACGATCAAGCGTGTATTGGCGGGCGCGATGCCAGCAATCTTCGGCCGCACCGAGCACACCCCATGAAATGCCGTAGCGCGCGCGGTTGAGGCACCCAAACGGACCTTTGAGACCTGAGACGTTCGGCAGCAGATTGTCTTCTGGCACAATCACGCCATCCATCACGATCTCACCCGTGATCGATGCGCGCAAAGAGAGCTTGCCACCAATCTTGGGTGCGGAAAGGCCCTTCATGCCCTTTTCCAAAATGAAGCCGCGGATCTCATTATTGTGTTCAGCCGATTTCGCCCAGACCACGAACACGTCCGCGATGGGTGAATTCGAAATCCACATTTTTGAGCCCGTCAACCGATAACCATCGGCGACTTTTTCCGCGCGGGTTTTCATACCGGCCGGATCAGATCCCGCGTCTGGTTCAGTCAAACCAAAGCAGCCGACATATTCGCCGCTGGCCAATTTTGGCAGGTATTTTTTGCGCTGCGCTTCGCTGCCATAAGCAAAGATGGGATACATCACGAGCGAAGATTGCACGCTCATCATTGAGCGATAGCCAGAATCAACACGCTCGACTTCGCGCGCCACCAGCCCATAGGCGACATAAGATGCTCCCGCGCAGCCATAATCGTCTGGCAGCGTCACGCCGAGGAGGCCAAGCGCACCCATTTCATTGAAGATCGAACGATCGGTCTTTTCCTCGAGATAGGCCTCATTCACACGCGGCAGCAATTTATCCTGCGCGTAGGCGCGGGCGCTGTCACGGATCATGCGTTCATCATCGGTCAATTGCTCATCAAGCAGAAAAGCATCATCCCATTTGAATGGCGCGACGGATTTTGGGTTGGCCATGGTGAACTCCCTCACTCGGCAATATCAAAGCTGACGCCCTGAGCGAGCGGCAGCGTGGTTCCATAATTGATCGTGTTGGTGGCGCGGCGCATATAGGCTTTCCACGCATCGGAGCCTGCTTCACGCCCGCCGCCCGTTTCCTTCTCGCCGCCAAAAGCCCCGCCAATTTCTGCGCCTGACGGCCCAATATTGACGTTGGCAATGCCGCAATCAGAGCCTGCGACGGAGACAAAGGTTTCAGCCTCACGCATATCGAGCGTAAAGAGCGAGGATGACAGACCCGCGCCCACATCATTTTGCATCGCGATGGCGTCTTCAAATTTTGAATAGCGCATCACGTAAAGAATAGGCGCAAAGGTTTCACGCTTCACCGGCCCATCATGCGCTTTCACTTCAACAAGCGCGGGCGAGACGTAATAGGCATCCGCTCCGCCGATATTTTGGCGCTCGCCGCCGGTGATTGTAGCGCCCGCCGCGCGCGCTTCGTCAAGCGCGCGCACCATGCCCTCGTAAGCCCCTTTATCGATCAGCGGGCCGACGAGAACACCGTTCTCGCGCGGATCACCAATCTTCACTGAGCCATAGACCTTGCGCAGGCGGGGCACCAAAGTGTCATAGACGCTTTCATGAACGAACAGACGGCGCAGCGTGGTGCAACGCTGGCCCGCAGTTCCCATTGCCGCAAAGGCGATGCCACGCAAAGCGAGATCAAGATCAGCCGAGGGTGCGACGATAGCGGCATTGTTGCCGCCCAATTCGAGAATAGCGCGTGCGAAGCGTGATGCGAGCTTCGGCCCCACATGGCGCCCCATCGCGGTCGATCCCGTTGCTGACACAACAGGAACGCGATGATCGTCGACCAGCAATTCACCAAGGTCTCGGCCACCAATGAGCACTTCATGCAAACCGTCTGGCACGCCGCCGAATTTATCTGCGGCGCGTTTGACGAGGGCTTGCACCGCCAATGCGGTAAGCATGGTCTTTTCGGATGGCTTCCAAACAACCGGATCACCGCAGACAAACGCAAGCGCCGCGTTCCATGACCAAACTGCAACAGGGAAATTGAAAGCCGAAATCACGCCGCAGACACCCAAAGGATGCCATGTTTCCATCATGCGGTGCGACGGGCGCTCGGTGGCGATGGTGAGGCCAAACAATTGACGCGAGAGACCGACCGCATAATCGCAAATGTCGATCATTTCCTGCACTTCGCCGAGGCCTTCGGAGACGATCTTTCCTGCTTCGAGCGTCACCAGCATGCCGAGATCGGTTTTCGCCGCGCGCAATTCTTCGCCGAGCAACCGGACAAATTCACCGCGGCGCGGCGCGGGGATGAGGCGCCATTCTTTGAAGGCGTAAGCCGCGCGGCCAATTTTGACCTTCGCCTCTTCTGCCGTATCAGCCCGCAGATGACCGATGACCTGACCATTGATCGGCGAACGGGCTGGGAGGTCACCAGACGCGAAAACAGTCGCGGGGACGCCCAAGCGCTGCAAGATTGCCTTAGCGTCATCTGTTCCGTGCATCATCGTCATTCCTATTTCTCTGCTGAGATGGCAGGAAAGGACAGAAACAGACCGGTTGCAAACGAGTTCTTTTCAGAACATCATGAGAAAAGCTCATGAACCAGCCCCGCTCTGTCACCCCCAGCCTTGCCGCCCTGCAAGCTTTCGAAGCCGCCGCCCGGCTGGAGAGTTTTACCCGCGCGGCCGAAGAGTTGCACCTGACTCAAGGGGCGGTGTCGCGGCAGGTTGCCATCCTTGAGGCTACCCTCGGGTTGCGCCTGTTTGAACGGATTCGGCAGAGGATTGTGCCAACCGAGGCCGGGCGGGCCTATGCGGCAGAAATTCGGGACATACTCTCCCGGCTGCAGACAGCGACCCTGTCGACGATGGCGATGAAGAATGTCGGGGGAACCCTGTCTCTGGCGCTGTTGCCGACCTTCGGGACCCGTTGGTTGATCCCCCGCCTGCCCGACTTTTTTGCCCGCCATCCCGAGATCGCGATCGATTTTTCGACCCGCATCGTGCCGTTTGATTTTGCCCGCGAGCCGTTTGATGCCGCAATCCATTTTGGCGACCCGACATGGCCCGGGACAGAGGCGCATCGCTTGATGGGCGAAATGATTGTGCCGGTCGCAAGCCCGGCCTTTCTGGCGCGAGAGGCCATAGGGCGACCCGAAGATCTCACGCGCGTTCCTCTTCTGCGGCAGGCGACCCGCCCGCAGGGTTGGGCAGAATGGTTTGAGGCGCAAGGGCTTGATCCCGAGACGGCGCGGCCCGGCCCGCGCTTCGAACAGTTCGCGATGGTGGCGCAGGCCGCTGTCGCCGGCTTGGGGGTTGCGGTCGTGCCGCGCTTTCTCATCGAAGATGAATTGAAATCCGGCCAGCTGGTCATCCCGTTCGACCGACCCGTTGAAAGCCGCCAATCCTATTGGCTCGTCTATCCAACGGCCCAAGGCGAACGCCCGGCGCTCCGGATTTTCCGCGACTGGCTTTTGCAGGCCGTTGGGCGCTAGAAAGCGTCGACGCATTTTGGAATCGAGGACGACCCATGATCGACAGCGCAGACATTGTGATTGTAGGCGGCGCAGCGATCGGCTCTTCCATCGCCTATCATGTTGCAAGCGATCCTACGTTCAAAGGCCGCGTGGTTGTCATCGAAAAAGATTCGACCTATCAATTTTCCGCCTCAGCGCTGTCAGCCGCTTCAATCCGACAGCAATATTCAAGTGCCATCAATATCCGCATGTCGCTTTATGGCATTCAATTCCTGCGTGAGATTGGCGATCGTCTCGAGGTGAATGGCGATAAGCCGGGCATTGATTTGCATGAAGGCGGCTATCTCTACCTCGCCGCATCGGAGAATGCCGGGCGGGTTCTGCGCGAGAATTGGGAATTGCAGCGACAAGAAGGCGCCGACATTCTTTTGTTCTCGCCAGATGAAGCAGCGCGCCGTTATCCATGGCTTACAACGCATGATCTTCACGCGGCCACATGGGGCCAGACAGGCGAAGGCTGGTTTGATGGCTGGGGATTGATGCAAGCGTTCCGCAAAAAAGCGCGTGCCTTGGGTGTCACTTATATCGATGGCAAAGTGGTTGATGTAGAGCGCGCGCAGGGGCGCGTGGTTGCGGTGAAGCTCGAGGATGGTTCCCGTATCGTTTGTGGTGCGCTTGTGAATGCAGCGGGTGCATCAGGCGCTCGACAATTAGCTGCGCAAGCCGGTGTTAATATCCCCGTCGTTTCAAAAAAGCGCTGCGTCTTTACCTTTACCTGCAAAGCGGAATTTGATTCCTTCCCGATGCTGATCGACGCCAGCGGATGCTATGCGCGGCCGGAAGGGCAGCGCACAGCAGAAGGGCAGATGTTTATCTGCGGCTCAGCGCCCGCGGAAGAGAACGACCCTGATACCGATGATTTTGATGTCGATTACGCCTTGTTTGAGGAGCATGTCTGGCCGACGCTCGCGACACGCGTTCCCGCGTTTGAGGCGATCCGGCCCGGCCGCGCTTGGGCGGGGCACTATGACATGAACACTTTCGATGCGAACGCCATTCTTGGCCCGGTGCCGGAAATTCCGAATTTCTATCTTGCAAATGGTTTCTCAGGCCATGGCCTGCAGCAATCACCCGCTGTGGGGCGGGGCCTCGCCGAATTGCTCGTGCATGGACGCTATTTGACGCTGGACTTATCCGACGCCTCTTTTGAGCGCATTGCCAAGAATAAACCGCTGCTCGAAAAGAATGTGATCTAAACTTTATTTGGCGCGCGCCAAGGCAGCCATCACACCCGCGCCGATGAGAAGCGACCCACCCGCGCGATTGATGTTTGTCATCACGCGCTCGGACCGCACCAATGTGCGGGCGCGGCTGGCAAGCACGGCATAAGAAAACGCATTTACAAAGGCGATCGCAATAAAGGTGGCTTCGAAGATCAGCATTTGCCGCCAGAAATCCGCGTGGGGATCAACAAATTGCGGCAGAAAAGCCACGAAAAACGTCAGGCCCTTTGGATTGAGTGCGGTCACGATGAACGCATGCGCCAACATTTTGACAGGGCTTGCGTCCTGATCGATAGGGCGCGCGTCAAGCGTTCCGCCCGCGCGCCAGAGTTTCAGACCGAGATAAATCAGATAGGCAGCGCCGATCCATTTCAGCACCGTGTAGAGCGTGGCGGATGCAGCGAGCAGCGCACCGAGCCCAAGGATGGAAAAGGTCATCGCCGCACAATCCCCCAGCGCGACGCCCACCGCCATGGGCAGCGCGGAGCGCCAGCCTTTTCCCAACGCATAAGATACGACGAGTAAAATCGTCGGACCGGGAATAACAATGAGAATGGTGGATGCCGCCGCAAAGGCGAGCCATGTATCAAGCGACATGGAAAATCCTAAGGCACAGAGGATCCTGAAAAGAAAACCGCCGCCATTCTGCGCGAGAAGGGCGGCGGCGAAAAGCGCGTTTTAAAGGCAATCAGCCCGCAAACGTATAGGCCGTCTTCACGGTCGTGTAGAATTCGCGTGCATAGGCGCCCTGCTCGCGCGGGCCATAGCTTGAGCCCTTACGCCCGCCGAACGGGACGTGGTAATCAACGCCAGCGGTCGGCAGATTGACCATCACCATGCCCGCTTCGCTGTTACGACGGAAATGTGTCGCATATTTCAGGCTCGACGTGCAGATGCCCGATGAGAGGCCAAATTCTGTGTCGTTCGCCACAGCCAGCGCCTCATCATAATCCTTGACGCGGATGACGCTTGCCACCGGGCCAAAAATCTCCTCACGCGCAATGCGCATAGTGTTCGTGCATTCGGTGAAGAGAGCAGGCTGCAAATAGAAGCCGGGGTTTTCGCGATTGAGACGCTCACCGCCCCAGAAGAGCTTGGCACCCTCATCCTTGCCGATCGCGATGTATTTCATATCCTGATCGAGCTGACCCTGATCGACCACGGGACCAATATGCGTACCGGCTTTCAGGGCGTCATCGACGACGAGACCCTTGAGACGTTCAGCCACCGCATCGACGAATTTATTATGGATGCCATCCTGCACAATGAAGCGCGAGGATGCTGTGCAGCGTTGCCCCGTCGAGAAGAAGGCGCCGTTCACGGCCGTTTCCACCGCAAGTTTGAGATCGGCGTCATCGAGCACGACGAGCGGATTTTTGCCGCCCATTTCGAGCTGCACTTTTTTCATCGGTGTCGACGCGACGCAGGCTGCCGCCACTTTGCGGCCGGTTGAGACAGAACCCGTAAAAGTGATCGCAGCCACATCGGGATGTTCGAGAATGGCTTGACCCACATCAGAGCCACGGCCCATGACGAGATTGAGTACGCCCGTCGGTAGGCCTGCACGCACGAGAATATCGACAAGCGCCCAAGCACTGCCCGGCACAAGATCGGCTGGCTTGAAGACGATCGTGTTGCCATAAGCGAGCGCTGGCGCAATCTTCCAAGCCGGAATGGCGATCGGGAAGTTCCACGGCGTGATCATGCCGATCACACCCACCGCTTCACGCGTCACTTCGATGCCGACACCGGGACGAACCGATGTCACCACCTCGCCATTGAGGCGCAACGCCTCACCGGCGAAGAAATCAAAAATCTGACCGGCGCGTGTTGCTTCACCGATGCCTTCGGGCAAGGTCTTGCCTTCTTCGCGTGACAACAATTTGCCGAGCTCTTCCTTGCGCGCCAAGATTTCATCCGACGCTTTTTTCAAAATGTCGTGGCGCTCCTGCGGTGACGAACGCGACCACGCAGGAAAGGCAGCCTTTGCGGCAGCAATCGCTTGTTCGGCCTGCGCCTTGGACGCGCGCGCATAGCGGCCGACGATATCGTTGGTGTTGGAGGGATTCACATTGTCATTGACGGATGTGCCTTCGACCCATTGGCCCGCGATGTAGTTTTTAAACAGTTCAGACATGGCTACTTCCTTCCCAAATCAAATGAGGCCGCGGCGGGCCAGATTGCGCATCAGGTGTGACACACCATAAGTCCAGGGCGGACATTCATGCGCATATTTCATACGATTGACGAGTGCGCCGAGTTTCGGCGTCGCAATCGTCACGACATCACCAATCTTGTGCGTGAAGCCTTTGCCGGGTGCATCGCGATCTTCGATCGGGGCGAAGAGTGTCCCGGTATAGAGAACAGCCCCATCGGGATATTGATGGTGCGGGCCTAACATCTGGCTTGCCAGATCTTCAAAGCTGCGGCTGATTTTCGAGAGCGATGAGGCCCCGTTGAGGACGAAGCCATCTTCGCCTTCAACTTTCAATGTCAACTCAGCGCGACGCAAATCGTCGATGCTAAAGGTTGCATCGAAAAAGCGTAGAAAAGGCCCGAGTGTCGCAGACGCGTTATTGTCCTTGGCCTTGCCAAGCAACAAGGCGGAACGGCCTTCGACATCGCGTAAATTGACGTCATTGCCAAGCGTCGCACCAATAATTTTGCCATTGGACGCAACAACGAGAACCACTTCGGGCTCAGGATTATTCCACGTCGACACCTTGTTGAGGCCAGCATCGGCACCTGTTCCGACACTCGCCATGACGGGTGCTTTGGTAAAAATCTCAGCATCGGGACCAATGCCGACTTCAAGATATTGGCTCCATGCGCCCTGCTTCATCAGCACTTCTTTGAGGCGCATCGCTTCAGGCGAACCGGGCTTCAATTGAGAGAGATCGTCGCCGACCAGAGCGACAATCTCCTTGCGGATTTCAGCCGCTGCATCGGCATTCCCGCGCGCGCGCTCTTCAATCACACGCTCAAGCATGGAAATGGCGAAGGTCACGCCCGCGGCTTTGATCGCTTGCAGGTCAATCGGCGACAAAAGATAGGGCTTGGACGGATCGCGCGTCTCGGCGGCTGTATTAGCGAGGATCCCATCCAAGGATCCGAGGTTTTCACCCGTCGCACCTCGGAGCATGGCGGCTGGGTCTGCGGCTTCACAGAGGTCGCGCATGGTCGGGACACTTTGCGTGATATCGATCACGCCATCAGCGCGAATAGCCACGATCGACGGGCCATCGGCATCAGGCCGCCAAACACGGCCAGCCAAGGCTCCGGCATAGGCATCCTGCGGTAGCGTCTGATCCGCAGACAAATTGACTCTGGGCATGCATTCCTCCCGCGCCTTCTTCCGGGCGCGGGCGGAGACTGTCGGGGATTGGCCCTTAACGCAAGAGGCGGGGCTTGCGCCCCGCCCCTGCATTAAGCGCGGATCATCCGCTTATTCGGCAGCGAGTTGGGACGAGGGTGCAGCGTTCTTCACGTCAGCATCCACATGGGGCTCGAACTTCGCGAAATTGTCCCGGAACATGGCCACAAGCTTATTCGCCGTGTCGGCAAATTCAGCCTTATTGGCCCATGTCTTGACCGGATAAAGGATGTGCGGCTCGACACCCGGCACCGAGGTCGGCACCGAAAAACCGAAATAAGGATCGGTGCGGAAATCAGCCCGATTGAGCGAGCCATCCAAAGCGGCGGTCAGAAGACGGCGGGTGACGCGGATCGGCATACGGCGACCAACGCCGTGCTTGCCGCCGGTCCAACCCGTATTCACAAGCCAGCAATCGACGCCGTGCTTGGCGATCAGGTCGCGCAGGAGATTGCCGTAAACCGAAGGATGACGCGGCATAAAGGGCGCGCCAAAGCAGGTCGAGAAGGTGGCCTGCGGTTCGGTAACGCCTTTTTCGGTGCCCGCCACCTTGGCGGTGTAGCCCGAGAGGAAGTGATACATCGCCTGCGCAGGCGTGAGCTTGGCGATTGGCGGGATCACGCCGAAGGCATCGCATGTCAGCATCACAATATTCTTCGGGATGCCGGCGCGGCCTGTGGTCGAAGCATTCGGAATGAAATTCAGCGGATAAGCGATGCGGGTGTTTTCAGTTTTCGATGCGTCGTCAAAATCCGGAGCGCGCGTCTCAGGATCGAGCGTCACATTTTCCATCACCGTGCCGAAGCGCTCGGTGGTCGCAAAAATTTCTGGCTCCGCCTCACGCGAGAGGCGAATGGCCTTGGCGTAGCAGCCGCCTTCAAAATTGAAGATGCCCGAAGGTGCCCAGCCATGCTCATCGTCGCCAATCAGCGTGCGGTTCGGATCAGCGGATAAGGTTGTCTTGCCGGTGCCTGAGAGGCCGAAGAACACGGCCGCATCATCGTGGGAACCGGAATTGGCCGAGCAATGCATCGGCATGACGCCTTGATCGGGCAGGATGTAGTTGAGGTAGGTGAAGACCGACTTCTTCATTTCACCGGCATAGGACGTTCCGGCGATGAGCACGATCTTGCGCGTGAAATCGCACGCAATCACTGTTTCAGAACGGCAGCCATGGCGGGCCGGATCGGCCTTGAAGCTCGGCAGATCGACAATCGTCATGTCGGGCACGAAACCCGGAATCTCTTCTGCCGCGGGACGGATCAGAAGATTGCGGATGAACAGCGAGTGCCATGCATATTCGGTGAAGACGCGCGTCTTGACGCGGAACAGCGGATCAGCGCCGCCGAACAGGTCTTGCGCGAACAATTCCTTGCCCTTGGCGTGCGCCAGCATGTCGGCCATCAAGGTTTCGAAATTCGCCGGTGTAATCGCGCCATTGTTGTCCCACCACACAACAGACTCGGTGTGGTTGTCGCGCACGACAAATTTGTCCTTCGGCGAACGCCCGGTGTGAACACCTGTTTCAGCCACAATCGGCCCGTGGGCTGCAAGCTGCGCTTCACCGCGACGGATCGCTTCTTCGTAGAGACGCGGCGCCTCCATGTTCCAGAACACGCGCTTCAGGTCTTTGAAGCCGAATTTTTCAGCGCCATGGGCGTCGTTACGGAGGCCAACATTGTCCATTGTATTATCTCCCGCGCGAAAGGCCGATCGGAGCGGCAACGCGCAAGTGCCTTATCGCATGACAAGGCCGCGCGCTACTGCGCCAAAATGCTGATAAGGCGCCCGTTTTGACCCGATCAGACCCAAGGATTGGGATGCCAGATGGGCTTAAGCCATCCCCACAAGCAGGATGGGCTATTCAATCGTTTTAGGCCGACGGAACGAGCAACTGCGCCGGCGCCAAATCAACGATCCTGCCGAAGCCTGCGACGAGATGGCCGGTCAGAGGCTCAAGCCGCCAGAATGAAAAATCGGCGAAATCGGCATAAAGAGCCGCATCAGGGTGGCAGGCCAGATAAAGCGGCTTGGCAGCCGCTGCCTCAACCTCCCGGGCGGTCGTCATCAGGCTCAACCGCGGATGAGATGTTGGGTCACCCTCACCAATATCGGCCAAAAGCAGGGAGCAGGCCGGATCTGCCAACAGGTTCAAGGTGTGAAGCGCAAGCGTCGAGATGAGAATCAGGGGTGCGCCGTCCGTGTCTGGGGCCACGGCCACCAGCGAGGCATAGGGGTGGCTGGTCTGGCGATCCTTTGTGGCCAGGGCACCATAGGGGCTCTGGCGCAATAAACGGCGCCCTTCCGCGACCGGATCAAAGGCCGGGACGGCCGGTGGAGAGGTCTCAGTCATCAGAATCTCCCGTTAGCTTCCAGCCCGTTTTTGCGGACGACCATGGCGGAACCTTGTTGGAATGACTACATTCGCCCCAAGACGGCCGCGAAGGAGCCATGATCGGCCCGTCTTATGGCAAGGCTCGGCCTGAGCTTTGCGCCCATTGTCCTTGGCTCCAGAGATTGAACCATGCCCACCATCGCGCTTGTCGATGACGACCGCAACATCCTGACCTCGGTATCGATCGCCCTCGAAAACGAAGGCTATCGGATCCAAACTTACACGGATGGCGCCACCGCGCTCGACGGCCTGAAAACCAATCCGCCCGATCTGGCCATCTTCGACATTAAGATGCCGCGCATGGATGGCATGGAATTGCTGCGGCGGCTGCGGCAGAAATCCGATTTGCCGGTGATCTTCCTCACCTCAAAGGACGAGGAGATCGACGAATTGTTCGGGCTCAAGATGGGAGCCGACGATTTCATTCGCAAACCGTTCTCGCAGCGCCTTCTGGTGGAACGCGTGAAGGCGGTGCTGCGCCGCGCCGGTGCGGCGAAGGAACCTGCCACGCCGAAGGAAATTGACGCGCGCGTTTTGGAACGCGGCCAATTACGGATGGATCCGGAGCGACACACCTGCACATGGAATGGTGAGCCAGTGACGCTCACCGTGACAGAATTTCTCATTCTTCAAGCGCTGGCGCAGCGTCCCGGTGTTGTGAAAAGCCGCAATGCGTTGATGGATGCGGCGTATGATGATCAGGTCTATGTCGACGACCGCACGATCGATAGCCACATCAAACGGCTGCGCAAGAAGTTCAAAGTCGTCGACGACAATTTCGAAATGATCGAAACTCTGTATGGCGTCGGCTACCGCTTCAAGGAATAGGGTCGATGAGGGGCTGACCCCTTATGAGTGCGCAAAGCGATAGCAGCACCACGACAGACCGGGGCCTTGCGTCCTTACGGCGTCGGTCGTTGTTGCAACGGGCGGGTGAGCGCTTACGCGCCTTTGGCCGTTTGGTCTTCGTGCGCGCATCCTCAAGTCTCGTGCGTCGCATCGTCGTGCTTAATCTGGCTGGCCTTGTCGCTTTGCTGGCTGGCATTCTTTATCTCAACCAATTCCGCGCCGGGCTCATCGAAGCGCGTGTGCAAAGCCTAAAAATCCAAGGGGAAATCATGGCGGGCGCGATCGCGGCGTCCGCCACCGTTGAGATCGACACGATAACCATCGACCCTGACAAGCTGTTG
Organism: Beijerinckiaceae bacterium; assembly: GCA_018882635.1. Classification (GTDB taxonomy): domain Bacteria; phylum Pseudomonadota; class Alphaproteobacteria; order Rhizobiales; family Beijerinckiaceae; genus TNE-4. The sequence continues at coordinate 246 of VERN01000028.1, read as the reverse complement.
CAATTGCAGGCGGCCGAGACCATCGTCGGGATCGCGATGCTCGTCGGCGCCATCGTGATCCTGATCCGCTGGCCTGCCAAGGTACCCGTGGGGGACTTCGACCTCACCGGCGTCGAGGCTGATGCAGGGAAGGATGAAGGTCCACCGGGTTCGACCTAGCTCTCGATGGGCTCGCTTGGGGTCCGGGTCTGGGGCCGCCGGCTGGCCATGAGGAACCGGCATCCGGAAGCGACGAGCACCGCGGCG